>PLFC01000047.1:0-1951 GCA_003136655.1 Vulcanimicrobiota bacterium
GGAGCGATCCGGAAGCGCCACTCGGTGCCGACCTCGGCACGCGCCCCGGCCCAACTGCTCAGTGCGGACCCGATCGCGAGTTGGAGCAACGAGTGGTTTCGGGTCGGGCTCACCTTTTGCAGCGAGCGGCCGCGGACCCACTCGGTCTCCGGCCTCGTCTCGGGAAGAACGATCTCGGGAAGCGCCATCTCACACTACCCTATCACGCGTCGGCGGCGACGAACAAGGGTACTGGGAGGCGATCGGAGTTGTCTCTTACGGAAGCAGCGGCGGTGAATACGCCATCCCCTCGGGTTGCACGAGATCCTGTGAAATGGACTTTTTGGTCGGCTTCGTCTTGCCTTTCGCGAACTCGGTAATCGTATTGTCNNCCGTAGTTTGCAACAAAGAGGCCGTACTTCTTGTCGACGGTGACCCCCGCGTCTTCGGAGATGCCCTCCGTGATCGTTTGATATGGGGACGTCTGTCCCGATTTGTATTCCGTGACCGTATTGCCGCCGTAATTCGCGGCGTAGAGCGTTCCGCTTGCGTCCACGGCGATGCCGATTACGTCGTTGAGGCCGTCGGTAATCGTNNGTGGTCGGGCTCGTTCCGCCCGGCGGATAGACTTCGACGTTGCTTCGGTTGGCAACGTACATGTTGCCCGCGTGGTCGAATGCGATGCCGAGGGGCGAAGTGGCGCCGTTCGTGATGATCGTGCTCGGACTCGTCGACCCCTTGGGATACTCGGTGATGTTGGGCGCGCCCAGGTTCGTCACCCACAGGTTACCGGACGCATCGACGGCGCAGAAGGTCGGAGTCGAAAGGCCGGTCGTAATCGTGACGCTGGGTGAGGTAGAACCTTGGGCGTATTCGGGGATGCTATCGGTCTGGTTCACGACGTACAGCGTACCGGACNNTTCGCGTCATACACCGTCACGGTGCTATTGGAGAAGTTGGTGACGTAGATGAGATTGGCGGATTTCGCGTAGGTCCGGGCGCCTTCGGCGCGCCGCTGGATTTGGTGCGGAACCGGTCGCAGACCGGTCAGGGCCGCGTTCGGAAAGGTCGCGGACGGTGCATGTGCCGCGGACGCTTGCGTGGTCGACTCGTCCACGGATCCGGCCCCGATACTTCCCGCGCATGCGCTCAACGCCAGCAGAGACGCTATGGGAAGCGCGGAGCGCCGGAAGCAACGGAAGTAAAGCATAGGACACCTCCCGCAAAAGGCTCAATTGGGGTCGGTTTGTTTCGGCGCGTACGCGCCGGAACCTCGAAACGTCCTGGGCTTCGGGCGGATCGAACCGGAATGCGGAGGCGACGTTTTTGGGCGCCGGTATCAACGGATTAGACCCGCGCTTTCCTGTATGCGGATAGGCCTGCGATCTCGGTGACGCGTGGGCGGCGGAGAATAAGGGTCAGACCGCTGAGTTGGTCTCGGGCCGGGCACGAGATGACTCTTTTCGGATTCGGAGACCGTTTGGTCTCTCTGCGGTCGCGGTGGAGCGGCTCGGTGGTATGATCCGAGCGGAGAGCTTCTGGCATCGAAGTCGACACGGGAAGAGCTAGCCGAGGCCTACCGGAATGCGAATGCGACCCTCGCGATCGAGGACGTTATCGATGGCGAGTCGACGCACGAGGAGTTTCGCGAGCACGTCGTGACCATGGTGCGACGCTCTTAGGTTCGGTGCCGGCGGATGAAGTTCTCGACGTATTCTTTTCGTAGGACCATCTGCTGGGGCGAGGCGGGCGGCACTGGTATGATGCTTGTCCAGGCGCCCGGCGGGCCCGGGAATATCTCGGCGTGTGCGGCATCGGACTCCGCGGAGCTTCGACGGTTTAGAGGCGTCAGTTTGTCCCACGGCTCCCAATTCGACAGGTCGCAAAGATCGCGTCGGATCTCTTCTCGGAGGGTTTCGGTGAGGGTGATGCCTGCGTCCGAGATGATGTCGAGAAAATCTGCAAGGAGAAT
>PLFC01000047.1:1992-41296 GCA_003136655.1 Vulcanimicrobiota bacterium
CGGGCGAGTCGTGGGTTCGAAGAGATCGACCCACTCGCTCGGGTGTGCCGGCGCGACGATCCACTTTGACGGGTCAGTCTGATCTTGAGAGATCTCTTCTCTTATTGCGTCCGTGACCGTGACGCCGTATTGTTCGAAAAGCCCATAGGCCTGATCTTCCGTCCACATGGGGTACCGCTTCGACGCGGGGGCGCGCTTCTCCAGGGGTGAGCCGCCGCGGTGGACGAACGGTTGCCTATGGAAGAGTCGAGCGGCGGGGGTTATGCCGTCGAGCAGCGCGATGCCGTTCTGCGGTATTATCGGGCCGTGGGTCCGTTGCTGATCGAGCACTTTGGCGCGTGCTTTTCTTCGAACGCATCAGAGATATATTTCAGGAAGATCAAGCCGACGACAGGGTGCTTATATTCAGACGCGTCCTTGATCCGCGGTCGACCACAGCGTTGCCTCAAAGCCGAGGTCGCCGTTTGTCTTCTTTTCGTTCGTGGAGGTCGCGCTGGCTTTGGGCCGTGCCATCTGCTCATAAGATCGCGTCCGTCAGCATGAACGTGGGCACCGCGCCGGTCTATAATCGCCTGTGCGAGCACCAAATGCAGTGTCGGCTCCGCGGCCATCTAACGTTCGCACGACGAGAAACTGACATAAAAGAAAAACCCCGCGAGCGCAGGGTTTGAGTGGTAGCCCCAACGGGAGTCGAACCCGTGTTACCGCCGTGAGAGGGCGGCGTCCTAGGCCACTAGACGATAGGGCCATGCTCCCGCGGATGGATTCGAACCACCGAAATGACCGGGTCAGAGCCGGTTGCCTTACCGCTTGGCGACGCGGGATTATGAGACTTTGCTACTCGTCGTTTTCTGTTTCTCGCTGCGAAGGTCTCCGTCTGACTGTGGCAGTTGGGGCAAAGCATCCGGAGGTTCTCGAGTCTGTTGTCGTCTCGGATGCCGTTTCGATGGTCGATTTGGACGGATAGCGGCTTCCCCCTCCACTCGGAGATCCCGCAGTCGTCGCAACGATTTTCTAGTATACCAAGCCTGAGCAAGTGCCGCTTGATCGACACGCGAGACTTCAACCGAAGGACCTCCTCTAGCGGCTTGAACACCGGCCCTCGGGGCTTCTTGCGGGCCTTCAGGTATCCGCGCAGGATCGCTTTGTACCAGGTGTCGGTTCCGAAGCCGAAGCGCTCCCGGCAGCCCTTGAAGCCGTGGCCGGCATCGTGGTACGCCTGGATCTCACTCCAGTCGTACTTAAGGTTGCCGGGGCATGTGCGACGGGTTTGCTCGATGCGGAGCACGAGCCGGCCTTCGCGGACGGCTCTCGAGTAGGTTGACGGTGCGATCTTGAAGGCCGCGCGGACTTCATGTGGCTTGCGCCCTGCGTCGTAGTAGAACTGGACGTCAGACCAATCGTAAACGCGCTTTTGCATCGAACATACGTTCGATTCAACCGCCCCGTAGTCCTTGCGCACCGGCTGAAATTTCGGTAACAAAATCGCTGTTCGGAGAGGTTGGGGGCGAGTTTCTTCTGTTTTTGTTCCTGGCTCCGTAGGTCTCCGTTTGACTGTGACAGTTCGGGCAGAGCATCCGGAGGTTTTCGAGTCGGTGATCGTTTCGAATCCCATTGCGGTGGTCGATTTGTATGGACAGTGGCTCGCCCAACCAGTCCGTGATTCCGCACTTGCTGCATCGATTTTCTAGTATGCCGGCCTGAAGCAAGCGGTCTTTAATATTCCTTCGGCTTTTGGCTTCCCGCAGGATGCGCTCGATCGGCCAAGCTCGGGCGCGGGCCTTGAGGACGCCCTTCCGAACGGCGGCGGTCCAGGCAGCAGAACAGAAGCCGAAGTGCTGCATGCACTCGCGGTAACTATGCCCGGCATCGTAATACGCCTGTACCGCAGCCCAGTCGTATTTCGAGTTGCCCGGGCCCGTCCGGGTCCGGTTGGCATCCTCCGGCCGGAGCACGAGGCGGCCGTACTTCACCGCCTTCGAAAATGTCGACGGAAACAACCGGAAGTGTTTCCGCGTCTCCGCCATCGTCGCGCCGTCGTAGAAGCGCTGGATCTCAGCCCAGTCGTACACTGTCTTTCCCATCGAACATATGTTCGATTTCGTCCGCCCATAGTCCTCCGGCACCCCGTCGAAATTTCCCGCAAACCAGCCGTAGAACCAATTGCAAACTCGGGTATGGGGACAACGGGACGAAAGCGCCTCGCCGGTTGGCGGCGAAGTGGTAGGAGCGTTGCTGTCCCATTCCGTTTTGGAGGTCGTTTGCAGGCAGTCGTCCTGGTCGGTGGTGAGGGAACGCGGCTTCGGCCGCTAACGTACGGAACGCCGAAGCCCATGGTGCCGCTCTTCGGCGTACCGTTTCTCGAACGAACGCTGTCGCGGCTTCGCGAGGCGGGTGTCGCTGAAGTGATCTTGGCGGCCGGCTACCTGCCAAAGGCGATCGAAGACCATCTCGGCGACGGCTCGCGGCTCGGGCTGCGCATCACCTACGTCGTCGAGGACGAACCGCTCGGCACGGCAGGCGCCATCAAGAACGTGGCCGAGCACATACGCGGGCCGTTCTTCGTGCTCAACGGCGACATCCTGACGTCGCTCGATCTGCGCGCCATGCTCGCCCTCCACAACCGGAAGCGGGGGCTCGGCGTGCTGCACCTCATTCGCGTCGAGGACCCGTCGGCGTTCGGGTGCGTCGTGCACGACGAACAGGGCCGGATCTCGCGCTTCGTCGAGAAGCCGCCGAAGGGTCAGGAACCTTGCGACGAGGTCAACGCCGGCACGTATCTCCTCGAACCGTCGATCCTCGACGCCATCCCCGCCGGACAGAAGGTCTCCATCGAGCGCGATACGTTCCCCAAACTGCTTGCGGACGGGGCTGCCTTGTACGCCTATACGACCGCAGATTACTGGCTCGACGTCGGGCGTCCCGAGCAGTACCAGCAGGCGCATCGCGACGTGCTCGACGGGCACTTAGCGCTCGGTCGACTTGCCGACGCGACCGCGGGTAGCGGGCAATTTTGGTCGGCCGGCGACGCCGGCATTCCGAAGGGCGTACGCGCGCCCGCGTACATCGGCGACGGCGTCGAGATCGATCCTTCGGCGCTCGTCGGACCGTACGCGATCGTCGGGGACGGCACGAAGATCGGCCCGCGCGCACGAGTTCGCGACACCGTGCTTTGGGACCATGTTATAATAGAGTCCGACTCTCACATCGAAGGTGCGATTTTGGCTTCGGGTGTGCGGGTCGGCTCCGGCGCTCACATTGCAACCGGAACCGTCATTGGCCACGATGCGATTATCGAGTCGAGCGCCCGGATTCCGGCGGACGCACGCATCACGGCAGGAGAACCGGCCCAGACGTAAGCCGGTTTACGGGTTTCGGCGCTCGGGTACGACGTTAATACTTCGTCTAGCCCTGAGGTACATGAGTGGAATATCGAGCCGCGATCAGTTCAACACCCCCGCAAACCATTTTCATGGGATCGTTCCCGCCGCGGGAGTGTGGAATCGCGACCTTCACGGCCGATGTCGTCTCGTGCTTCGATCTCGCTTTCGGTACGCACAGCGAGGTGATCGCGATCGACGAACCGGGCGGAAGCGAGCGGGTCTACCCTCAGAACGTCGTCGCACGCCTCACGCAAGACGATCGCGATTCTTACCGTCGCGCGGCGGCCTTCGCCAACGCGAGCGACGCGCGGCTCGTCAACATCCAACACGAGTACGGACTTTTCGGCGGGCCGGAAGGCTCGTGGTTTCTCGATTTCCTCGAAGAGCTCGAGAAGCCGTCCGTCGTCTCGCTGCACACCGTGCTGCCCGATCCGAGCGACGCGCACCGCGCCGTTACGCGGCGCATCTGCGAACGCGCCGACGCGGTCGTCGTCCTCTCGCAAACCGGTAAGGACGTTTTGATCGACGCGTACGGCGTCGACGCGACGAAGATCCAAGTGATCCATCACGGCGTGCCCGACGTGCCGTTCCAATCCACCGCCGCGGCCAAGACCGCCTTCGGCGTGGGCGATCGCACGATCGTCTCGACCTTCGGGCTCATCTCCCGCGGTAAGGGTCTCGAATACGCCATCGAAGCGATGCGCGCGGTCGTCGCGCGCCATCCCGAGGCGCTCTACCTCATCCTCGGGCAGACGCATCCCGGCGTGCGCCGGCACGAGGGCGAGTCGTATCGCGAGTCGCTCCAGGCCCTGGTCGCGGACCACGGCTTGCAGAACAACGTTCGGCTCATCGACAAATACCTCGAGTTCGACGAGTTGATCAACTACTTAACTGCTACCGACATCTACCTCACGCCCTACCTCAACCCGGTGCAGATCGTCAGCGGCACGCTNNGCCTACGCCGTCGGCTGCGGCAAGGCGATCGTCTCGACGCCCTACCTCTACGCCAAGGAACTCTTGGCCCACGGACGCGGCTTCCTGGCCGACTTCCGCGACGCGGACTCCCTTGCCGAGCGCATCTCCGCGCTGCTCGACGATCCGTGGCTGCGTCGCGCCACCGAGCGCCGCGCCTACCGCTTCGGCCGCCAGATGACCTGGCCGCACGTCGCGCTCGAGTACGGCACGCTCTTCGAATCGATCGCACCGGCCACGCGCCGGGCCACTCCCGCGCTGTTCTTGCCGGCATAACCGCATGTCGATTTGGCAACATCCTTCGCTCGACCATCTCGTCGCGATGAGCGACGACACCGGCATCGTCCAGCACGCGGTGCTCGACGTGCCCAACCGGTCCACCGGCTACTGCACCGACGACATCGCGCGCGGCTTCATCGTCGCCTGTCTGGCGTCCACGCACGACCGTTTGCGCGACGACGCGCAGCGTCTCGCGCGCACGTACCTCTCCTTTCTGCACGACGCACAACTGCCCGACGGGCGCTTCCACAACTTCATGAGCTTCGATCGCCGCTGGCTCGACGACGTGGGCTCCGAAGACTCGATCGGCCGCGCCATCTGGGCGCTGGGCGTGGGCACGCGCTGCGCGCCCAAGGCCTCGTGGCGCGCGCTCTGCGACGAGATGATCATGCGCGCCGCCCCGCGCGCCGCCGAGCTGACCTTCATCCGCGCCCGAGCCTACGCGGCCCTCGGCCTCTCCCAGGCCTACGATGCGACCGGCCGCAACCGCACCGCCCTGCGCGACGTGCTGCGCGGTCTGGGCGACGCCTTCACGGCCGCCCACGCCGCGGCCGCCGCCCCGAACTGGGACTGGTTCGAGGACGACATGACCTACGACAACGCTCGCCTGCCCGAAGCGTGCATCCGTCTGGGCATGGTGCTCGACGACCGGAATCTGCTCGACCTGGGCCTGCGGACCCTGGAGTTTTACGAGTCGGTCACCTTCGAAGACCGGACCTTCGTTCCGATCGGCAACATGGGCTGGCACGGCCGCGGCGCCCGGCGCGCCCGCTACGGTCAGCAGCCGCTCGAAGCGGCCGCGATGGTCGATGCGGAGCTGGTCGCCTTTGCGGCCACGGGCGAGATCCACTACCGCCGCTCGGCCGAGTCGGCGCTCGAATGGTTCTACGGCCGGAACACCCGCGACGCGGTGATGGCCAGCGGCGGCGGTTGCTTCGACGGGCTCGAAGAGCTCGGCGTCAACCGCAATATGGGCGCGGAATCGACCCTCGCCTATCTCGCCGGCGCGCTCGTTATGGCCCAACCGGCCATAGAGGTTTTACGCATCGCACGTTGACGTTTCGCGGCTTCGAGGCGCAAAGGCCCCGGACGGCGAATAAAGTTAAGTGATGATCGCAGAAACCGACGTNNCTTGCGGTCACCTTCACCAACAAGGCCGCCTCCGAGATGAAGGCGCGCCTGGAGCGGCTCGTGGGCGACCAGGCCCGCGACCTCTGGGTGGGCACGTTCCACTCGATCTGCGTGCGCATGCTGCGCCGCGACGGCGCCAAGATCGGCATCGCGCGCAATTTCGCGATCATGGACGACGCCGACCAGCGTTCGATCGTGCGCGACGTGCTGCACGATCTCGACTACGACGAGCGGCAGATCACGCCGGGCGCCGCGCTCGACGAGATCTCCAAGGCCAAGAACCAACTGCTGACGCCCGCCGAATACGAGACGCGCGCCACCTCGTTCATGGCCGAACGCATCGCCAAGGTCTACCACGAGTACGACCGGCGTCTGCGCGAGAGCAACGGCCTCGACTTCGACGACCTGATCGGGCAGACGATCCGGCTGCTCGAAACCGACGGCGACGTGCGCACGCGCTATCAGAACAAGTTCCGCTACGTGCTGGTCGACGAGTACCAGGACGTCAACTTCGCCCAGTACCGCCTCTGCGCGATCCTGGCCCAGGAGCACGGCAACCTGACCGTCGTCGGCGACGACGACCAGTCGATCTATTCGTGGCGCGGCAGCGATTACAAAAACATCCTGCGCTTCGAAGAAGACTTCCCCGGCGCGAAGATCTTCAAGCTCGAGGAGAACTATCGCAGCACGCAGACGATCCTCAACGTGGCCAACGAACTGGTCGCCAACAACACGACGCGCTCGGAGAAGAAGCTCTTCACCAACCGCGCCGAGGGCGAGACGGTCACGGTCTACGGCGCCGAGACGGAGCGTGCCGAAGCGCGTTACGCCATCGAGAAGATCAAAGAGCACGTGCGCGAGGGCGCGGCTTATCGCGACTTCGTGGTGCTCTATCGCACGAACGCGCAATCGCGCGTCTTCGAAGAAGGCTTCCTGAGCGAAGGCATCCCGTACCGCGTCGTGGGCGGCACGGGCTTCTACGCGCGCACCGAGATCAAGGACATGATGGCGTACCTGCGCTACATCGTGAATCCTTCGGATGCGGTCGCCTTCCGGCGCATCGTCAACGTGCCGCGCCGCAGCATCGGCCAGCAGACGATCGCGAGCCTCGTCGATGCGGCCGTGGCCGCTGGCGTCTCGGTCGGTCAGGCGATCTTCGATAAGGAACTGCTCCGCCGCGCGGTGCCCAAGAAGCAGAAGGAACTCGAGCGTTTCGCCGATCTGATCGAACAGCTCAGCTCGCGCGCCTCGTCGCTCTCCGTCTCCGACCTGCTGGTCGCCGTGATGGAAGAATCGGGCTACATCCGCGAACTGCAAGCCGAGGATACGACCGACTCGCGCACGCGGATGGAGAACCTCCAGGAACTGATCGGCGTCGCGCGCGAGTTCGAGGCGCAAGCCGCCGAGAACGCGGGCTCGCTCGACGACTTCCTGGCCAACGTGGCCTTGATCAGCGACCTCGACACGCTCGATCCCGACGCGTCGTTCGTCACGCTGATGACGATGCACGCGGCCAAGGGACTCGAGTTCCCCATCGTCTTCCTGAGCGGTCTCGAGGACGGCGTTTTCCCGGGCAACCGGGCGTTGACCGACATGAACGAACTCGAAGAAGAGCGGCGCTTGGCCTACGTGGCCTTGACCCGCGCGATGGATCGGCTCTACCTCTCCTACGCGATGCGCCGCACGCTTTACGGCAACACCTTCGCGCATCCCAAGTCGCGCTTCTTGGACGAAATGCCCAGCGTCGAAACGGTCGGCACGGTGCTGACCATGCCGCGTCCCTCGGGCGGCCGCTGGCGCGAAGTATCCATCCACGAGACCGCCGGCAACGGCGTCAACCTCGGGCTCGCGGTGGGCGACCGCGTCCGTCACCCCAAGTGGGGTGAGGGCTTGGTCAAGGGCGTCGAAGGCGCCGGCGGCGACGGCCTGCTCACGATCAACTTCCCGAACGTCGGCGAGAAGATGGTGATGCTCAAATACGCCCCCTTGGAGAAGGTGTAGGCCCCGAAACGCTCCGTGTGATCGTGGCCGGCGCCCTCGGAAGAATGGGGCGCGCGGCCTGTCATGCGCTCGCGCAGGCGGGCGACCTGGAACTCGCGGGCGGGATCGATCTCGCCCACGGCGGCGAGTCGCTGGCGTCCGTCCTGGGCTTGCCCGGCGACGCGGGCCGGCTCTATACCGATCCGGGCTCGTGTTACGACGCGACGAAGCCCGACGTGGTCGTCGACTTCAGCGTTTATCCGGCGACGCTGGCCATCGCCGAAGCGGCGGTGTTGCGCGGCGTGTCTCCCGTGATCGGCGCGACCGGGCGCAGCGCTTCCGACGAAGCGTCGCTCGCACATCTGTGCGCGCAGACGGGCGTGCCCGGCGCGCTCGTGCCCAACTTCGCGCTCGGCGCCGTCTTGATGATGCGCTTCGCGGCCGAAGCCGCGCGCTATTTTCCCACCGCCGAGATCGTGGAACTGCATCACGACGCGAAGATCGATGCGCCGAGCGGCACGGCCAAGCTGACCGCGCGGCGCATGGAAGAAGCCTCGGGACGCGAGGTGCCGATCCATAGCGTGCGCCTGCGCGGACTGGTGGCGCATCAGGAAGTGCTGCTCGGCGGCGACGGCGAGACGCTGACCCTGCGCCACGACTCGCTCTCGCGCGACTCGTTCATGCGCGGCGTGCTGCTCGCGGTGCGCGCGGTGCGCTCGCGGACGGGCCTGGTGGTCGGACTCGAAGCGTTGATGGAGAATCCCGTACCGGCATGAGACTGGCTGTGGTCGGCGCGACGGGCGTCGTGGGCGACACGATCCTGCGGGTGCTCGAAGGGCGCGGCACGCCCATCTCGCAGCTCGACGCGTTCGCCTCGCGCGCGCGCGACGAGGCCTTGCACTTTCGCGGCGCGCCGCTCGCGGTGCGAGCCGCAACGCCCGAGGCGTTGGCGGCGGGCCGCTACGATGCCGTGTTCTTCGCGTCGAGCGACGACGCCAGCGCCGAACTCGCGCCCGCCGTGCTCGCGTCGGGCGCCGTCGTGATCGATAACAGTTCGACGTACCGGCTCGACGAGGGCGTGCCGCTGGTGGTGCCGGAGGTGAACGCGCACGCGATCGCGCCGGGCGACGCGCTCTTTCCGGTGGCGAATTGCAGCGCGATCGTGCTGGTGATGGCGCTCGCGCCGGTGGCGCGCGTGGCGGGCTTGCGCGCCGTGCGCGTGGCGACGTATCAGGCCGTCAGCGGGGCGGGTCGCGCGGGGCTCGAGGCGTTGGCCGGCGAGGAACGCGATGCGTTCTCCGGCGGTGCGGGCGAGCGCGCCGCCGAGTCGCCCTTTCGCGCGCCGATCTATCGCAACGTGGTGCCTCAAGTCGGCAGCTTCGACGAGTTCGGCGACTCCGGCGAAGAGAAGAAAGTCGTGGCCGAGACGCGCAAGATTCTCGAACTGCCCGGCCTGCACGTCGCGGCGACCACGGTGCGCGTGCCGGTGCGCCGCGCGCACAGCGAAGCGGTCTTCTTCAAGACCGCGCGCGACACCGACGTGGCCGAACTCGGCGCGGCGTTCGCCGCGGCACCGGGCGTGGTCTTTCACGAACACGGCATCGTGACGCCGCGCGACGTGGAGGGCCAAGACCTGGTGCACGTCGCGCGACTGCGCGCCGAAGAAGGCTCGCGGCGGCACTTCCAACTTTGGGTCGTGGGCGATCAACTGCGCAAGGGTGCGGCGACCAACGGCGTGCAGATCCTCGAAGAACTCCACGCACGCGGCCGGTTCACGGCGCGCGAGGCGGTTCAGGAAGCCGGCGTCTGATGGCCGATGCGCAGGCGCGGCTGCCCAAGACGATCGTGCAGAAGTTCGGCGGCAGTTCACTCTCGACGCCCGAGTTGCGCGAGATCGCGGCCTCGCGCGTGCTCGAAGCGCGCCAGCGCGGCGCGGCGCCGGTCGTGGTGTGTTCGGCGCTCGGCCGCGCGCCCGATCCGTACGCCACCGACTCGCTGCTCGCGCTGCTCGGACCCAGCCGTAACGGACCCAACCGCGACCTCTTGCTCTCGTGCGGCGAAGCGATCGCGTGCGCGATCTTCGCCGAATTGCTGACCTCGTGGGGCGCCGACGCGCAGGCGATGACCGGCGCGCAAGCCGGCATCATCACCGACGCCGAGTTCGGCGACGCGCGCATCCTGCGCGTGGATCCGGCCAACCTGATCGCGGTGATCCAGCGCGGCGCGATTCCCGTGGTCGCGGGCTTTCAGGGCGCGAGCGAGAGCGGCGCGATCACCACGCTCGGGCGCGGCGGGAGCGATTTGAGCGCGCTCGCGCTCGGCGAAGCGCTGGGCTCCGAAGCGGTCGAGATCTTCACCGACGTGAGCGGCGTGATGACCGGCGACCCGCGGCGCATCGCGGGCGCGCACACGATCGATCGCGTGTCGTACGCGGAGATGGTCGAACTCGCGGCCGACGGCGCGAAGGTGGTGCACGCCAAGGCCGCGGAGCTCGCGCGGCGCACCGCCACGCCGTACGTGGTAAAGGGCCTGCGCTCCAACTTCGGCACCGTTATCGACGAAGGCCATTTGCCCGACAGCGTGCATCCGGTCAGCGGCATCACCTCGTTCGACGGCGTCACCTTCTACCGCGTGATCCAAGGCGACATCGACGACGCCGCCGAGCGCGCGCGCCTCGAACGCGAACTCTTCCGGCGCTTGGCCGAACGCGGCGTGTCGGTCGACATGATCAACATCAACAACGCCGGCGTCTTTTTCATCACCGACGGCGACCGGCTCGACGTCGTGCGCGCCGAACTCGTCGACCTCAACCTCGCGCTGCGCTCGCGCGGCCACTGCGCCAAGCTCTCGATCGTGGGCGCGGGCATGCGCGGCACGCCGGGCGTGATGTACCGCGTGGTCGCCGCGCTCGACGACGCGGGCATCGAGATCATTCACTCGACCGACTCGAACATCACGATTTCGGTGCTCGTGCCCGAGGAAGATGCGGCACGCGCCGAGCAGGTGATCCACGACTCGTTCCGGCTCGGACGTCGCGCCGAGAAGACGCCGCCGGAGATGACTGCGGGAGGAACGCGATGAGTGCCACGCTCGGGCCGCTGATGACCGCGATGGTCACGCCTTTCGATGCGAACGGCGAATTGGATTTGCGCGAGGCCGCGCGCCTCGCGCGCTGGCTCGTGGATCAGGGCAACGACGGTCTGATCGTCTCGGGCACGACGGGCGAATCGCCCGTGCTCTCCGACGAGGAGAAGCTGGCGCTCTTCCGCGCCACCAAAGAAGCCGTGGGCGATTCGGCCGCGATCGTGGCGGGCACCGGCGGCAACGACACCAAGCATTCCGTCGAACTGACCGAACGCGCGCGCGAGACCGGCGTCGACGCGATCCTAGCGGTGGTGCCGTATTACAGCAAACCTCCGCAGGACGGCATGCTGCGCCACTTCGGCGCGATCGCCGAAGCGACCGATCTGCCGGTCATCGTGTACAACATCCCCGGACGCACGGGCGCGAACATGCTGCCCGCGACGCTGCTCGAACTCGCGCGGCGGCACGGCAACATCGCGGGCGTCAAAGAATCCAGCGGCGATGCCGCGCAATTCTCCGCGATCTTGCGCGACCGGCCCGAGGGCTTTCGCTTTTGGAGCGGCGACGATCATCTCTATCTGCCCGCGCTCGCGCTGGGCGGCGACGGCTTGATCAGCGTTTCGGCGCACCTCTGCGCGCGCGAGTTGCGCGCGATGCGCGAAGCCTTCGTTGCCGGACGCGTCGCGGAGGCGAGCGCGATCCATCGCAGCCTCTCCGCATTGTTCGCGACGCTCTTCACGGTGACGAGCCCGATCCCGGTCAAGTGGGCGATGAACCGCTTGGGCTTCGCGTGCGGCGACTGCCGTTCGCCGATGGGCGCGATGCCCGAGAGCCTCATCGCCGTGCTCGAGCCGATGCTCGCGCCGTATCGCGAGCGGGCGGCCTCCGCGTTGGCCGCGCGCTGACATGTCCGGCGCGACGAGCGTGCTGGGTTGCCGGGTCGATGCCTGCGGCGTCGACGAGGCCGTAGCCCGCATCCTCGAGCTGGCCCGCGGCGACGTGCCCGCGTCGGTCATCACGCTCGGCACCGAGATGGTCGTGCGCGCGCGGCGCGACCCGTCGTTTCGCAGCGCGCTCAACGCGAGCGCGCTCTCGCTCTGCGACACGGTCGGCGTGCTCTACGCGGCGCGCGCCCGCGGGCTGCACCTCGAGGGCCGCGTGACCGGCATCGACCTGCTCGACCCGTTGTGCGCGGCGCTGGCCCGGGAAGGTTTGGCCGTGTACCTTTTGGGAGCCAAGGGCGACACCGCGGCGAGAGCCGGCGCGGCGCTGGCCGCGCGCCATCCCGGCTTGCGGATCGCGGGCGCGCGGGATGGGTATTTCGGTCCCGCCCAGGACGACGAGGCCGCCGCGACAATCCGCGCGAGCGGCGCGCGCGTCCTTTTGGTGGGACTTGGGTCACCGCGTCAGGAGCTTTGGGTTGCGGATCATCTGGCAAAGACCGGCGCGCTGGTCGGCATCGGCGTGGGGGGGTCGTTCGACGTGCTCGCGGGCAACGTCGAGCGGGCGCCCGAAGTATGGAGACGGTTGAACGTGGAGTGGTTGTACCGCCTGATGAAAGAGCCGTGGCGGTGGCGCAGACAGTTGGCCTTACCGGCGTTCGTGTTACTCGCTCTGCAAGAGCGGCTCACGGCCGGGCGCGGGAGTTCCACTGCATGAAGGCGATGATCCTCGCGGGCGGATTGAGCACCCGGCTCTATCCGTTGACGAAGCGCGTCCCGAAGCCGCTCGTGCCGGTGGCCGGCGAACCGAACGCCGTGCACGTCATCCGGTATCTGCGCTCGTTCGGCGTGGTCGACATCGCGATCAACGTGCACTACCTCGCCGACCAGATCGAATCGAAGCTCGGCGACGGTTCGGAGTACGGCGTGCGCCTGCACTATCTGCGCGAGCCGGAACTGCTGGGCAGCGCGGGCGCGGTGAAGCAGATGGAAGCGTTTCTCGACGACACCTTCGCGGTGGTCGGCTGCGACGACCTGACCGATCTGCGGCTCGACGCGCTGGTCGCGTTCCACCGCCGGCGCAACGCGGTGGCGACCATCGCGCTGGCGCATGCCGACGACGTCTCGCAGTACGGTGTGGTCGTGCTCGATTCCGAAGGCCGGATCGTCGAGTTTCAAGAGAAGCCGGCGCGCGGCACCGAGCGTTCGAAGCTGGTCAACACGGGCGTCTACGTCTTCGAACCGGCGATCCTCGAACGGATTCCCGCGGGCAAATTCTACGATTTCGGGCGCGAGGTGTTTCCGGGGCTGCAGCGTGACGCCGCGCCCTTCTACGGCTTGGCCTTGCCCGGCGCGTACTGGTGCGACATCGGCACGCCCGACGAGTACCGCCGGGCCACGCGCGACGTGCTCTCCGGCCGCGTGCGGCTGCTGGGCAGCGCGCGGGCGCGCGGCGTGCCGCCGGACACGCAACTCGGCGACGACGTGCGCATCGAGGAAGACGTGCGCGTCGGTGCGCGCTGCCGTCTCGGCGACCGGGTGCGGCTGGTGGGCCCGACGGTGATCGGCGACGACGTGGAGATCGGCGACGGCGCGGTGGTCGAGGCCTCGATCGTGTGGGATAGCGTGCGCATCGGCGCGGGCGCGCACTTGCGCGAGAGCATCGTGGGCAACGACTACGTCGTGCCGGGCGCGGCCCGCTTGCTCAACCAAATCGTGGCGAACGAGCCCGAGCCCGCTCCGGCGTAACGAACGCGGGGCCGGCTGCGCGCCGAGATGTACCGCCAGGCCGAAGCCGGCACGCGCATCAGGCCGCTGCTGTACCGCCCGCCGATCTTCTCGTAAGGCCGGGGCGCGTAGCGTTTTTCGTCTAGACATTGCGCAGCAGCCTGCGCTCTGCTACGATGTCGCTCCCCGGCCCGTTCGTGAGGATCATCGTGCGTAGACTCACTTCGCTCGGCCTCTTCGGCCTGGCGGCGGCGCTGCTCAGCGCCTGTGCCTCGAGCCAGTCGGCTCCGTCCGCCGCCGGGGGCGCGCCGCTGACGCCCTTCGCGAAACGGCTGTCGCTGGGTTCTTCGAACTTGCCGACCCACGTGGTGGTGATCGTGCAAGAGAATCGTTCCGTCGACAATCTGTTTCAGCAACTGCCCGGCATCGACACCCAGAATTACGGCCTCAATAAGAAGGGCAAGAAAATAGCGCTGACGGCGGAGCCGCTGGCGTGGCCCGCCGACCCGCCGCACGCGCACGCCGCGTTCGTGACGGAATTCGATAACGGGAAGCTCGACGGCTTCGCGCAGGAAAAGTGTTCGCCCGATTGCGGCACCGACGGCGCATACTCGTACGTCGAGCCGTCGGACGTGACGCAGTACTACGCGATGGCCGAGCAGTACGCGTTTGCCGAGCATAACCTGCAGCCCAACGAAGGCCCGAGCATGCCCGGGCACATCTACATGATCGCGGCGGAGTCGGGCCAGCCCGGTTCGACGTGGTACCTCTCCGAGAATCCGAAGACGGCGCCCAAGACGGCTAAGAATTGTCTCGCACCCGCGGGCACGACCGACGGCTTCATCAACATGACGACGGCCTATCCCGGGGTCGAGAACGCGACCTATGCGTCGCCGTGTCTGAACGGCACGCCCACGATCATCGACGAGATCGCGAGCGCGGGTCTGACTTGGAAGTACTATACGCCGAATATCGGCAACCTGTGGACCGCGCCGTGCAACATCTCGAAGTACGGCTGCCCGAACAATCCCAACGTCATCACGCCGCAGACGCAAGTGTTGACCGACATCGCGAACGGCGCGCTGGCCAACGTCAGTTGGGTCATCCCGAGCGCTCCCGATTCCGATCACCCGGTTTCTAAAGGGGGAGGCGGCGGCCCGGCGTGGGTCTCGTCGGTGGTCGACGCCATCGGCCAATCGCAGTATTGGCAGAATACCGCGATCTTCGTGGTCTGGGACGACTGGGGCGGCTGGTACGATCACGTCGCNNTGGGGCGGCTGGTACGATCACTACACCAACGGCAACAACCATCCGGCCTCGAATCCCACCGACCCGTACGAGTATGGTTTCCGCGTGCCGCTCATCGCCATCGGCCCATACGTGCGGCCGGGCTACATCTCGAGCACGCCGCGTAACTCGACGTCGATCCTGCACTTCATCGAGGATAACTTCGGACTGGCCAGCCTCGGCTATCTGGATTCCCAGACCGACGACCTGGGCGAACTCTTCAACTTCGCGCAGAACCCGAACCCGTTCCAACCTTTCGACATGGGCGGCATGACGCTGCAGGAGCGGCGCATGCAGCCGCCCGACCCGCGTCCCGTGGATAGCGATTAGCGAACGCTCCGGCCGGCGCTAAAGTCCCCGGGCGTGAGCGCCGACACAATGGTTACCGGCGGGGGCCCACAATATTGCTTGATGGATCGCTCCGCAGCTCGGACATAAAAGATGCTCTTTCGAGAGCATCTTTTTGTGTCCGTTTCCGGCCGGTCGAACGAGGGGGTGCTAATCACCGGCGTCTCGTTCGAAAGCGCGAGAGACCGGCGCTTGACGTTTACGGCTTCCGCGTGATAGCGCATGCGTGGATCTCGACGGGGTCTTGGCGCGGCTCTTTCCGGCGACGTGTGTCGGTTGCAGGCGTGCCGGTGCGGCGTTGTGCGCGGCGTGCGTTGCGGGCGGCGAGGACGAGCAGCGTTTCGTTGCGGGGACGTTGCCGGTGATTGCGCTCGGGGTGTATGCGGGCACGTTGCGGCGTGCGGTGTTGGCGGTGAAACGCGGGCGACGCGACGTGGCCGATGCGCTGGCGTGCGCGCTCTTCGAGCGATTTGAGACGACGTTACCACGCGATGTCGTGCTCGTGCCGGTGCCGACCTCGACCGCGCGTCGTGCCGCACGCGGATTCGATCAAGGCGCATTGCTTGCTGCGGGGCTCGGAATGCGAGCCGGCTTGCCGGTGCTCTGCGCGCTGACCGAGCGAGCCCATGCCGCGCAACACGGTCGCGACCGGGCCGCGCGGCTCGCGGCACGCGACCGGTTCGACAGCGCGACACTGGTTGCGGGCACGCGGGTGCTGCTCGTGGACGACGTCGTGACGACCGGGGCCACCCTGCGCGACTGTGCGGCCGCCCTCCGACGCCGCGGCGCGGCGCCGCGCGGGGCGCTGGTCGTGGCGCGGGCGCTCGCGGGCGCCGCCGAACGCTCCGGCGAACGCCTCCGGGCATGAAAGCCGTTTGGAATGGGACCGTCATCGCCGAGAGTGATGCGACCGTCGTCGTCGAGGGCAACCACTATTTTCCGGCCGAGTCGGTGGTGGCCGAATATCTGAAGCCGAGCGAGACGCATTCGACGTGTCCCTGGAAGGGCGTCGCGTCGTACTATTCGCTCGAGGTCGGGGGCAAGAAAAATCCCGACGCCGCGTGGTACTATCCGACGCCCAAGACCGCGGCGCAGGACATCAAGGGTCGCGTAGCGTTCTGGCGCGGGGTCGAGGTACTCCCGTAGCGCTCGACGCGCTCGATCGCATCTACCTGCGCCGCGCTTGCGAACTGGCCGAGCGCGCGCGCGGCAGTACCTCGCCGAACCCGTGCGTCGGCGCGGTCGTCGTGCGCGGTGCGCGCACGCTGGGCGAAGGTTTCCACCGCTTCAAAGGCTCCGCGCATGCCGAGGTCGAGGCGTTGCACGCGGCCGCGGTCGCGGGGCACGACGTGCGCGGCGCGACGATGTACGTGTCGCTCGAACCGTGCAACCATCACGGCGCGACGCCGCCCTGCAGCGAAGCGCTGGTCGCCGCGGGCCTGGCGCGCGTGGTGGTCGGTGCGCTCGATCCCAACCCGCGCACGGCCGCGGGCGGCGTGGCGCGCTTGCGCGATGCCAGTCTCGAGGTCGAGGTCGCGCACGATCCCTTGGCCGCGGCGATCGTCGAAGATTTCGCCGTTGCGGTGACGGCGGGGCGGCCGTACGTGCGGCTCAAGATGGCTGCCTCGCTCGACGGCTACGTTGCGCCGGAGCCCGGCAACTACCGGCTCACCGGCGAGCCGGCACGCGCCTTCGTGCGCGACCTGCGTGCGGCGTACGATGCGGTGTTGGTGGGCGCGGGCACGCTGCGCTGCGACGATCCGCTGCTGACCGTGCGGCCGCCGCGGGCGCGGCGCGTGCCCTATCGGCGCATCGTGGCTTGCGGCGAACGTCCGCCGGACCCGGCGGCGCGGGTGTTCGTGCCCGTCGACGGCTACGCGCCGACGCTGCTGCTCGTGCCGGCGCGGTCGCGCGAGGCGTTCGCGCCGCTCGAGGCGGTGGCCGAGGTGGCGTATGTGGCCGCCGGCGCGAACGGACGGCTCGATCCGGCTTCGGCGCTACGCGAGCTGCGCGCGCGCGGTATCGCGAGCGTGCTCTGCGAGGGCGGGCCGGCGCTGGCCGGGTCGCTGCTCTCGGCCGGACTCGTCGACCGGCTGGACTGGTTGATCGCGCCGCTGACCCTGGCCGGGCCCGGCGCGCTTCCGGCCTTGGCGCCCGAAGCGGCCGGGCGCACCCAGGTTCGTTTCGAGCGTGTCGAACTGCTCGGTGACGACCTGCTCGTGTCCGGGAGGCTCTAAACGATGTTCGGGGGTTTGATCGCGCACGCGGGGCGCGTGGCCGAGTTCGCGCGCGACCCGCGCGGCGGCGTGCGGCTGGGCATCGAGGCGCCGCGGGCGATCGCCGAAGGCGTGGACGACAAGGACTCGATCGCGATCGACGGCGTCTGCCTGACGGTCGTGGAGCACGACGCCTCGATCGTGCGCTTCGACGTGGTGCCCGAGACGCTCGCGCGCTCGACGCTGGGCAGCCTGCACCTCAACGGCCGGGTAAACCTCGAACTCTCGCTGCGGCTGGGCGACCGGCTGGGTGGGCACTTCGTGTATGGGCACGTCGACGCGACGACGCCGATCATCTCGCGGGTGCCCGAAGGTCAGGGACACCGCCTCGCGCTGGATCTGCCCGCGGGCCTGGAAGCGTACATCGTGGAGAAAGGCTACATCGCGCTCGACGGCGTGAGCCTCACCGTTGCGGCCGTCGCCGCCGGCCGGTTCGAGATCGCGCTCATTCCCGAAACCTCGGCGCGCACGACCTTCGGCTTCAAGGGTCCCGGCGACCGGGTCAACCTCGAAATCGATCCGGTGGCCCGATATGCCCTCGGCGCGGCTGCGGCGTATGCTCGCGGGAGCGACGCGAGCAGCGACGAACTCGCCTGGGCCTATGAAATATGAGTGGGAAGTGAACGAACGCGTGAGGCGTTCCGACGTCGGCGGGTCCGGTACGGTCAACTTCGCGGCCTACGCGCGCTTGATGGAGGCAGCGGAACACGAGACGCTGCGCGCGATCGGTTTCGACGATTCCGCGTTCCGGCGCTTGGGCGTCCAGTTGCGTCACGTCCACCTCGAGTTCGATTTCTTCCGGCCCGCTGCCGTCGACGACGTGCTGACGTTGCGCACGCGGGTGGCGGGCGTCGGCGCGCATTCGGTGCGCTTCAAGGTCGACGTGCTGCGCGAATCGGACAATGCTCAGACGGCGGCGTTAACCCTCGTCGCCTCGTGCGTCGACACGGGAAACCGCTCGGTTTCGCTGCCGGCCGAACTGGCGGACGCCTTGCGGAGCAAGGTCTCAGCAGACTGACGGCCGGCTGAGGGCCGGCCGTCGGTGGCGCCGGTTCGCCTCGTGCGTGCCTTGGAAACGAAACGGGACGTTCGACGGTCTTATCAAACGTAAATCCGGGAACTAGGGATTTACGTTTGTAAACACGTGGGGAGAAGCCTGTGAACGCGACCTTTGGTGAGAGCCTGCAGTCGGCCATGGAGCGTGCCGGGTTGAGCGCCGCCGAATTGGCCGCTCGAACGGGACTGACCGAAGCGGCGATTTCGCTGCTGCGTTCGGGGCGGCGCAGCCCCTCGTTCCGCTCGATGAAGGCGCTGGCCAAGGCGCTACCCGAGCTGGCCACCGGGCTCGGCGACGGGCGCGAGCGCTGCGTCGACGCGATCGAGGACGCCATCGCCGACATCAGGGCCGGCAAGATGGTCATCGTGCTCGACGACGAGGATCGCGAGAACGAGGGCGACTTGGTGATGGCCGCCCAGATGGTCACGCCCGAGGCGATCAACTTCATGCGCCGCGAGGCGGGCGGGCTGATCTGCGTGCCGATCATCGGCAAGCGCCTGGACGAACTCCAGATCCCGCTCATGGTCGACGAGAACACCGCCCTGCACGAGACGGCCTTCACCGTCTCGGTCGAAGCGCGCGGGCGCACGACGACCGGCATCTCCGCGCAGGACCGCGCGGCCACGGTCAACGCGATGCTCGACCCCAACGCCAGGCCCTCCGACTTCCTGCGCCCCGGGCACACCTTTCCGCTGCGCGCGCGCGACGGCGGCGTGCTGGTGCGCGCGGGTCAGACCGAGGCGGCGGTCGACCTGGCGCGGCTGGCGGGCTTCTATCCGGCGGGCGTCATCGTGGAGATCATGGACGAGGACGGCACGATGATGCGTCTGCCCAAGCTGCGCCAGTTCGCCAAGCGCCACGGGCTCAAGTTGGTAACGGTTAAGGACTTGATCGCTTACCGGATGCGCACCGAGAAGCTGATCCAGCGGATCGCCGAGTTCGACTTGCCCACGCTGCACGGCGACTTCCGCGGCGTGGCCTACGAGACCGCGCTCGACGACGTGGCCCACGTGGCCATGGTGATGGGCGAGATCGGCGACGGCAAGGACATCCTGGTGCGGGTGCACTCGGAGTGCCTGACCGGCGACGCGCTGCACTCCCTGCGCTGCGACTGCGCGGCCCAGCGCGACGCGGCCCTGGAATTGATCGCGCGCGAAGGCCGCGGTGTTTTCCTCTATTTACACCAGGAAGGCCGCGGCATCGGATTGGCCAACAAGCTCCGGGCGTACGCGTTGCAAGATCGCGGCGCGGACACCGTTGAGGCGAATCTGGCGTTGGGCCTGCCCGCCGACAAACGGGACTACGGGATCGGATCGCAGATCCTGGTCGATTTAGGCGTGCGCGAAATGCGCCTGATTACCAATAACCCGCGGAAGATCGTGGGCCTCGAGGGATACGGCTTAGCCATCGTGGGCCGGGTGCCGCTCGAGATCTCACCCAATCCGCACAACGCGCGCTACATGGACACGAAACGGGAGAAGATGGGTCATCTGTTCGAGGCGGCATCGTGAAGCCGCGGGCTGCACGGGAGCCGGGAGCGCTACCCGACGGGCGCGGTAAGCGCGTCTGCATCGTGAGCGCGAGATTCTATCCCTGGCTGTCGGACTGGCTCGAGGACGGCGCACGGCGCGCGCTCGCCGAGTGCGGCGTGGCGGTCCAACACGTGGGCCTCGCCCGCGTGCACGGTTGCTTCGAGCTGCCGCTCGCGGCAAGGCGGCTGATCGATCGCGGCCATTACGACGCGATCGTGGCCTTGGGCGTCGTCATCCAGGGCGAGACGCCGCACTTCGATTTCGTGGCGGGCGAATGCGCGCGCGGCATCATGGACGTGCAGTTGGCCACGGGCATTCCGATCGGCTTCGGCGTGTTGACCACCGACACGCTGGCCCAGGCCGAAGAACGCGCCGACCCGGCGAAGGGCGACAAGGGCTACGAGGCCGCATTGGCCGCGCTGGCGGTGCTCGCCGTCGGCTAAACGGGCCACCGTCCGGGCCTAAAACTGTCGCTTGCCCTTTGGCACGACTTGGCCTATACTCGGGGGCATGACGGCGCTTTGTCCGCCGTCTGTTTTCGCATCTCCCGGCGGCCCTGCCGGTCGGTGCGGTACCCGGAGGCCCAGGAAGTGCAAGACAAGACCCTCATCTGTAAGGACTGCGGCGGGCAGTTCGTTTTTTCGGTTCGCGATCAGCAATTCTACGCCGAAAAAGGCTTTGAAAACGAACCGCAGCGGTGCCGCGAATGCCGCGGCGCGCGCAAGACGCAGCGGTCGTCTTCGGCCGAACGCGACATGTACGAAGCCGTCTGCGCCCAGTGCGCGACGCCGACGACGGTGCCGTTCAAGCCGCGCGGCGATCGGCCCGTCTACTGCCGCGCGTGCTTCGCGCTGCACGCGCCGGCAAGGGTCTGAACTAACCTCCCGACGCTTCCAGGCGCGGGGCGCACTCCGTGCGAACTCCCGCGCCGATGAGCTTCGAGGCTGTTTGGTGGGACGGTGACGCGGTCGGCTACGTCGACCAGCGTGTGTTGCCCCACGACCTGGTGCGCGAACGGGCCGTCGACGTCGACGGCGTGGTCGCGGCCATCGCGACGTTGGCGGTGCGCGGCGCGCCGTGCATCGGGGCTTTCGGCGCTTACGGCGTCGCGCTGGCGCACGCGCTGCACGGCGACGGCGACGACTTTGCGGCGGCGGCCGCGCGCATCCGCGAAGCGCGCCCGACGGCGGTCAATTTAGCCTGGGCCGTGGACCGCGTGCTCGCCGCGGAGGGCGGCGCCTATCTCGACGAAGCGCTCGCGATCCACGCCGAGCAACGCGCGGTCGATCGCGCGCTGTGCGAGTTCGGCGCGGCGCTCATGCCCGACGACGGCTCGGTGTTGACGCATTGCAACACGGGTCCGCTCGCGACCGGCGCCGACGGCACGGCGCTGGGCGTGATCGTCGCGGCGCACCGGCGCGGCAAACGCGTGCACGTATTCGTCGACGAGACGCGGCCGCTGTTGCAGGGCGCGCGGTTGACCACCTTCGAACTCGCGGCGGCGGGCGTGCCCGCAACGCTGATCGTCGACGGCGCGGCGGCGGCCACGATGCGCGCCAAGAACGTCCAGGCGGCCATCGTCGGCGCCGACCGCATCGCACGCAACGGCGATACCGCCAACAAGATCGGCACGTATGCGGTGGCCATCGCCGCGGCGCATCACGGCATTCCGTTTTACGTGGCCGCGCCGCGCTCGACGATCGACTTCAGCATCGCCTCGGGCGAACAGATTCGCATCGAGGAGCGCGCGGCGGGCGAGGTACGTTCGCTCGGCGGCGTGCNNCATCTGATCGCCGGCATCATTACGGAATACGGCGTGCTGCGGCCGCCCTACCTCGAGTCGCTGCCGGATCTCGCAACGCGGCCGGCGCTCGGCCTGCTCGAACGGCTGCGCGCCGCGGGTGACGCGCGCTGAGATTCTACGACTTCATCGATAAGTCGCCGCCGATCGGCAAACTCGTGGTGATCGAAGGCGTGGAGCGGCTCTTCGCGGAGCGCGCGCTCGAAGCGATCGTGGAACGCCGGCTCGACCCGGCCGAGCGCGACCTGAATTTGGAGCGCATGACGGCGAGCGAACTCGATTCGTTTTCGCGCGTCGAGGCCGCCGTGGCCGCGTTGCCCTTTCTGGGTTTGGCGCGGGTGGTGGTGGTGCGCGGCGCGCACGATCTGCGCGCGGAGCCGCGGCGCAAATTGCTCGCGGCGGCGGCGCACGTACCCGAGGGCAACACGCTGGTCATCGAAGACCTCGTGTCGCCGGCCTCGAAGCGCCCGGAGCCGTTGGCGAAATTGCTCGGCCGCGAGGTGTTGCGCATCGACACGACCGCCACGCCTGCGGTGCGCGAGCGCTTCATCGGCGAGACGCTCGCGGCGCTCGGCGCGACCGCGGAGCCCGCGGCGCTCGAGGCGTTGATCAAGGCCGATGCCGATCTCGGCGCGACGCGCACCGATCTCGAAAAGTTGGCGTTGGGCGGGAAACGGATCACGCTCGACGACGTGCAGCGCGAAAGCCTGAGCAGCGTCGACGTGAAGGCCTATCAGTTTGCGACGGCGGCCGTGGCGGGACGCACGGCCGACGCGCTCGGCCTCGCGCACGAACTGTTCTCCACCGACCCGCGCGGTGCGGCGATTCCGCTGCTCGCGGCGCTGGCACAAGAGTACGCGCTGGTTTGGGAACTGGCGCGGCCGGGCGGCACCCTTCCGGCCAAGGCGCGTTGGCGCGAACGCGATCTCGTGCCCTTGGCCCGGCGCTTGGGCGAGCGGCGCGCGCGTGCGGGCTTCGAGCGCGCGGTGCAGGGATTCGCCGCAATCGTGACCGGTCGCGCGGACGATCCGCGGCTCGTCGTCGAGACCGCAGCCGTCGCGGGATGGGCCGGCAGGCCTCGGCAGCACTGACAGGATTGCCCGAACGGGGCGCGCAAGTGCGCGTCAATCGCGGCCTAGCCTCCGGGCTCTGTTCGCGTTGGCTCACCGCAACGGAACTTTGAGGAGTTCTCTTTGATGCGCAGTCTCATCGCTCGCCTCGCACTCGCGGGGATCGTCGGCGCCGCACTCGCCGGATGCGCCGGAAACGGCACGCCGCTTTCGAGCGGCGGCATTCAAGGCAGCGGCGGCGGTGGTCCGGCCCCGGGCGGGACCGGCGTCGCGTTGTCAACGTGCACGCTGCCGCCGTACATCCTCGACAACGGTAACGCGCTCCTCAATGATGCCGGTAACGGCACCGCCTGGACGGGTTGGAACGCGGTCGTCGTCGATACGCAAGGCACGGGTTCGCCCACCGGCAACGATACGGTCGTCGGGCCGCAGATCGGTTGGACGACGGTTCCCCCTTGCGCTCCGCCGGAACCCTCGTACGACGGCCTCGGCGACTTCGGGTACCAGTATTTCTTTCTCTCGGGCAGCAGCAGCACGCAGGTCATCATCAAGCTGACGAACCCGGAGCCGAACCTGACCTATCGGAACGCCGGGTACAGCTTCAACTACACCGCGATCGTGTTGCACGTCGGTTGGCCGGAAGTGGCCAGCCTGATCACGCCGAGTTCGGTTGCGGTCGAACTCGCGGGTAGCGGCGCTACCGCGACCTACACGGGCGCGCTCGCCGCAACGTACGACGTGCGGAGCCCCTGCACGATCTATCCGGCGGGTCCGCTGCAGCCCGAGCCGCTTTGGAGCACGCTGGTTTGCCCGCTCAACGGCGGACCGACCGGGTATGGTACCAACAAGAATTCGCAAGGTCCCAACGAGATCGTTCCGGGCGCGGCCGGCGGGTTCACGCCGATCGATCCGACCGTGTTCGTGGTCTTCAACTACGGTAAGGCCACCTCGCCGCTGCAATTGGCAACGCCCTACCTCACCTACATGTACGCCTACCAGTAACGTTCGCGCGAGAGCGACTTTTCGCACACGGGAGCCGGGCATCTGCCCGGCTCTTTTGCATCGTGCCAGGCGCGCCGCGAACGTGGGGCGAACCCGCCGTTAGGAATGGAATACGCGACCTACGCTTCGCCGTTTTCTTGGAGATACGGGCGCGCGGAGATGCGCGAGTTGTTCTCCGAACGGCAGCGGCGCCTCTTGTGGCGTGCGGTCTGGGTCGCGCTTGCGGAATCGCAGCAGCGCAGCGGCCTGGTCTCGGTGGAAGAGCTCGACGACATCCGGCGCAATGCCGAGGGCATCGACATCGAAGCGGCGCTGCGCATCGAGCACGAGATCGGTCACGACCTGATGGCCGAGATTCGCGTCTTCGCTTCGCAGGCCACGCGCGGCGGCGGCAAGATCCATCTCGGCGCGACCTCGATGGACGTCGAGGATACGGTCGAACTGTATCGCATGCGCCGCGCGCTTGCGATGCTGGGCGAGAGCGTGCACGCGCTGTTGCGCGCGTTCGGTGCGAAGATTACGCAATACGCCGACCTCGTGTGCATGGGTTACACGCACCTGCAGCCCGCCGAGCCGACGACCGTGGGCTACCGCCTCGCGCTCTACGCGCAAGACGTGCTGAGCGACGAAGCGCAACTGCGTTCGGTATACGCAGCGTTGCGCGCCAAAGGCATTCGCGGCGCGGTGGGCACGTCGGCTTCATACACGCGTCTGCTCGCGGGCAGCGGCCGCACGGCACGAGCGCAAGAAGAAGAGGTGCTCGCGCACTTCGACCTCGAGGCGGGCGACGTCAGCGCGCAGACCTACCCGCGCAAGTTCGATTACCTCGCGCTCTCGGCGCTGGCCGGGCTGGGCGCGTCGCTCTCGAAATTTGCCGCCGACGTGCGCGTCTTGTCGTCGCCGGGTTTCGGCGAGATGTTCGAACCGTTCGGCTCGAAGCAGGTGGGCAGTTCGGCGATGCCCTTCAAACGCAATCCGGTGATGGCCGAGCGCATCGATTCGCTGGCGCGGCTCTTGCCGGGATACGCCGACGTGGCCTGGCAGAACGCCGCGACCAACATGCTCGAGCGCACGCTCGACGATAGCGCGAATCGGCGCACGATCTTGCCCGAAGCCTTTCTCTGCACCGACGAGATCCTGGGCTTGGCCCGGCGCATCGTCGAAGGTTTGCGCTTGGACGAACGCCGCATAACGACCAACCTGCGCACCTTCGGACCCTTCGCGGGCAGCGAGGCGGTGTTGATGGAAGCGGTGAAGGCCGGCGGCAACCGCCAAGTGCTGCACGAAGCGTTGCGCGATGCCGCGATGCTCGCGCACCGCAGCGTCGCGGAAGGCGACGCCAATCCCCTCGTGCACATCCTGGTCGACGACGAACGCCTCACCGCGCTGCTCGATCCGGCCGAGATCCGTGCGCTGCTCGACCCCACCGATCACATCGGCGATGCGCCCGAACGCGCGCGCCGGCTGGCGGCCCGCATCGAAGGGCTAGCGCCCTTCCCGGCGCCGCGAGTCTTCCCGGAGCATTCCTCGTGAACAAAGGCCTCGAAGTCGCGCGCGGCAAGACCAAAGCGCTTTTCGAACTCAACGGTCAGCCCGACGTACTCGTCGTGCAGGCGCTCGATAGCATCACCGCCGGCGACGGCGCGCGGCGCGACGAAATTCCCGGCAAGGGCCGCATCGCGGCCAAAACGACCGCGCGCGTCTTCCGGCTACTCAACCTGACCGGGTTGCCCACGCACTATCTCTCCGGCGGCGAAGACGACGACGACAACGAGATGCTCGTGCGCCGCTGCACGATGATTCCGCTGGAAGTGGTGGTGCGCGGCGCGGCCGCGGGCTCGCTCGTGAAGCGCAAGCCGGGCATCGCGCGCGGCTCGATCCTCGTGCCGCGCATGGTCGAGTTCTTCTTCAAGGACGACGCCAACCACGATCCGCTCATCGAACCCGACGAGATCGTGGCGCGCGGAATCGCGCAGGCGCCCGAGATCGCGATGATGGGCGAGATCGCACGGCTGACGTTCGAAATCTTGGCGCACGCCTGGCGGCGGCACAATACGCTGCTGGTGGATCTCAAGATCGAGTTCGGCCGGCTCGTGGGCGGCGAAGGCCGGGGCAACCTCGTGATCGCCGACGTGATCGACAACGACTCGTGGCGCATCTGGCCGCAGGGCCGCGAAGAGCTGATGCTCGACAAACAGATGTATCGCAACTTGGCCGAGGTGACGCCGGCCGACCTCGACCGCGTGCGCGACAATTACGAGAAGGTTGCCGACCTCGTGGGCACGTTCCCGAGCATGCGTCCCGCGATGGTGGCGCTGATCGCCGACGGCCCGGGCAGCACCGGCCGTTTGGACGATCCGGCGCGCGCGCTCGGACAATTCGGACTGCAGAGTTTGCGCCGCGTCGTGTCGTCGCATCTGGTGCCGGGCTTTGCGCTGCAGGCGGTGCAGCAACTCGACGCGACCTTCCCGCGCATCGTCTACGTTGCGTCGAGCCCGCACCTGGCCGCGCTGCTCGGCGCGGCGACGCCGCAGCCCGTCTTCGACGCGACCGAATACGAAGAGGACGAGTTGGCCTTGGCCGTGGCCAAGACGCTCGCGCTCGACGACACGATCATGTACGGGCGCACCCTGCTCGTGCAAGCCAACGCGCGTTCCGCGGTGGTGCAGGCCGACGCGCACCTCAACGCGCCGCCCGCCCTGGCCAATCCGACCCTTGCCTGAGACGGCCCCGCTCGACGCGTCGGCCGCGACGCTCGCCGTGGGCGGCGTGAGCGACGGCGCGCTCGCCGCGTCGCTGCGCGAACACGGATTAGCGTTGAAGGTCGCCGAGGTGCGGTCGATCGCGGAGAAGCTGGGCCGCGATCCGACGCTCGTGGAGTGCTACGGCTTCGACGCGCAGTGGAGCGAGCATTGCTCGTACAAGAGTTCGCGCGTTTATTTGAGGCGCTTGCCCACCGAAGGTCCGACGGTGATGCAGGGTCCGCAAGAAGACGCGGGCATCGTGCACCTGGGCGAGTGGCAGGGCAAGAAGTACGGCATCGTGTTCGCGCACGAATCCCACAACCACCCGTCGCAAGTGGTGCCCTTCGAAGGCGCGGCGACGGGCATCGGCGGCATCGTGCGCGACGTGCTGTGCATGGGCGCGCGCGTGATCGCGCTGGCCGATCCGCTGCGCTTCGGGCCGCGCGACGACGCGCACGCGCGCTACGTGGCGCAGGGCGTGGTCGACGGCATCGCGGCCTACGGCAACGCGATCGGCGTGCCGACCATCGGCGGCGACGTCTATTTTCACGAAGGCTTTCTGGACAACTGTCTGGTCAACGTGGTCGCGCTCGGCCTGATCGAGGAGAGCGAGATCATCCACTCCGCGGCGCCGCCGGATTCGGTGGGCTGGGACGTGGTGCTCGTGGGCAAAGCCACGGATCGCAGCGGTTTCGGCGGGGCGGCGTTTTCCTCGCTCGTGCTCGACGAAGCCGACGCCGAAGCGAATAAGGGCGCGGTGCAGGTGCCCGATCCGTTTCTCAAGAGCGTGTTGATGCGCGCCTCGTATCGGGTGTTCGACGTGCTCAAGGCACGCGGCTTGACCGTTGGCTTCAAGGATCTGGGCGCGGGCGGCATCATGGGCTGCACGGCCGAACTCGCGGCCACGGGCGGCTTCGGCGCGCGCATCGATCTCGATGCGTGTCCGACGGCGCAAGCGCACGTGCCCGCGGCGGTCGTGGCCGTGGGCGAGACGCAGGAGCGTTTGGCCTGGGTCGTACCGCCGTCGTTCACGCCGGAGTTGCTGGCCATCTACAACGACGAGTTTTCGCTCCCCGCGATCGCGCGCAACGCGCGGGCGGCCGTCATCGGCACGATCACCGCGGAGCAAGACTACGTGCTCACGCAAGGCGGCGCCGAGGTGATGCGCGTGCCGATCGACTTCTTGACCGGCGGCATTCGCTACGAACGCGCGGCCGCGTTGCCCGAATTGCGGCGCGCCGACCCGCCCGGGCCGCTGACGTTGCGCGATGCGGGCGTCTTCTCGTACGGCGTGCTCTTGGACCAGGTGATCACGCACCTCGACGTCTGTTCGCGCAAGCCGATCTACGAGCGCTACGATTCGGTCGTGCGCGGCGCGACCTCGATTCCCGCCGGGTACGCCGACGCGGGCGTGATCGTGCCGATNNGAGTTGGCGGTGGTTGAAGCGATTCGCAACGTGGTGGCGGTGGGCGCGACGCCCGCGGGCATGACCGACTGCTTGAATTACGGCAATCCCGAAGTGCCGGAGCAGATGGGCGAGTTCGTGGCCGGCGTCGACGGCATCGCGCGCGCGGCGCGCGAGTTGGGCGTGCCCTTCGTATCGGGCAACGTGAGCTTGTACAATCAAAGCGCGTCGGGTGCGTCGATCCCGCCCTCGCCGATCGTGGCCTGCGTGGGCACGCTGGCCGACGTGTCGCGCAGCGCGACGCAGGCGCTCAAGCGCGTGGGCTCGGCGATCTTCCGGGTGGGCACGCCTTCAGCGTATCTCGGCGGGTCGGTCGCGTTCGAATTCAGCGAACTGACGCCGGAGCCGCTGCCGCCGCCCGACTACGAGGCGTTGCGCAAGGAGATCGCGGCGTTGCTCGCCGCGCATGCCGCAGGGCTGGTGCTGGCCGCGCACGACGTCTCCGACGGCGGCACGCTGGTCGCATTGGCCGAGATGTCGTTTGCGAGCGGCGCGCGCATCGGCGTGGAGATCGCAAACGTGCTCTCGCTGCAAGAAGCCTTCGGCGAGTCGGCCGGCTTCGTGGTGGAGACCTCCGACCCCGCTGCGTTTGCCGCGCTCTGCGCCGCGCACGGCGCGGCTTACGAGCAGTTGGGCGTCACGCTGCACGAGCCGCGACTGCGCGTGGCCAACGTGCTGGATGCGTCGCTGCGCGAACTGCACCACGTGTGGTCGACGCCGCTCATGGATTTCTACGACGAGGTGCCGCAGGCGTGAAGGTTGCGGTGATGGTGTTTCCCGGGACCAACAGCGAGGAGGAGACGCAGCGCGCGTGCCTCGCGGTGGGCTTGGAGGCCGAACTCGTGCACTGGAGTTGGGACCGCGCGCGGGCGAGCGCGTTCGACGCCTACATACTGCCCGGCGGATTCGCGTACGAGGATCGCGTGCGCGCGGGCGCGATCGCCGCGCACGACCGGCTGATGCAGCCGGTGCGCGAGGCGGCCGCGGCGGGCAAGCCGGTGCTGGGCATCTGCAACGGCGCGCAGATTCTGCTGGAGTCGGGCCTGGTGCCCGCCCTCGACGGCGAGACGGCGCGGCCTCAGGCGGCTTTCGCGCCCAACGCCCCGCTGGGCAAGTACCGATCGACGCACGTCTACGTGCGCTTGGCCGTGCCGCCCGAGACCTCGGTGCTGACCGCGGGCATGGAGCCCCACACGGTAATTCCGGCCTGGGCCTCGCACGGCGAGGGCAGGCTGGCGGCCTCGGCCGAGGTGCTCGAGCGCCTGGAGCGCGAGTGGCGCGTGGCCTTCGTGTATTGCGACGCGAACGGCAACGCGCTGCCCGACACCGTGCCCAACGGCTCGGCGCTGGGCGCGGCCGGGCTGATCAACGGCCCGGGCAACGTGCTGGCCCTGATGCCGCACCCCGAGCGCGACGCCTGGGGCTACATGCACGACGGCCCGGCGCGCGAGGCCGTGCGCGGCGACGCAGCGGCCATGCTGGCGCCATCCGGGGGCATCGCGCTCTTCCGCGGCTTGGCCCGGGCGCTGGGGCTGGGCGTATGACCCGCTGCGTCGAGATCTCGCTGATCATTCCCGACAACGAGGCCGCGACGGCGGCGGAAACGCTGCGCCGCCTGGGTTTCCCCGGAGCAACCCTGACCCGGGCCGACCTCTACCGGCTCGAGGTCGACGCGCAGGGCGAGGGGCCGGGCTTGCTCGAGGCCATCCGCCGGATCGAAGAACTGTTCAACCCGAACAAGCACGCGCTGCGCGAACGCGGCACGGCGCCCGAGCCCGGGGAAGTATGGATCCACGAGATCGCGCACGGCGAGACCGAGCCGCGCGAAGGGCCGGTGCGCATCGCGGGCCGAACGCTGCCCGGTGTGAACGGAATCGAGCGCTTCACGGTGTGGCGGCTAGCCGACGCGGACGGCGCGCCCGCGACCCACGAGACGGTCACGCGGGCGGCTGAAACGTTGCTCTGCAATCCTGCGTTCCAAGTGGCAAGCATACGATGATAGCACCAGAACTGCTTCCGACCCCCGCACAACAAACCGAGAGCGACTTTTACACGATCGCCACGCTCGGCTCGCACTCCGCGCTGCAGATCCTCAAGGGCGCGCGCGACGAGGGCTTCAAGACGCTGGCGATCGCCAACCGGGAGACCGAGCGGCTCTACCGTTCGTTCAACTTCGTCGATGAAGTGATTTCGATCGATCGCTACGAGGACTTCATGGGCCTCGTGCCCGAGCTGGAAAAGCGCAAGATCATCATCGTGCCGCACGGCTCGTTCGTCGCCTATCTCTCGCTCGACGATCACAAGCAGATGAAGATTCCCTATTTCGGCAACAAGGCCGTGCTCGATTGGGAAGCGAGCCGCGAGCTGCAGCGCATCTGGCTGACCAAGGCCGGGCTCAAGGTGCCGCGCCAGTTCAAGACGGGCGCCGAGATCGACCGTCCGGTCATCGTGAAGTTGTACGGCGCGCAGGGCGGCAAGGGCTACATGTTCGTGCGCGACGCGCACGACTTCGAAGGTCGCGCGGGCGAGTTGGCGCGGCAGAATTACATCCTGCAAGAGTACATCATCGGGGTGCCGTTCTACATCCACTACTTCTACTCGCCGCTGACGGGCAAGCTCGAAATCATGAGCATGGACCGGCGCTACGAGACCAACGTCGATTCGCTCGGACGCATTCCGGCAGCGGCGCAAGAAGGCATGGACGTGAGCCCGAGCTACGTGGTGATCGGCAACTCGCCGCTCTCGCTGCGCGAGTCGATGCTGGCCGAAGCGTACCGCATGGGTGAAGACCTCGTGCGCGTGAGCCAGGAGATCTGCCCGCCCAAGGGGCTCTTCGGCGCGTTCTGCATCGAGACGATCATCACGCCCGACGCGCAGTTCTACATCATGGAAGTCTCGGCGCGCATCGTGGCGGGTACGAACCTCTTCATCGACGGTTCGCCCTACTCGTACTTGAACTATAGCGAGCCGATGTCGACCGGCCGCCGCATCGCGCGCGAGATCAAGAATGCCCTGCTCTCCAATTCGCTCCAAGCCGTTCTGGATGACGGCACTCCTTAAGCTGAATCGCGGCTTCGGCCGGTTCGCGTTGGGACTCGCGCTTGCGGCAACGGTGTTGCCGGCGGCGCCCGCGCGCGCGGCGATCGAGACCGATCCGGCGGCGCTGTACGCTACGATGAAGCGCGCTTACGATCAAGGCACGCAGAAGGGCTGGACGTTCGAAGCGGAGCGCTATTACATCGCGACCATTTTGGATGCGGGACGGTCGTACGCGCTCTTCCGTCCCGACGACGCGCAGAACGGCGAACTTTCGCTGCTCGCGGTGCACGTGGCGACGCAACTGCACTACAATCCGCTGACCGACGAGAACGCGGCGGAGTGGTATCTGCGCGCCTCGGCCGTGTACGCGCAGCAGCACGGCGACGCCGACGCGCAAGCCGAGGGCACGGCTCTGTTGGCCAAGCTCGATGCGGGCGACGACGATCCGCGCGCGCTGGCGGCGCAGGCCGAGGACGACGCGCAGGCCGTCTCCGGGCTTTTCAAACACGACCCCGACGCGCTCGTGCAGGTGATCGTGGCCGACGTGCGCGCCTACAATCTGACCAAGGACGCGCGCTATCGCAGCGACCTGCTGCAGCACGCCGCCGACACGGATCTGCCGCTCGCGCGCGTGCCCGATCCCGAGAGCGGCGAGATGTTCGGCCTGGTGAAACAGGCGCTCGGCGGCGGCGCGAGCGTGAGCGAGGCCGATCTGGTCGCCGCCCGCGCTGTCGAGGAGCGGCGGCGGCACGATCCGGCGCTGCAGGTGATCGGCAGCGTGCACGCCGTGCCGCACCAACTGCGCTTGACCCGCACGGCGCCGGCCGACGAATACTTCGGACACACCAAGCTCTCGCCGATCGGCGTGCGCAACGAGATGATCCGCATCAACAAGTATCTCGACGCGGGCTGGGGCGACCGGATGGCCGGCGACGCGCTCTGGGTCGACGACGCGCTGGTGGATTGGCAGCACCAGTATCCGCACGATCCGACGATCGCGCGGCACCTGCTCGAACTCTACCGGATGCTCGTGCGCGTCGACGCCGCGCAGACGCGGCCCGAGGCGGCCAAGGTGCGCGAACTGCTGCTCGTGGAGTACGCGGGCTCGCCCCAGGCGCTCGAACTCGCGGCGTCGTAGACGCCACGGTGCTGGAGCCTCGTATCGCGGACGCGCTCGCGCGCTATGACCCGCGGCGACTTGCCTTGTGCTCCGTCGGCAGCCACTCGGCGCTCGACGTCGCCTTCGGCGCACGCGCGTGCGGCTTGCGCAGCCTGGTGGTGACGGCCCGCGGCCGCGACCGGACGTACGCGCGGTATTACGCGCGGCGCGAGGATCCGCCGCGCGGCTGCGTCGACGAGACGCTCGCGCTCGATGCGTTTCCCGACATCTTGCGGCCCGAGGTGCAAGAGCGCTTATTGGCCGCCAACGCGCTGTTCGTGCCGAATCGTTCGTTCGAGGTGTATCTGCACGAGCGCTATTCGTACGACGAGATCGAGGCGGGCATGCGGGTGCCGATGTTCGGCAACCGGCGGCTGCTGCGCGCCGAGGAGCGCGACGAAGCGGACAACCAGTATTCGCTGCTGGCGCGGGCGGGCATCCGGCATCCGCTGTCGTTCGCGTCGGTGTCGGAGATCGACCGGCTGGTGATGGTAAAGGCGCAGCATGCGGTCGTCGGCTTCGAGCGGGCGTTCTTTCTGTGTTCGTCGCCCGCGGAGTACGACGCGCAAGCGGAGCGTTTGCTGGCCGCGGGCATCGTGAACGAGGACGGTTTGCGCGGCGCGCGCATCGAGGAGTACGCGCTCGGACCCACGGTCAACCTGAATTTCTTCTACTCGCCGTTGCTCGACGAGCTGGAGTTGCTGGGCACGGATACGCGGCGGCAGACGAATTTGGACGGCTTGCGCTCGCTGCCGCCGGGGCAGCTCGCCGCGGCGGCGTCGCTGCCGGTGAAGATGGAAGAAGCGGGGCACATCGCGACCACGCTGACCGAGTCGATGTTGGAGCAGGCGTACGCGATGGGCGAACGCTTCGTGAGCGCGGCGCGCGAGGCCAATCCGCCGGGTGCGCTGGGGCCGTTCGCGCTGCAGTGCGTGATCGTGGCCGGGCCGCCCAAGGAATTCGTGGTGTACGACGTGTCGCTGCGCATCCCGGGCTCGCCGGGCACGCGCTACACGCCCTACAGCGCCTACCGCTGGGGCCGGGACGTGTCGGTGGGCGAGCGCATCGCGATGGAAGTCGTGATGGCCCGCGATGCCGGACGGCTGGCGGAGATCGTCACGTGAGCGCGGGCGGCGGAGCCCCGGCGCCGGCTGCGGAAGAACGCACGACGATGGCGGCAACGGTGGTCATACTCGATTTCGGCGCGCAGTACAGTCAGTTGATTGCGCGACGCGCGCGTGAAGCGGGCGTGTACTCTGAGATCTTGCCGCACGATACGCCGTGGGCGACGATCGCCGAGCGGTCGCCGGCCGCGATCATTCTGACCGGCGGTCCGGAGAGTACGCTGGAACCCGATGCGCTGGGCGTGGATCCGGCGATCTACGCCGCGGGCGTGCCGATCTTGGGCATCTGCTACGGCCAGCAACTGATCGCGCGCGACCTGGGCGGCAGGCTCGTGCGCTCGACGCATCGCGAGTTCGGCCCCGCGACGCTCGAAGTGGTGGCGGAGTCGCCGTTGACCGAGGGCGTGGAGTCGCATACGCGGGCGTGGATGTCGCACGGCGATACGGTGAGCGAGCCTCCTGCGGGCTTCGTGGTGTTGGCGCGAACGCCGGCGTGTCCGGTGGCGGCGCTCGGCGACGTGTCGCGGCGGATCTACGGCGTGCAGTTCCATCCCGAAGTGGTGCACAGCGAAGCCGGAAAGCGCGTGATCGATAATTTTCTGCATTCGGTGGCGGGCATCGCGCCGGATTGGCAGATGGGCTCGTTCGTGGATCGCTCGATCGCGGAGATTCGCGCTCTCGTCGGCGACGGGCGCGTCATCTGCGCGCTGTCGGGCGGGGTGGATTCGGCGGTAGCTGCGACGCTCGTGGCGCGGGCGATCGGCGAGCGGTTGACCTGTATTTTCGTCGATACGGGGTTGTTGCGCTCGGGCGAGGGCGATGCGGTGTTGCATGCGTTCCGCGACGTGCTGCATTTGAACGTGCTCAAGATCGACGCGCGCGAGCGCTTCTTGGCGCGGCTGGCGGGCGTGGTGGACCCCGAAGAGAAGCGGATTCGCATCGGGCACGAGTTCATCGCGATCTTCGAAGAAGAGGCTGCGAAGCTGCCGGACGTCGCCTGGCTCGTGCAGGGCACGCTGTATCCCGACGTGATCGAGTCGAAGACGCCGGATTCGAAGTCGGGACACAAGATCAAGTCGCACCACAACGTGGGCGGGTTGCCCGAAAAGATGAATTTGAAGCTGGTCGAGCCGTTGCGCAAATTGTTCAAGGACGAAGTGCGCGAAGCGGGGCGCGTGTTGGGCTTGCCCGAGGCCATCGTGGAGCGGCAACCGTTTCCGGGTCCGGGTTTGGCGGTGCGCGTGCTCGGCGAGGTGACGGCCGAGCGACTCGAAACCGTGCGCGCGGCGGATTTCATCGTGACGAACGAGATCGAGGCCGCGCCGCTGGCGCGCAAGCCGTGGCAGTATTTTGCGGTGTTGACGCCGCTGCGCAGCGTGGGCGTGATGGGCGACGGGCGCACGTATGCGAATTTAGTGGCCGTGCGCGCGATCTCGAGCGAAGACGGCATGACCGCGGATTGGTCGCGTTTGCCGCACGAGTTGCTCGAACGCATCAGCACGCGCATCGTGAACGAGGTGCCCGGCGTGAATCGGGTGGCGTACGACATCACGTCGAAACCGCCGGCAACGGTAGAGTGGGAATGATGCGGCTCTTTTTATGAAGGTGCTCGTGGTGGGCAACGGCGCCCGCGAGGACGCGCTGGCCTGGGCGCTGGCGCGCTCGCCCTCGTGTTCGGTGCTGTATTGCGCGCCGGGCAACGCGGGCACGGGCAGGCGCGGCGAGAATTGGAAGATCGGTGCGACCGAGGGGAAGGCGCTGGCGACGCGCGCCCGCGAGGTCGGGATCGATCTGGCCGTGATCGGGCCGGAGACGGCGATTGCTGCGGGCGTGTCGGATAAATTGCGCGACGCGGGCATCGTGACGTTTGGGCCGAGCCGCGCGGCGGGTCGATTGGAATCGAGCAAGATCTTCGCGAAGCGCTTCATGGAACGGCATGGGATTCCGACGGCGCGCAGCCAGGTGGTGCGGTCGCTTGCGAATGCCGAGCGCGCGCTGGCCGATTGGAGCGGCGGGTGCGTGGTGAAAGCCGACGGATTGGCTGCCGGTAAGGGCGTGATCGTGACGCCGGATGCGGTTAGTGCGCTGGCGGTGTTGCGCGAGTGGTACGGCAAGGCCGGCGTGCCGGGCGGCGGCACCGACGTGTTGCTCGAGGAGAAGCTCGAAGGGCGCGAGCTGAGCGTGTTTGCGATCGGCGACGGGAAGCGGTTCGTACCGTTTGCTTCGGCGTGCGATTATAAACGCGCCGGCGACGGCGATACCGGGCCGAATACCGGCGGGATGGGCGCGTATTCGCCGCCTGCCGGGTTTCCGGACGGGTTCGTCGAGGTGGTGCAGCAGCGCGTGCTCGATGCGGTGGCCGCGGGCTTGGCTGAGGACGGCGAGCGCTACGTGGGCGTGCTGTATTGCGGGCTGATGTGGACCGCGAAGGGTCCGTCGGTGATCGAATTCAACGTGCGCTTCGGGGATCCGGAGACGCAGGTGATGATGCCGCGCGTGCGTGGCGATTTTGCTGCGTTGTTGGCGAGCGCTGCCGGTGGTGCGATCGCACCCGAGGCTGCTACGCTCTCTTCGGATGCGTGCGTGGGCGTGGTGCTGGCGACTGCGGACTATCCGCGCAGCAGTACGCCGCTGGACGGCTTGCCCGCCGATGTGGATCTCGGCGAGGGCAAGGTTGCGTTTTGGGGCGCGTCCGCATTAAACGCTGCGGGGCGCGTGGATTCGAAGGGTGGGCGCGTATTGACGGTGACCGCGCTCGGGTCCACGTTGAGCGATGCGCGCGGCAATGCGTATGCTGCGGTCGATGAACTGGCGGAGCGGATGGGCGCGGGTTCGTCGCTGACGTATCGGAGCGATATCGCGCTCGTGGGGTAGGGCGTTCTCGAATGCAGGGACCGTGTGGTCTCTTGAGTCTGGAGACCTAGAAATCGTTGCTGAGGACGGCGGTTTCGTTCGCGTGGAGGATGTCGTGTCGGAGTTCGGGGCACGAGGGTACGGGCTTGGGGTCGGCGTTGGTGTTGGTGTCTTTGAACCAGCACGTGCCGGGCAGGATCGCGCAGTAACACATCGTGATCTCGACGCGCGGGTATGCGGCGAGTAAGAGGGGCGCGAAGCGTTTGCTCTTGAGGGTCAAGGTGTTGATGGACGAGCCGGCGCGGATCACGTCGCCGGGCGCGATCGAGTTCGCATGCAGGCCCATTGCTTGGCCGTGCGGGGCGCGGGCGAGTAAGTGCGGCCCGAGGATGGCGTGCATCATGGCCGTGAAGCTGCCTACCGGTTTGCCGTCGACGGTTGCGCTCAGGTTTCGGATGACGGCGGGGCCGAGACCGTCGTTGGTGACGTCGAGCGTAAAGACGTCGTTGTCGATCGACTCGCCGACGCTCAGATAAGGCCAGACTTGGGCGCTGAGCTGCTGTTGGATCACGCGGGTTTGCCACCACGAGGCGAGCGTCGCTAGCGAGGAGACCAGCAGCGCGCAGACGGCGATCAGCAGATCGACCCGGACGCTGCGTCTTATCGAGGCGAACTTCCCGTCGTCGGTGGGCACCGCGGCGGCTTTCTCGGGCCACGCGCCGGCGGCCCCCTCGTTTGTGGCGCCGGCTCGAGGCCGCCGGCTCGACGCCGAGGGAGGCAAGCGGGGCGCGCGTGCCAAACCGCGCGTCAACCGCTGCCGACGAAACCCCGGCTCTCCGGCCGGGGTAGTGGAGGGAGTCATGTACCAGCAGCAACTGCCCAGAAACTATGGTGCGGCGAACGTTTCGACTGGTTCGCTGCTCGGCCAGGTGCTCGGCATCACGGGCGCCGGCTTCCTCATCACCGCCGCAGCGGCATACCTGACCGGTGCTCTCGGACTGCCCCAGGGAATCTCGCTCGGGGCCATGCTCGTGGGCTTCATCCTCCTGTTCGCGATCTCGGGGACGCGGGCCAACCAGCCGCTATCGCTTTTGCTTTTCTACATCTTCACGTTCTGTGAGGGTGTCGGCATCGGGCCGGTGGTTTCGTCGTACGCCCGTCTCGACGGTCCCGAAGTGGTGCTCAATGCGGCCGCGACGACGGGGCTCGGGATGCTGGTCCTGGGCGGCGTGGTGTATCTGACGAGCTTCGATTATCGCAAGCTTTCGGGCTACGCGTTCGCTGCGCTGATTCTGCTCGTGATCGTCAGCCTGATCTCGGCCTTCACGCACTTCCTCCACCCCGACACCATCTCGTGGCTGACGCTGCTCGTGTTCGGCGTGCTGCTGCTGGTGGATTTCGCGCGGATCAAGGCCGGCGGGGACGGGTTNNATGGCACGGAGCTATGACGCGGAGGCTCCACTCCCGGCGGGCGACACGCTCCACGAAGCGTGCGGCATCGTCGGCGTCTACGCGCCGGGCCACGACGTGGCGCGGCTCGCGTATTTTGGGCTGTACGCCTTGCAGCACCGGGGTCAGGAGTCGGCGGGCATCGCCGTGTCGGACGGGGCGTCGATCGTGTGCCATCGCGAGATGGGCCTGCTCTCGAGCATCTTCGACGAGGACATCCTCGGCACATTAACCGGCTATATCGCGGTGGGGCACACCCGCTATTCCACGACGGGCTCCTCGGTGGTGGTCAACGCCCAGCCCTTGCTCGAACGCACCGCGTTCGGCGACGTGTCGCTGGCGCACAACGGCAACTTGACCAATACCGACGAGCTGCGCGAGGAGTTGCCGGCGGCGACCGTGTTGCAGGCGACCTCGGATTCCGAGGTGCTGGCTAAGATGATCGTGCTCGCGCCGGGTACCGACATGATCGCGCGCATCCGGCACGTGATGGATAAGGCCGAGGGTGCGTACTCGACCGTGATGTCGACCGAAAACGCGCTCTACGCGTTCCGCGACCCGTGGGGCGTGCGTCCGCTGTGTTACGGGCGTCTGCCGGGCGGCGGGTACATGTTCGCCTCGGAATCGTGTGCGCTCGCGACCGTAGGCGCCGAATACAAACGCGAACTCGAGCCGGGCGAGATCATGTGGGTCGACGCCGACGGCTTGCACGTCAGCACCGCGCCGAAGCCCAAGCCGCAGGCGCTGTGCATGTTCGAGTACATCTATTTTGCGCGGCCCGACTCGGTGCTCGACAAGAAGTCGATCTACATGTCGCGCCTGGCGATGGGGCGGCAATTGGCCATCGAGCATCCCGTCGACGCCGACGTGGTGATGGCGATTCCCGACTCGGCGATTCCCGGCGGCATCGGCTATTCGGAAGAGAGCGGACTGCCCTACGTCGAGGGTCTGATCAAGAACCGCTACATCGGGCGCACGTTCATCAGCCCGGATCAGCGCCTGCGCAGCCGCAGCGTGCATCTAAAGTTCAATCCGATTCGCGAGAACCTCGANNGGGCGTCGCGTCGTGGTGGTGGACGACTCGATCGTGCGGGGCACGACGACGCCGCGCATCGTCAGCCTCTTGCGCGACGCGGGCGCCAAGGAAGTGCACGTGCGCATCACGTCGCCGCCGATCATCCATCCGTGTTATTTGGGCGTCGACATGGCGACGCACGCGGAACTGATCGCGGCCAATTTGACCATTCCGCAGATCCGCGAGAAGATCGGCGCCGATTCGCTGGGCTTTCTGAGTAAGGAAGGTCTGCTCAACGCGACCGGGCGCAAGCGCGGCGAAATGTGTTTGGGCTGCCTGACCGGTGAGTATCCTGAGACGTATCAAGGCCCGGCGCGCGGCGCGGCCGAGCGCATCGGCGAAGCGCTGATCGTCCGTTAGAAGCCTCTAGGGCTCCTCGACATCGGGGCGGCCCTGTCCGGATTGCGGAGGCGGACGAGCACGGGGCACGGCGCCCGACGCGCGGGGCGAAGCTGTGCCGCTATTTGCGAAGGGCTTACAAGGCGCGCATAGTCTCCGAGGACCAAAAACGACCCCTCGCTTGG
>PLFC01000003.1 GCA_003136655.1 Vulcanimicrobiota bacterium
TTCTCAACGTACCCCTCGAAGAGGTTGTCACCCGGAGCACCGCGACCGCCGCGGCGCTCTTCTCAGCGTAAACCCGGCTCCTTACGCTGTGCTGTGAGCCGGGTGTAGGAATTGTAGGAAGCGGAAACGTAAATCAGGATTTAGAATTCACCCTTAGCGCACAGCCGGTGGCTTCGCACGAGGGCATCACCGGAACCTAACTCGAGGGAGCGCTCCAACCCTGTACCGCCCGACGGACGCGATGCTGTTGACGATCGCGGCACTGCCGCTGCTCGCCGCCCTCGCATCGGCCACCGCTTCGCGCGGTGACGCCGAACGGCGCGCCGCGTTCGGAACGGGTGCCGTCGGGGTTGCGTTCGCCTTGAGCCTGGCGGCATTCGGACTGGTCCTCGCGGGCCAGTCCACCGACGGCTTTTTGCTCGGCATCGACCGGCTGCGCGGGTTGATGCTGATCCTGGTGACCGGCATCGCGACGATCGTCCACGCGTTTGCCACGCGGTACATGAATTCCGATCCGGGATACGCGCGCTTTTTCGCTTGGCTCGGAGCGGTGACCGCCGCCGTGATCGGCGTGGTGCTGGCATCGAACCTCGCGGTGCTCGCGGTCGCCTGGTGCGGGGTGAGCGTGGCCCTGTACCAATTGCAGATCCATTATCGCGACCGCCCGGTGGCGCTCGCTGCGGCGCGCCCGATGCGCGCCGCGTTCGCAATCGGCGACCTCGCGATGGTCGGCGCCTGCGCCGCACTCGCCTGGACGAACCACACCGGCAGCATTGCCGCAACGTTAGCGGGCGCAAACGCCATGTCGACGCCGCTGCTCTACGTGGTGGTCGGGTTGTTCGCGATCGCGGCGTTCAGCAAGTCGTCGCAGATCCCGCTGCATCGCTGGTTGCCCGATACGATGGAAGCACCGACGCCCGTCTCGGCGCTGATGCATGCCGGAATCGTCAACGCGGGCGGCTTTCTGCTCGTGCGCTTTTCGCCGCTGGTCGTCGACGCGCGCGGCCTCGCCGTCGTGATTTTCCTCGCCGGCGCGGCAACGGCGTTTTGGGGTTCGTCGTGCATGCTGGTACGACCCGACGTCAAACGCGGACTGGCCTATTCAACCGTCGGACAAATGGGCTACATGATCATGCAGTGCGGCCTCGGCGCATTTCCCGCTGCGATCTTGCATCTCTTCGCGCACGGCATCTTCAAAGCCACGCTGTTCCTGGGTTCGGGCTACGCCGTCCACGATTTCAAACGCGAGTTGCGTGCGCCGGTGGAGGCCAAGAACGCCGTGCGGCATCCGCGCGCAGGCGCTGCCGCAGGGATGCTGGTGGTCGCGGCCGGCGTGGCCGTGGCCCTCTCGCCGCTCGGACGCGCGCTGCCGCCGTACGGCTGGGTGTTGCTCTCGTTTGCGACGTTGACGTGCATGCAAGCCGTCTACGCGATCGTGCGCCGCGGCACGGCCGCTGAAATCGCGGCTGCTGCCGCGCTCGTCATCGTCGTCTTGCCCGGCTACGCCGCGCTGGTCGGCGCCTTCGACCGTTTTTTGGCTGCGGACGTGGCGGCGCCGGCGCTCCTGGTTTCGCCGATCCTGGCCGGTGCCGTGGTCGCGCTCTTCGCGCTCGGGCTCATACTCAGTTGGGGCATCGTTGCGCTGCCCGCCGCGCTGCGCGATCGCGCCTACGTCTGGTTGTTGAGCGAAGGCATCCCGTTTCGCGTCCGCGCTAAACGAAACGCATGACCGCGAGCGACGCCGAGCGCGCCCAAATTCGCACGCTGGCGACGGTGGCCTTCGATCGCGTGCCGGCGGTTTGGCCGATCGGCGGCTTTATCGCCGCAAACCCGCTCGGCGGATTCGAGCAGCTCCCGTTTGCCCAGGCCATCGCGGAGATGCGCGCGCGGACCGGCGCGCGGGGGTTCTTGCCGGAATCAGACTATCGCAAACTTTTCGCGGAAGGCGAAATCTCGGAGGCCGCGCTCGACGCCTCACTCGACGACGCGCTCGGCGAACGCGGAGCGCAGACGCGTACCGTCGGCGGTCGCACGCTCGCAATACGCGATGTCGTGCGTGCGTCGCTGCTGAGCGGCGCGGTGCCGTACCGGCCGCAAAGCGGTGCGCCGCGCATCGAAACCGTCGCGGAGATCGCCGACGCGCGCTGCGGCACCACGCTCGCCGCGCAGGTCGACGAACGCACGATCTTCTGGTGCTCGGCATTCCTCGACGAAGGCGAAGCGGCGTGGCCGATGCCGCACCGCGAACTGGGCTTGTACAATGCGTGGCGCAGGCTCGCGCGCTACGAATCCGGCGACGCGAAGCATGCCGCGCTGCCCGAGGAACCCGAAGACGCAATCGCGAGCGCGCTGCGGCAACTCGGCGTGGCCCGCGGCGACCGGCGGCAATACCTCTCGCGACACGCGCTGCGCCTGCCGGGCTGGGCCGGCATGACCAAGTGGCGCGCCACGAAACTCGACGACCCGTTACGTCCCGCGCTCGTCGACTATCTCGCCATCCGGCTCTGGTACGAGGCCGCGTTGGTTGCGGCATTCGCCGAACGCGAGGGCATCGAACCGACCGCCGCCGCCTTCGCCGCGCGCTTCGGCAATGCCGGCGCCGTGCGCGACACGCCGCTCGAGAGCGACGTGCTCGCACGACTCGCGGCACGCCTCGAGATACCCGCGACCGACGACGGCTTCGAACCCGACGATGCACGCTGGTTGCTCGACGCTGCGGCAACGCTCGGCGACGAAGCCCGTGGAAGCGTCTGGCTGGGTGCGCACGAACGCACCGCGCGCGGCGACTTGTTGACGCAACTCGCGCAATCCCGGGCGGCAACGCGCGCGGAGCGGGCGGCCGACATCGTCTTCTGCATCGACGTGCGCTCCGAGGGGTTACGCCGGCACCTCGAAGACGCCGGGCCGTACCGGACGCGCGGCTTTGCGGGCTTCTTCGGTTTACCCATCGCGCTGCGCGCCCTGGATTCGGATTGGGATCAGCAAGCCTGCCCGGTGCTGATCGCGCCCAAGCACACGATCGTCGAGTACGCGCCGGACGCAGCCGCCGCGCGCCGCCAATCGCGCGGCCGGCAACTCGTCTACGAACTGGGCCGGGTGCTCGACGAGGTCAAGTCGAACGTCGCCTCGCCCTTCGTGTTGTTCGAGTCGGCCGGCGCGTTCTTCGCCGTCGCGCTGGCCGGGCGCACGCTGTTGCCGAGCCTCTTCGCGCGCGTGCGCCAAGGCCTCGCGCGGGCGATCGCGCCCCCGGCGCGCAGCGAATTCATCACCGCGAAGGAGCCGCATTCCGACGATACGGTCGGCTTCACCGCCGACGAACGCATCTTCTTTGCCGAGACGTCGCTGGCGCTCATGGATCTGCGCGCGGATTTCCCGCCGCTGGTCGTCTTCACCGGGCACGGCAGCACGACCGAAAACAATCCCTTCGAAGCGTCGCTCGACTGCGGCGCCTGCGCGGGCTACCGGGGCGGTCCCAACGCGCGGATCCTGGCCGCGTTGCTCAATCGCGACGACGTGCGCGCGGGCCTGCGCGAACGCGGCATCGACATTCCGGATGCAACGCACTTCGCCGCGGCCGAACACGACACGGTGACCGATCGCGTGCAACTGCTCGATACGCATGCGCTGCCCGCCGCGCTGCGCGCCGCGGCGAACGAGTTGCAGCGCGCGCTCGACGTCGCGGGCACGCGTCTCGCGCGCGAGCGACTGGGCGCGCTCGAGCGGGCGCCGTCGGGCTCTGCAACGGCAAGCGCCGAACGCCGTTCGCGCGACTGGGCGCAAGTCAGGCCCGAGTGGGGCTTGGCCGGCAACTCGGCCTTCGTCATCGCGCCGCGTTCGTTCAGCGAAGGCGCACATCTCGGACCGCACGCTTTCTTGCACGACTACGACATCGCGGGCGACGACGACGGCGCACTGCTCGAGGTGATCATGACCGCGCCGCTGATCGTCGCGCAATGGATCAACAGCCACTATTACTTCGCGACGGTCGACAACGAGCGCTACGGCAGCGGCACGAAGGTGGTGCACAACGTCGTGGGCCGGATCGGCGTGATGGCCGGCAACCGCGGCGACCTGCGCCCGGGCCTGCCCTTGCAGTCGCTGGCCGACGCGAAAGGCTGGTACCATCGGCCGTTGCGCCTGCTGGCCGTCGTGGCGGCGCCGCGCGCGCGCATCGAGGCCGTGGTTAGCCGCAACGCGATCCTGCGCCGCCTCTTCGGCAACGAATGGATCGCGCTCACGGCATGGGATCCGCAGACCGAAAGCTTCTGGGAACGGACGGCGGCCGGCATTTGGCGACCGCCTTTCCCGGAGCCGTACGGGATAACGTCGAACCGCGTGGAGAAAGGAAACGCTCGATGGCCTTAGACCTGACCCCGATGAAGATGCTGCAAGTGGTTGTTCCCGGCGACCGCGTGGAGCCCGTACGCGAGTTGCTCACATCGGTCCACGTGAGCGGCTACACCGTGATTCCCAACGTCTCGGGCATGGGACACCACGGCTATCACGAGGGCCGCTTGCTCTTCAACGAACTCAACAGCCAAGTGATGTTCGTGGCGGTGGTCGCCGAGGATCAGGTCGAGCCGATCGTCGCCGGCCTCGAGGTGCTTTTCGAGCGCGGTTCCGGCGTGGTCTTCGTGTCGGACTGCGGCGTGCGGCGCTACGGCTACTTCGTGGCCGGCGAGACGGCGTAGACTGGCCCGGAGCCTACACTGGTCCAGTCGCCCGGCCGATAGTGAAGGGGACGTGCACCGCAACTCCCACATCGAGGCGATCGACGGGCTTCGCGCGATCGCGGTCCTCGCGGTGGTGCTGTGTCACATGCCGCTGGCCGGCGCGCCCCAAACCTGGTACGACTGCGGCTCCCGCGGAGTCGATCTCTTTTTCGTAATCTCGGGCTTCTGTCTGTCGTATCCGTTTCTGCGCTCGCTACACGGCGAAGGCAGGTTGAACGTCGACAACGGCCGCTTCTTCGTGCGCCGCGTGGTGCGCATCGTGCCGCCGTATTTCACGGCCATCGCGCTCTTCGCGCTGCTCTCGCTGACCGCGTTCGGCTTGCCGACCGCACCCGGCGTGCATCTCGACGCGGCGGGCATCGGGCGCGAGATACTCTTGGCCTGCTCGTTTCTGACCAACCTGCCCTCGCCGTTCAACGCGTCGTTCTGGACGCTGGGCATCGAGATGCGCTGGTACCTGGTGTTTCCGTTGTTGCTCGCGCTCTACGCGCGTTCTCGGCCGGCCTTCTTCGCGGTGGGCGTCGCTTGCTACGTGCTGTATTTCTTCACGCCGTGGAGTTTCAGCGATGTGGGCACGCTGCCGTGTTTCATGCTGGGCATCGTGGCCGCCGACTTGCGCATCACGAAGAGTCCGATCGAACGCTACGCGCTGTGGGCCGCGGCTCTGCTGCTGCCGCTCGCAATCTACGCGCAGTCACAGACCGCGCGGGTCGATCATGGCGATCCCCTCTGGCATGCGGCCGTCTTCTGCTTGGTGGTCGCTGCGAGCGGCGGATGGTTCGCACGCACGATGCGCTTCAAGCCGCTGGCGCTGGTCGGCGTCGCGTCGTATAGCATCTACTTGGTGCACGAACCGATCCTCAATTCGCTCGTCGCCGCGCATATCAATCCCGAACTCGCGGCGATCGCCGCGGTGGCCTGCGGCTTCGCGTACTACGCGGCCGTGGAACGGCGCTATCTCGACAAGCGCTTCCGTACGCCCGCGGAGGCGTTGCTGGGCAAGATCTTCTCTCTGCGCGCGCTACGCGCGGTGTATAGCCGTTGAGCCTAGCCTGCAGCTAAGAGTATTATATCACGGCGCGGCCGCGTTGCCAGACGCGTTCGAAGTCGTTTGCGATCGCGGCGACCAGCGCCGGTTCGCCGATGCGCATGCCCCAATCGAGGCCCCGCGGATTCGCGCTCGTCGCGTTGGCGGAACCGGCCCAGGCTTCGTCGCCCGCAAGACATTCCTTCGGTGGCCGGTCGGCGACGCGCACCTGCGCGCCGGCCGCGCGCAACCGTGCGAGTTCGGAGCGTTCGAACGCGCCCGAACTCTCGCGCGCGGCGAGCCGGTCGACGACGACGCGCACCTCGGCGCCGCTGCGCGCTCGCGCCTCGAGCGCGGTCGCAACGGGACCGGGACCGAACGTCTCGGTGGACAGACGCACCGCGCCGCCCGGCGGCGCGCGTTCGATCACGTCGGCTTCGAGCGCGAGCGCCGCGTCCTTGCGCGTCGCAAACGATTCGCTCGCGCCGCTCCGCCCGTGCAGCGCATCGGCGACGAGCGCGACGTCTTGCGGACGTTGCGTCGCGACGATGGCCGCGTCGCTATTGGCCCAATTGCGTTCGTCGAGAAACGCGGTGCCGTCGACGATCGCAGCCTTGAGGTGCAGCGGCGCGTTACGTTCCGCGCGCAGGTCGACGCGCACGCCGTGATGCCGCAGCGCCGCGGCGGTGTCGACGTTTTGCCGGTGTAGACGGCGCGCGCGCAGCTTGGAGTCTGAGTAGGGACGCGACTCCAAATGGACGGCGACGTCGGCCCCGCGGTCGCCCGCGCGCTCGAGCGCCCGTTCGAGCACGCCGGGTTTGAGCGTCCACGCCGACAGCTCGACCGAGCGCGCACGCTCCACAGCCTCGGCGACTTGGCCGAGTGAGACCGAACCCAGCGCGCTCACGCAAGCGGCCCGCTGCGCTCCGGAGCCGCCGCGGATGGGTTGGCTGCCGACGCGTCGGCCGCGACCGCCCCCGCCTGCGGGGCCGGCGCCGGGCCCGTGACGATACCCCGAATCAGCGCCCATGCCGCCTCCAGCCCCTTGCGCAGCGTGGCCTTGCCTTCAGGGCTGCCCAGAAAGGCGGTCGCTCCGGCCCGGAAACCGTGCAAGACCCGGTCCTCGGGCAGCCGGCAAGCGTCGTGCGCCGCCTTCAGGATGGTCTGGCCGTTTTCGCGGGCGCGCTGCGCCAACGCGCCCAGTCCCGCGCTTGCGGCTCGCGCGCTCGCGGCGTCAAAACCCATGGTACGTTTCCCCCGTCGTCTTCGGTAGCGACTTGCTCATCACGACTACAGGCATGAACGGCAAGGGTCGAGCCGGAAACTCAAGACCGATAGGTACATGGAAAAATCCGTCTACGTCCGCGAGATGTTCGCATCGATCGCGCCCCGCTACGATGCGACCAACCGGCTCCTCACGGGCGGCGTGGACGAGCGTTGGCGCCGCCGCGCCGTGCGCGAACTGGCCGTCCCGGCCGGCGGGCGCATCCTCGACATGTGCTGCGGCACGGGCGACCTGACGTTTCACCTGCTGCGCACCGACCCGGCCCTGAAGGTGACCGGCGTCGATTTCTGCGATCCGATGCTCGACGGCGCTCGGCGCCGGGCCGCCCAAGGCAACGTCGCCGGGGCGACCTTCGTGCAGGGCGACGTGCTGGCGCTGCCCTTTCCCGACCGCTCCTTCGACGGGGCCATCATGGGCTTCTCGATGAGAAACGTCGTCGACATCGGCGCGACGTTGCGCGAAGCTCGTCGGGTGCTCGTGCCCGGCTCCCGCTTCGTGAACCTCGACGTCTCCAAAGCGCCCAACCCGTGGTTCAGGCGCCTCTTCAACCTGTACTTCTACAAGGTCGTACCGCTGGTGGGCGGTCTGGTCGGCGGCTCGCGCAGCGCTTACCGCTATCTGCCGAACTCGCTGACCAACTTTCCGGGCGCCGACGAGCTGGCCGCGCGCTTCTCCGAGGCCGGCTTCCGCGACGTGCGCTACGTGCGCCTGGGCGGCGGCGCGATCGCCGTCCACGTGGGGACCGCGTGATCGAAACGCACGCCACCGTTCCGGGCGAACGCGACCTCTACGCGCTGGTCGAGGAGTTTTTCCGCTCTACCTTCGCGACCGACAACGCGGTGATCACCGAGGCGGTGCGGCGCATGCTGGCCGCGGGCGGCAAGCGGCTGCGACCCCGTCTCACGTTGCTCGCCGCCGAAGCCAACGGCGCCGATCCGAGCAAACACCTGCCGCTGGCCGCCTACATGGAACTGATCCACGTGGGGACGCTGATCCACGACGACGTCGTCGACCGTGCCGACACCCGCCGGGGCGTCAACGCGACTGCCGTCGACTACGGCAACCGGGTCAGCGTGCTGGCCGGGGACTACCTCTTCGCCTGGATCTTCAAAAACGTCACGGCCCACTATCCGGCGCCCGTGCCGCACATCCTCAGCTCGGCGCTGGCCGACATCACCGACGGCGAAGTGCTGCAGCTCCGGGCGCTCGGCAACCTGGATCTGCCGCTGGCCGACTACATCGAAATCGTGGTCAAGAAGACGGCCACCCTCTTCGCCGCCTCGGCCGAGTGCGGTGCGATCATGGCCGGCGCGCCCCCGCTACGGGTCAAAGCGCTGCGCGATTTCGGCCTGTACTACGGCATCGCGTTCCAAATGCTCGACGATCTCTTGGACATGACCGCGAGCGCCGCCGAGCTGGGGAAGCCCGTGGGCAACGACCTGACCGAGCGGAAGATGACGATCCCCGTGATTTTAGCCCTGGAGAGCCGGGATGTCGATCTTCGTGCGGGTTTGGCGCGTTACTACGGGGACCGCCCCGAGGGTGACGACGACGGCCGCATCGCGCTGGTCGCCGCCATCGCACGCACGGGCGGCCTCATCAAGACGCGGGAAGCAATCGAGAGCTACGTCGAGCGGGCTAAAATGTCGCTCGCGCCGCTCGGAAACCACGCCGCTCGTGCCGAGCTCAACGCGCTGGCCGACGCCCTGGGACGGGACAGCAACGCGCGAACGCGGTAAGATGAGATTTGAGCCGGAGCCGCCGGCTGCGGCGGCGTCAGAAGAGAGGTACTGAAAATGGAAGTTCCGGTCATTCTCGGCATGTGGGGCGGCATGGAGATCCCGATCATCGTCGGGGCGGCCATCCTGCTCTTCGGCGGCAGCAAGATTCGCGACGTCGCGCGCGGGCTGGGCGCCGCCAAGAAGGAGTTCCAGGTCGGTCAGGCCGAGGCCGACATCGCGGCCGAGCGCGCGCGGGCCGAAGCTCGCGCCCAAGCGGAAGCCAACGCCGCCACCGCAACGGTGGCCCCGGCCGCGGCAATTCAGCCGCCCGTCACGACGCCGCCCGCGCAACCCTAGCGTAATTCCGCAGCGCCGTGTTGATCGAGCGCCCGCCCGCGTTCGGAAAGACCGAACCGGAATGGGACCAGAAAGAGATGCCCTTCACGGAGCACCTGCGGGAGCTCCGTAACCGTCTCATGATCTGTCTGATCGTCGTGGGCGTGATTGCGCTCGCGGCCTTCTGGCCGTCGCAATTCGCCATCCTCTGGCTGAAGAACGAGTACCTCGGCTCTGCGTTACAACTCCACGCTTTCGCGCCCACCGACGTGATCTTCACCGAGTTGAAGTTTTCGCTCTATGCGGCCGTCGTGCTGGGCATGCCGGTGATCGTGTACCAGGCCTGGATGTTCATCGTGCCGGCCTTCCATCCCAAGACGCGCAAGGTGGTGTATCTCTACACGCTGCCCTCGCTCTTGCTCGCGCTCGCCGGCATCGCGTTCTGCCACTTTTTCATCATCCGCAAGGTGCTCACCGCGCTGCTCTCGATCACGCAGTCGGTCGCGACCGAAACCTACGGGGTAGAGGCGACGCTCAACCTGATCTTGCTGACCTTCCTCGCGTTTGCGATCATCTTCCAAACGCCGACCGTCATGGTCGCGCTCGCGCGCATCGGCGTGATCAACGTGCCGATGCTGCGTACCTACCGGCGTTACGCCGCGATGGGCATCTTGCTCGTCGGCGGCTTGGCCGCGCCCGACGCCTCGCCGGTCACGATGCTGCTGATCGCGGTGCCGATGTACGTGCTCTACGAGTTGGGCATCCTGATCATCGTGGTCTTGGAAAAGAGCTGGAGGCGCGAGGCCAGCCTCTGATGACCGCCTCGACCGCACCCGATAAAGCCCCGCTCGGCGAACAGGCGCGCGAACTCTACCGCGCCTTCCTGAACCAGATCTCCGATTTCTGGTTCGGCATGCTGTTGCTCGCCGTGTGGGGCGTGATGACGCTCATCGGCGTCGTGGTGGATCAGGGCAAAGACCCGAGCTTCTACCTGACGACGTATCCGGCGGCCCTGGGCCGGCTCGTGCTGCGCCTGCACCTGGAGAACATCTACCACAGTTCGGGGTACGTCGCGATGATCGGGCTGATCATCGCCTGCATGACGCTGGCCACGTTCAAGCGCGTGATTCCCAACCGCTTGCCCCGGCTGCATCCCGTCAAAATCGACAAGATTCCGCTCAACGCGACCGTGGAGATGCCGGGCGATCCCGAGACCGTGCGCGGCCGCATCGAAGCGTTCTTCGCGCAACGCGGCTGGCTCGTGCGCAAGCGTGAAGCGGGCGGCGTGGAGTGGACCTTCGCGGACAAATACAATTGGGCGCGCAAGGGCGTGTTGATCGCGCACGTGGGCTTCGTGATCATCGCCGCGGGAACCACGATGTACTGGGCCTGGGGCTANNAGCGGACAGACCACGATCGTCAGCGGCACCACGGCCACGATCGACCAGAACGGCGCAAAATTCCAACTCGACCGGTTCGCCTATCGGATCGATCCGATCCAGACGCGCAGCGGCACCGTCTTCCAGCCGATCGATTACGTCTCGTACCTGCACGTGACCGGCAAGGACGGCGTCTCGCGCGCGGCGGTGCTGCGCGTCAACCAGCCGCTCGACATCGACGGCACGAATTATTACCAGGCCTCGTACGGCTTCGCGGTGCCCTTCACGATTACGCGTGACGGCGTGCCCGTAGCCGGCACGCCGTCGGGCCCTCTCAAAGAGGGCGAAGGGTTCGGCATCGGCCAGACGTCGCGCTCGGTGCGCTATTCGCGCTTCGTGGGCACGATCGATCCGCGCGGCGGCATCGGCGCCGACCCGCGGCCCAACAATCCCGGCGTCGCGCTCGACTTCTTCGACGGCGATCAGCCGATCGGACAGGTGCTCGTGCCGCTCGAGCGCGGCCTCGATTTGGGCAACGGCTACCGTTTGAACGTCGGCCGCTACGTGCTCTACAGCGGCATCCAGTACCGTCACGATCCGGGCATTCCGCTCGTGGGCATCGGCGCGTTCGTGCTCCTGGCCGGCTTGTGCATCTCGTTCTACTTCCTGCCCGCGCGCCTGTACGTGCGCGTCGACGAAGCGGCCCAGGGCGTGCGCGTCGGCATCGCCGCCACCACGGTCAAGGGATACGAAATCTTCGAAGAGCAGTTTCAGTCGCTCGTTGAGGCGCTGCGCCGGGAAGCGCAGCCGCCGTCGGCGCCCCGCCGCGCCGCAGTCACCGTTGCCGAGGGAGTCTCATGAACACCGACCAGATCCTCATCGTCGTGGCCATCTCGGCCTACATCGTCAGCACGCTCGCGTTTCTCAACTACTTGCTCTCGGGCGTGGAGATCTCGAAGCGCATCGGCATACCGTTCGCCGCACTCGGCTGCGCCGTGCAGTTCAGCGAACTCGTCTACCGCTGGCAGACGTCGCACATTTGGCCGCTGACCAACCTTTACGGGTCGCTCTCGCTGTTCGCGGCGATGAGCGTGCTGATCTTCATCCTGTTCGCGATGAAGTACAACTTGTGGTTCATGGGCGGCTTCGTCTTGTGCATCGCAGCCGGTTTCCTGGCGTACGCGCTGACCTGGAACGAAGGTTATCTGCCGGCCGTGCCCGCGCTGCAGTCGTATTGGATCAAGATCCACGTGCCGCTGGTGGTCTCATCGTACGCCGCATTCATGGTCGCGTTCGTCTCGGCGATTCTCTACCTGATCAAGTATTACGGCGAGCAGTCGCTCGAGGGCGGCGGGCAGCGCACGGTCGCGATGCAGCCCGCGGGCGCCGGCGGCGCGCCGCTGGGCGGCATGGAACTGCGCACGACGATGACCCAGACCGCGCCGCGCTCGATCATCGTCGGCGACGCGCCCTATCTCGAACAGGCCGCGCAGCAGGGCAACACGCTCGCGTTGTGGCTGGCCACATTGCCCACGCTGGCCAAACTCGACATCCTGACGTATCGCATCGTGGCCGTCGGACTGCCCTTGCTCACGCTGGGCATCATCACCGGCGCCTGGTGGGCCAAGGAAGCGTGGGGCGCCTATTGGCAGTGGGATCCCAAGGAAACTGCCGCGCTCTTTTCGTGGATCGTCTACGCGATGTACATGCATTTGCACACGCGCAACGGCTGGCGCGGCCTGCGCTGCGCGTGGCTCGCGGCGTTCGGCTTCATCACGATCATGTTCTGCTATCTGGGCGTGAACATTTGGGTCAGCGGCCTGCACTCGTATAAGATGTAGCCCCGCGCGCTTCGCGATTGACCGCTTCGAGTGCGGCGACGTACTCGCGCTCGAGCCGGTCGACCACGTCGGCGACGGTATCGACCTTGTCGATCACGCCGATGCCCTGGCCGCAGCCCCAGATGTCGCGCCAGGTCTTGGCCTTCGAGAGCGTGCCCGACGCAAAGCTCATCGTCGAGACGTCGCCTTCGGGCAGGTTGTCGGGATCGAGCCCGGCGTTGACGATCGACGAGCGTAAATAGTTGCCGTGCACGCCGGTAAACAGGCTCGAGTAAACCACGTCGGAAGCCTTCGCGGCCACGATCGCTTCTTTGTAGGCATCGGACGCATTGGCTTCACGGGTGGCGATGAAAGCCGAACCGATGTAGCCGACGTCGGCGCCCATGGCGCGCGCGGCGAGCACGGCGCCGCCGGTCGCAATCGAGCCCGAAAGCGCGAGCGGCCCGGAGAACCAGCGCCGGATCTCTTGCACGAGCGCAAAGGGCGAGAGCCGGCCCGCGTGGCCGCCCGCACCCGCGGCAACGGCGATCAAACCGTCGGCACCCTTCTCGATCGCCTTGCGCGCGAAGGTATCGTCGATCACGTCGTGCAGCACGATGCCGCCGTACCCGTGGATGGCCGCGTTCACGTCGGGCCGGGCGCCGAGCGAGGTGATCACCACCGGCACGCGATGACGCACGCACAGTTCCAGATCGCTCTCGAGCCGGTCGTTCGACTTGTGCACGATCAGGTTCACCGCGAACGGCCCGGCGGGATGCGGCGGGTCGCTCGCATCGTAGGCGGCGAGTTCTTCGGCGATCTGCGTCAGCCACTCGTCGAGTTGCGCGAGCGGGCGGGCGTTGAGCGAGGGGAACGCGCCCACGATGCCCGCCTTGCACTCGGCGAGTACGAGATCCGGCGTCGAGATGATGAACATGGGCGCGGCGATAGCCGGGATACGAAGACGCCAGTCGGCGGGGATGCTCACGATGCGGCCTCCAGGGAGATGCGGCGCCTCGCGGCACACATCGCTACACTAACGCGCACGGCTTCGCGGAAATCCTTCCGCGCCGGATCGCGCGCCGGGAGCGGATCGTCAAAGCGCCGTGACGAACTCGACCACGCGTTCGACGACGCCGGGGTCGCGCAGGATGCGCGAATGTCCCAAGCCGTCGACCTCGAGAAACTCGCTGCCGCGCCAAGCCGCCGCCACGTTGCGCGCGCCGCGCAATTCGCAGGTGCGATCGTCGGCCGAGTGCACGACGAGCGCCGCAACGTCGAGGCGCGATGCGGTCGCGGGCAAATCGAATTCGGTCACGTCGATGCCGCGCGCACCGAACGCGGCGATGAGCGCATCCACCTCGATGCCTTCCTCGCCCGCGAACCAGCGCACGAAGCGTTCGTAGCGCTGCGGCGTCGCGATCAGCGCGACGCGGCGGGCCCGCAAGCCGCGCTCGAGGGCCATGGCCGTGGACGGGCAACCGGCGGAGTGTCCGATCGCGCCGGCCAGCGGCCCCACGCGCTCGCCGAGCGCACGAATGGCATCCGCACAATCGGATAAGGTGGCCGTCGCGCCACCGCTCTCACCGTGCGCCGGTAAATCCAGGGCCACTGCGCCGAAGCCGCGCGCGAGCAGCGGCGCGACGAAGGCATCGAGATCCGCGTGCGTGGTCGACCAGCCGTGCACGAGGAGCACCGGCGGACCGTCGCCTGCGGTCCAATAGGCGACCGGACCCGAGCGAAAATCGAGCGTTTCGCGATGCGGCCAGCGCACCTGGGATTCGCGGGGCGGGTTGCGCGCGGGCGTGATCATCCGGGTGACGACTGCATCGAGATCGGACACCGTGACACCGTACGGCTGAAAAGCCCGGAAGTCAAAGTCCCGGGCGGCAACTCGGAAGGGGAGGCCCGTGTTGCGAGAGACATCGTGATCGAGACCGCCGCACCCGCTCGAACGCTGAGCGAACTGCCCGTCGCGCCGGGCCTCTCCAAGCTCGGCGAGCGTTTCGTCGAATTCCGCGACCCCACGCCGCTGCCCGAGCCGCAACTGGTCGTCTTCAATGCCGACGTCGCGGCCTTGCTCGAACTCGACCCGGCGGTTGCCGCCGACCCGGACTTCGTCAAGCTCGCCGCGGGCAACGCGCGCTTCAGCGGCGTGCAGTCGTATGCGGCCATCTATGCGGGCCACCAGTTCGGCACGTTCGTCGCGCAACTGGGCGACGGACGCGCGATCACGCTCGGCGAGGTGGTCACCTCGAGCGGTGCGCGTTACGAATGGCAGGTCAAGGGCGCCGGCACGACCGCCTTCTCGCGCTTCGGCGACGGCCGTGCCGTGCTGCGCTCGACGATTCGCGAGTACCTCGCGAGCGAAGCGCTCCACCATCTCGGGATTCCCACCACGCGCGCGTTGGCCATCGCGCGCAGCGACGAAGCCGTCTTCCGCGAGCGTCCCGAAACCGCCGCGGTCCTGACGCGCATCGCGCCCTCGCACCTGCGCTTCGGTTCCTTCGAGCTCTTCCACTATCGCGGCGAGGCCGACGCCGTCGCCAAACTCGCCGATTACGCGATCGGCCGCTTCTTCCCCGAGTTGCTCGCGCTCGAGGCCCCCGCGCGTTACGCGGCCTTTCTGCGCGAGGTCGTCGAGCGCACCGCGCGTTTGATCGCGCAGTGGCAGAGCGTCGGCTTTTCGCACGGCGTGCTCAACACCGACAACATGTCGATCCTCGGGCTCACGCTCGATTACGGACCCTACGGATTCCTCGACGCGTACGAACCGGGCTTCATCTGCAACCACACCGACGAGACGGGACGCTACGCCTTCGATCGTCAGCCGGGCATCGGCCTGTGGAACTGCAAGGCGCTCGCGGTCGCGCTCTCCACGCTGGTTTCCAAAGACGATGCCGACGCCGCGCTCGCGGCCTACGAGCCGGCCTATCGCGAGCGCGCCGTGGCGTTACTGCGGGCCAAGCTCGGCTTGCGCGAGGCGCGCGAAGGCGACGTGACGCTCGCAGTCGACTTCCTCGACTTGCTGGCGGCCGCGCGCGCGGATCACACCAACACCTTTCGCGCGCTGTCGACCGATCTCGCCTCGGCGCGCGCGCTGCTCGAAGCCGCTCCCGGCGCGGACGCGTGGTTCGAACGTTATCGTACGCGATTGGCCGCCGAAGGCAGCGACGATCCGGCGCGCTACGCGGCCATGCAATGCGTCAATCCGAAATACATCCTGCGCAATTATCTCGCGCAACAGGCGATCGCCGCCGCCGAAGGCGGCGACTTCGCCGAGATCGCGCGCCTGCACGCGGTCTTGCGCGCGCCCTTCGACGAGCAACCGGAAAACGAAAGCTACGCCGCCGCGCCGCCGGAGTGGGCCGCGGAGATCAGCGTGAGTTGTTCGTCCTAGGCCGCTGAGCCGGACGATGCTGCCGGTGCTCCGCGTGCGGCGTGCGCCTCGCCGGACGCGGCGTGGGCTGCGGCGTCGGCGCAACGGTCGGCGCGGGCGAGGGTGAGGGTGAGGGCGCGGCCGTCGGCGCCGGAATCGGCGTGGCCAGTTGCTGCACGTGCGTGGCCGCGACCCAGCCGAGGTCGCCGACGGTGAGCACCACGGCCAGTGCGAACAGGCGCAACTTCAAGGTGCGGCGGCGTTCGTTGCGCTTGACCACGCCCGCGGCCTTGACGACGGCGGTCGCGCGGGCGCCGGCCGCGTCGGCCGCGAGGTCGGTCAGAAATTGGCCGCCGAGCGGGGCCGTCTCGGCCCACGAGGTGACGGCCAACGACCAACACACGAGCCCGACCGCGAGGCCCAAGACCGCGAAGAGCGCGACCGCGCTCGGGTCGGGCATGCCCAGCAGCAACATACCGCTGACCAACTGCGCCGCCAGCAGCGCGGCCAGCAACAGATCGACGGCACGCAGCGCGTCGATCGAGGCCCTGGCTTCGACCGCCAGCACCTCGAACTCGAAGATCTGCTCCGCCTGCCGGAGCCGCGCGACGTTGAGCCGTTCGAGGTCGTCGAGCGTCGGCCGCGGCGGCCCGGGTTGCGGCTCGACGCTTTGCGCTGGGGCCGGGCCGGCCGCGGCGGCGAGCGCCTCGCCCAGGCCTTGCACGAAGCGCGCGATGCGCCGGCCCGTCTTACCGGGCACGGGCGGCTCCGGCCAGAGCACGCGCGGGCCGCGAGGCATAGGTCAGCGTCCCGACCATGCCCAGGGTGGCCACGGTCGATACGGCGCGATCGGGCGACGCGAGGTCGCCGGCGTACGCGAATTCGGCCGTCATGAACCCAATAAACGCCATACTGCGCAATGCCAACAGGGCCGAACCGCCCGGCGCGCCGTGGACGAAGGTCAGTCCCACGAGGACGGCGACCCCGGCGAACGCCGTCGCCTTCAGCACCGGCAGGCGACCCGCACGGTCGACCAAGGCTCCGAGCGGCAGGCCGGCAAGCATCGCCGCGAACACGCCCGAACCCATCGCCGCCGCGACCGCGCCGTGGGAAGCCCCATCGCCGTCTAAGGCGAGTGGGAGAGAACCGACGGGGA
>PLFC01000049.1:0-9399 GCA_003136655.1 Vulcanimicrobiota bacterium
GCACCGGATACGACCACATCAGCGACGTGCGGGTGCTCGACCCATACACGGTCAGGGTCCGTCTCAAAGCAGCGTTTTCGCCGTTCGTTCCTTCGGTTCTGACGCTGGGTGCGAACGATCCCTACCCGCTGTTGCCCGCGCACCTCTTGGCGGGTAAACACGACCTCAACCGCGATCCGTACAACGGCGCGCCGGTGGGCCTCGGCCCGTATTCCGTCGTCTCGTGGCAGCGCGGCTCGCGCATCGAACTCGCCGCGAACCCGCATTATTACCGGGGTGCGCCGGGCTTCAAACGGGTCACGATCACGATCGTGCCCGACCCGAACTCGGCGCTCGCGCTCTACGAGAGCGGCGGCCTGGACATGCTGGTGGCGCGCACCTCGACGGGCCGCACCTTTCTCGACGGAGTGCGGCACGCGGCGCACTCGCGCACGATCCTCGAGCCGCACAACGAGTTCGATTTCATCATCTTCAATACCGCGCGTCCGCCGCTCGACGACGTGCGCGTTCGCCGGGCGCTCGTGCTCGGCATCGACCGGAAGCACATCATGCGCACGTTGCAGGGCGAACTATGGGTACCGGGCGATGGCGACCGACTGCCTGGGCAATTCGCCTACGATCCTTCGCTGCACCAGCGCGCCTACGATCCGGCGGCGGCTGCGCGCGAACTCGATGCCGCGGGCTGGCACCTCGCCGACGGCGTACGCGTCAAGCACGGCCGGCCGCTCACGATCGACGCGGTCTCGACCACCGAGTCGACCGCGACCGCCCGCGTCGACCTGCTCGTGCAACAATATCTCGCGCGCCTGGGCATCAAGACCAACCTGAAATCGTACGCCTACAACGTCGTGTGGGCAAGCGCGGCCCAGGGCGGCATCAACCAGACCGGCCGCTTCGATCTCGAATACAGCGGCTGGCAACCCAACAGCGTCGACGACCACTCGTATCTCTTCCGTTGCGCCACGCGCCCGCCCAACGGCGACAACTTCACGCGCGTCTGCGACCCCGTGATAGAGAAGGCCGCCGCGCTCGAGCTCGGCACCGCCGATGCGTTACTCCAGGCGGCCGGAGATCGCGAGATCACGAGCCGGCTCGTGGAACGAAGCGATCTCCTCTTCCTCGGATTCACCCGCGAAGGCGTCGCGTTTCGCGACGACATCGCGGGCATCGTTCCGGCCGTGACCGGCACCCATCTTTGGAACGTCTGGGCCTGGCACCGCGTGCGCTAGGTGCCTGTAGGGCCGCCGTTTGCGCATTCGGCGCCGAATTTGTTCGACGAAGTATCCGGCCGCGCGATCACGCGTGCGCGAGCTTGAGGACCGGACGTTTCTCGTCGAGATCGAGGAGGTCGAACCACGTCGTCACGTCGGGCCGGTCTTTTGCGACCTCGTCGTGGAGCTGCTTGAAGTAGGTCTCGCTCTCGCTGCCCGGCTCGGGCTTCCAATTGGTGCGATCGCGATTGAACGCGTCGATTTCGGCCGTCGTCTTCTTCGCGATGAACGCATCGCGGACCCAACGCTCGATGGCAGCGTCGTCCTTCAACTCGGCGACCTTCGCAGCAAACGTCGCAGCGTCGACGCCTAGGAAGGCGAGCACCGGCTTGTCGTGCGGGCAGTCGTAGTGATATTCGCCGAGCGTGCCTTCGTTGAAGGCGCGCGCCTTGTCGGTCATACGCGCGAGCGAAACGATGCCGTCCATCTTCTGCTTGGGGCTGCGCGGGTAATTCTTGGTGAGATCCATGGAACGAGTATGCCCCGAAAGGCGAGGGCTCTCACCCGGCTCGGGCGGTTCGGCGCAATATGCCGAAAGTCCCGACAAGGGAGGTGGGGACCGCCGGGGCGATGCTGGAATCCGAGTCGCCCATGGAGGTCCGGCTGGTGCAGCTCCTCGGATCCGTGATCACGACGACGTGTTCGTATGCGCTCGCGCGCCTCGAATTCGCGATGAAGCACCGCGATCTGCCCGCGCCCCCGCTGATCGATCGCCTGCCCGACGCGTCCGCCGAGTCGTTGGCGGCCCGGTGGGCCGAGTTCGAGCGCCAACTCGACGACGCTCGGCGCTTTTTGCGCCGGATCGATGACGCGCGCAACAAGCGGGCGGTCTACGACCCGTCCTACGCATGGCTCCTTCGGACCACCCGCGAACTCGACCAATACGCCCGCGCCGTGCGCTGGGTGATGACCGTCGAGGAGGGGCGCTGACGCCCGGAGAGAGACCATGAGCTGGAACGACACCCTCAATAAAGTCCTGAGCCAGGCCCGCGAACTGCAGCGCAGCGCCGCGGAAGCGGTCAACCGGACCGCCGAAGATCTCAAGCCTCAGGTGCAACAGTCGATCGAACACGCGCAAGAGTTGCAAGCCACGTTGACGCGCCACGCCACAGAAAGCGGGCAGGTCGCCGCCGAACAGAGTCAGGTGCTTCTCGGCCATCTGGGCGAATACGTCAAGCTCGGACAAAACGCGCTGCGCGAGAGCGCCGAACAGGCGCGTACCGTGGCGGTCGCGATGACCGAACAGGCCAAGAAGGTCGTCGACGCTGCCGCGGCCGCCGTCGACAAGAAGCCCGGCTAAACCCTAAGGGACGGAGACCAGGCTCGGCGCGCTCTCGCGCGCGGCGGGTTCCTCACTGGGCGGAGCCAACTTCGCGAAGTGCGAGAGTGATGTGGGCCACTGGTCGAGGAGCCGCCGGGCCGTGAGCGAGCCGGTTGCCGCTTCGTGGCGCTGCAACAACCTGCGCAGGCGTTCGCTATCGGGGTCGTCGGCGCGGGCCGGCGCGAGCCGGCACGAGGTCGGGCCGAGCGGAAGCGCGTGCGTTGCGGGGTCGAAGGGCGACTCGGTCGCGACGAATGCGACGCCGCCGCTCATGCCGCTGGCGAAATTCTTACCGACGGGCCCCAAGATCGCGACGAACCCGGCGGTCATGTACTCGCAGGCGTGATCGCCCGTGCCCTCGACCACGAGTTCCGCGCCGCTGTTGCGCACCGCGAAGCGTTCGCCGGCGATGCCGCGCAGGAAACCCTCGCCGCCGCGCGCGCCGTAGAAACAAGCGTTCCCCGCGACGGGCTCGAGCGCGCCCCCGAACCCGCGCACGACCAGGCGTCCGCCTTCCATGCTCTTGCCCACGTAGTCGTTGGCGTCGCCGCGCAGGTCGAGCGAGACGCCGCCGGTGAGAAACGCGCCGAAGCTCTGGCCGGCGCTGCCGTGGTAGCGCACGAAGATCGGCGCGGGCCGTTCGCCGGCATTGCGCCGCAGCGTCACTTCGTGTGCGATTCGCGCGCCGACTGCGCGATCGGCCGGCCCGATCGGAAGATCCGGCACCTCGTCGCCGGCGGAAATCCACGGACGCGGCACGAGGTCGTCGAGATGCGTCGGCTCGAGCGAGGGGCGGCGCGCGGGTTGCGGCTGCTCCGGAAGGCGCAGTATTTCGGAGAGGTCGACGCTCTCGAGGCGCAGATCGTCGAGCGCGCGACGCCGCAGCAAATCCGAGCGGCCGTGTAATTCCGAAAGCGAACTCGCACCGAGCGCCGCGAGCCGGCGCCGCACGTCGCTCGCGACGAAATGCAAGAAGGCGACGCCCTCCGCTTCGGTCCCCGCAAATTTCGCGCGCAACGCCGCATCTTGGGTGGCGATGCCCACGGGGCACGTATTCTTGTGGCATTGGCGCGCGTAGATGCAGCCCAGCGCCACCAGCAGCGCGCTGCCGAAACCGAATTCGTCGGCGCCGAGCAGCGCCGCCAAGATGACGTCGCGTCCGCTCTTNNAGGCCGATCTCCCAGGGCAATCCCGCATGCAGGATCGAGCCCAAGGGCGAGGCGCCGGTGCCGCCGTCGTGGCCGCTGATGTGGATCACGTCGGCATCGGCCTTGGCCACGCCGCTGGCCACGTATCCGATGCCCGATTGCGCGACCAGTTTGACCGCGATGCGTGCGTGCGGTGCGGCGCGGCGCAGATCGTAGATCAGTTGCGCCAAATCTTCGATCGAATAGATGTCGTGATGCGGCGGCGGCGAGATGAGCGCGACGCCCGGAAGCGCGCCGCGCAGCATCGCGATCTCGGCCGTCACCTTGTGCGCCGGAATCTGGCCGCCCTCGCCGGGCTTGGAGCCCTGCGCGATCTTGATCTCCACCTCGTCGGCGCTGGCCAAGTACGTGACGCCAACGCCGAAACGCGCCGAGGCGATTTGTTTGATGCGGCTGCGTCCGCGGTCGATCTCGCGCGAGTAGCGCTCGACGTGCTCGCCGCCCTCGCCGGAGTTGGATCGCGCGCCGGCTTTGTTTGCCGCGCGCGCGATCGTGGCGTGCACCTCCGCGGCCAGCGCCCCGTGCGACATCGCCGCGGTCGCGAAGCGCGCGGTGATCGCATCGACGGGCTCGACGGTAGCGATATCCACCGGCTCGCGCAGGGCCAGCGGCTGCAACAGGTCGCGCAGGGTCACGGGAGCGCGCGCTTCCATCGCATCGGAGAGTTTCTCGAAGGCTGCGTAGTCGCCGTCCACGGCGCTCGCGCGCAACGTCTTGATCGCCTCGGGATCGAATGCGCGGCGCACGCCCTGGCGGCGGAACCGGTACGAGCCCCGTTCGCGGAGCGGCCGGTCCGTCGAACGCGAGTGTTCGAACCAAGCCCGCACGTCGGCCTCGAGGTCGTCGAAGCGCAGCGTGGGCACGTGCGCGTGCGAACCCGGAAAACACATCTCGACCACTTCGCCGTGCAGGCCCAGCGCCTCGAAGGTCTGGGCGCCGACGTACGAACGCAGCGTGCAGATGCCGAGCTTGGCCAGAATCTTCAACAGGCCCGCGCGCAGCGCACGCAGGTACGCCGTCGGGTCGCCGAACTCTCCGGCCAGCCGCAGTCCGAGCCAGGGCGTCACGACGTTCGCTCCGGCCGCGATCGCGGCGGCGACGGCGTGCGCGTCGCGCGCGTAGCCGTCGGCCACCGCAAGCGACGCCTGCATGCGCAAGCCGCGCGCGACGAGGCGCTGATGGATCGCCCCCACCGCCAAGAGCGCCGGCACCGACGCATCGTCGGCGCGATCGTCGAGCACGAGCAGGCTGGCCCCGCCGCGCACGGCGCGCTCCGCCTCGGCCGCGAGCGCGAGCAGACGCGCGCGCAAAGAATTCGCGCCGAGGCCGAGCGGCATGACGTGCTGCACCAAGCGCCGGTCGGCGCGCAGTTCGTCGAAATCCGGTTCGGAAAGGATAGCGCTTTCGAGCGCCACGATCGCCCCGGGCGCGGGAACGTCGCCGTTGACGTCGCCCGATCCGACCCACGCGCGCAGATCGAAGACCAAGGCTTCGCGCAGCGGGTCGATCGGCGGATTGGTCACTTGCGCAAAGCGCTCGCGCAAGTACGCGGCCACCGGAACGCCTCGCTCGAAGAAGGCCGGAGCCGCATCGTCGCCCATCGAGAGCGTCGGCTCGTTGCCCGCCGCGAGCACGGTGACGACGTCCTTCAATTCCTCGCGCGTGCAGCCGAAGCGGCGGGCCTCGCGCGCGTTGGCTTCGGAATCGACGGCGCCGCGCGCGTCGTCGAGCGGGAGCGCCCACGAGCGCACGACGTCGCGGAAGTCGGCACGCTCGCGACGCTCTGCGCGAAAGTGTTCGGTCTCGACCACTTCGCCCGACGCGAAGCGCACGATGAGCCGGCCGCCGGGCCCGAGGCGGCCGCGGCGCACGACCGGATCGTTGCCGAAATCGACCACGCCCGTCTCGGAAGCCGCCAGGATCACGTTGCCCGCGGTGCGGCACCAACGCAGCGGACGCAAGCCCGCGCGATCGAGCGCCGCGCCGATCGTGTCGCCGTCGGCAAAGACGAGCGCGGCGGGACCGTCCCAGGGTTCGACGGTGGGCACGTGCGCGTCGTAATACGCGCGCAGCCGCGTATCGCTGCGTTCGATCGCCGGAGCCAGCAAGAGATCGACGGCGTCGTCGACGCGATATCCGGCCCCGACCATCGCATCGACGGCGGCGTTGAGATCGTACGAGTCCGAAGCATTGGGCGCGGGGTGGATGCCGCGCGCCTCGAGCCAGGCCCGGTTGCCGGTGATCGTGTTGATCTCGCCGTTGTGCGCGACGTGCCGGAAGGGCTGCACCAAGCGCCACGACGGCGAACTGTTGGTCGAGAAGCGTTGGTGGAAGAGCGCGAAGCGCGAGGTGAACGCAGGATCGCGCAGATCGTCGAAATACGATCCGAGTTCGTCGGACGAGAGCAGCGCCTTGTAAACCACCGACGTCGCCGAACACGAGAGCAACGCCGCGGAGCGGCCGAACTCGCGCAAGGCACGCTCGAGCGAGCGCGCCGCCGCGCGCATGCGCTCGCGCACGTTGCCCGGACCCATGTCGACCAGCAGCTGTTCGAAGAGCGGCCGGGTGGCGCGCGCTTGCGCGCCGAGCAGTTCCTCGTGGGTGGCCGGCGTGCGCCAGCGCAGCGGCGTGATCTCCGCAGCGCGGATGGCCGCCTCAACCGCGGCGCGCGCCGCCGCCGCCGAGTCGGGTTCGCGCGGCAAGAAGAGACAGATGGCGGCCAGGTGGTTCGACGATGCGTGAAGGTCGGCGGCGGCGAGTTCGCGCGCGAGCAGCTTGCGCGGCGTCTCGCACAGAATCCCGGCGCCGTCGCCCGTGCGGCCGTCGGCCGAGCGCGCGCCGCGGTGCATCATCGCGGCTGCCGCCTGCAGCGCGAAGTCGATCGTGCGCCGTCCGGCCGGGCCGCCCAGGTCCGCAACGAAGCCCACGCCGCAGGCGTCGTGCTCTTCCATCGCCGGATCCAAAACCATGAACCTGTAGTGTAGACGTATCCGGGGGCCGGGTCATTCGCCATTTGTCGAACCGCGCGACCGAATCGCACCAAGCCCGCCGGCAGCGGGGAGCCCCGAAGAAGCCGAGAAGGGCCCGCTGCAGCGTGACCGCATCGCCCGCCGTCCGACGGACCCTCAGCGCGCCGCAGTATCTGCTGGTGGTGCTCTTGGCCGTGTGGGCGCTCGCCGAGGTCGGAGCGAGCTTCGTGCAGCTCGCCGATCCGCTCAGCCGCTTCGGCTTCTCGCTGCGCGAGGGATCGCTCGTGCTGTCGGTCGAGCCGGGATCACCGGCGGACCTCGCCGGGGTCCGGCCCGGCCAGCGTCTCTTGCTCGACCGGATGGACAGCGAGACGCGCAGCCGGATCGTACACGGCGCGGAGCGGACGCCGGCGACGGTCACCGTGCCGGTCGAGCAGGATGGTCGCGTCCGTTTCGTGCGCATGACCTCGGCGCCGGTGCCGGTCTCGACGCAGGAGTGGATCGAGGTCGGCGCTGCCGCGCTCGTGGCCTTGACCTTCATCGCCACCGGAGTCGCGCTCGTGGCGCTGCGCCCAACGCGCGCGACGTGGAGCTTCTTGCTCCTCGCGACGGGCTACCCGATCGTGCAACTGGGCGCGCTGCGCACCATCGTACCGGTCGACCTGCTCGACTTCGACGCGGCCGCACTGGGCGTGGCGTTGGCGATGACCGTGTGGGGCGCGGTGTCGTTCACGACCAGCTTTCCCGATTTGCTTCCCGACGCGCTGACGCGACGGTACGCGCGCATCTTGTATGCGGCCGCGTCCGTGCTGGGCGTGCTCTTCTTTGTGACCTACGCGGGCTTCACCGGACCCAGCCGCTACACGGTCTTTCAGATTTACGAAGCGGTGCTGATCGCGACCCTGCTCGGCCTGATCGCGCTGATCTTATTTCAGAACACGCGGGACTCGACGCAGCGCGCGCGGCGCCGCTGGCTACTCGCCGGGTCGCTCGCGGGCATCGGCGGCATCGTGCTCGACGTGGGACTGCGCCTGCTGCACGTGCCCGGTTTCCGTGGATCGCTGTTCGACGTCCTGTTGGCCCTCTCGCCCGTTACGCTACCGGTCAGCGTCGCCTACGCCGTCCTGAAGCAACGGGTCATCGACGTTCGCTTTGCCATCAACCGCGCGCTCGTCTTCGGGGCGTTCACCTCGATTCTGGTCATCGTCTTCTCGTTCGCCGAATTCTTGATCACCAAACTCGAAGCCGGGCGTCTGGCCGAACACCTCGAACTGATCGCGGCGATCGTGGTCGGGTTCACGTTCAACTTGGCACACCATCGCATCGAAGGCTATTTCGAGCGGATCTTCTTTCGCGCGCAGCACGAGGCGGCGGCGCGCTTGCGCCGCGTCGCTTCAGCGATTCCACATGCGGAGGACGCGACGACCGTCGATGCGCTGCTGACCCGCGAACCGCTCGAAGCCTTCGACCTGGCCTCGGCAACGGTGTATCGACGCGACGCCGACGGCGACTTTTTACGCGTCGCCGGAATCGGCTGGGAAGGCGCGCCGGAAACGGTCTCGTTCGCCGATCCGTTGATCGCGTTTCTCGCCTCGGAGTCGGGCCCGCTCGATCTCGATCCGCGCAACTGGCCCGCGCTCGCGAACGTGCCCGACGCCGATCGGCCGCTCGTCGCCGTGCCGATCGCGCTGCGCAACGTGGTGATGGGTTTCGCCTGCTATGGCTCGCAGAAGAGCGGCGAAGCGTTCGATCCCGAGGAGCGGCGGCTCCTCGCGGAACTCGCGAGCGCCGCCGCCGCCGCGTACGTGCACCTCACCGCCGAGAGCCTGCGCCGCGAAGTCACGATGCTGCGCGGCGCGCTCGACGCGCGCGGCCTCTTCAGTTCTCCATAGGAGTTAGCCGCGCTTGCGGGCCGCGGCGCGCAGGACCGCCGCGCGGATGTCGTCGGCACTCATGCCGTAGTGCGCGAGCAACTCCGCGGGCGTTCCCGACTGACCGAAGCGATCGTCGACGCCCACGAACTCCATCGGCACCGGATGCTCGGCCACCAGGATCTCCGCCACCCGCGAACCCATGCCGCCCTGGATCTGATGCTCCTCGACGGTGACGACCGCCCCGCAGGTTCGCGCCGCGGCGAGGATGGCCGGCGCGTCCATCGGCTTGACCGTGTGATTGTTCAGCACTAAACAATCGAGGCCGTCTTCGCGCGCCAGTCGCTCGGCGGCGATCAAGGCGTCGTACACGACGATGCCGCAGGCTACGATCGCCACGTCCTTGCCATCTCGAAACACCTGCGCCTTACCGATTTCGAACGGCGTCTCGTCCGTCGTCACCACCGGCGATTTCTCGCGTCCGAAACGCAAGTACACCGGGCCGTCGAGTTCGGCCACCGCCAGCGTCGCCTTCTTCGTCTGCACCGAATCGCAGGGTACGACGATCGTCAAGCGCGGAATCGGGCGCATGATCGCGATGTCTTCGATGGCCTGGTGCGTGGCGCCGTCGGGCCCGACGGAGACGCCGGCGTGCGCGCCGGCCACCTTGACGTTGGTATCGTTGAGGCACATGTTGGTGCGGATCTGTTCCCACGCGCGGCCCGGACAGAACATCGCGTACGATGCGACGAACGGCAC
>PLFC01000049.1:9406-24959 GCA_003136655.1 Vulcanimicrobiota bacterium
AGTCCCTGGCCGAAGCCGTCGCGCGTCGGGATCTGTTGGAGCGCGGCCGGGTCGAGATACGCGGCGAGTTGCATCAGCGTACCGCCTGCAGACGCGCCGCATCGTCGCGCAGTTCGCGCAGCGCCTCGTCGGCCTGCTCGCGATTGGGCGGCTTGCCGTGCCAGAGGAAGTCGTTCTCCATGAGGGCCACGCCCTTACCGGGCATCGTGTTGGCCAGGATGACCGTCGGCTTGCCTTTCGTGCTGCGCGCCTCGTCGAAGGCGGCCAACAACGCGACGAAGTCGTGACCGTCGCAGTCGATCGCGTGCCAATTGAAGGCCTCGTACTTGGCGCGCAACGGTTCGAGCGGCATCACCGTTTCGGTCGAGCCGTCGATCTGAATGAAATTGCGATCCACGATGCAGCAGAGGTTGTCGAGCTGGAATTTGGCCGCGAACAGCATCGCTTCCCAATGCAGGCCGCACTGTTCCTCGGCATCCGAAACCACGCAGTACACGCGCCACTCCTTGCGATCCATCTTGGCCGCCAGCGCCAAACCGCCCGACTGCGCGAGCCCCTCGCCGAGCGGACCCGAGGTGGACTCGGAACCGGGCAGCAGCGTGCGCTCGGGGTGACCTTGCAGTCGCGTGCCGAACTTGCGCAACGTGAGCAACTCCTCGCGCGGAAAATATCCGGCCTCGGCCATCGCCGAATAGCGGACGGGGCAGATGTGCCCGGCGGACAGCAGCAGGCGATCGCGTTCGGCCCACTCGGGGTTTTTCGGGTCGTGCCGCAACACCGCGAAATAGAGCGCCGCGAACACCTCCGCCATGTCCAGCGACCCCGCCGAATGCCCCGATCCNNTCCCGTGTCGTCGTCATGCTTCCCCCGCACCCAGGCACGCAAGCGAACGACGGATCGTCGTTCAAACGGGCGATTTCCGGCGTGGAGACGGCCGCGTCCTCTTGCGGTACGCCGGAGCGGCACGGGCTGGTTAGCCTCCGGACATCGCTCCGATGACGACGAACGGCTCGGCGCCGCAGGCAACGGCCGCGGGCAGGAGCGCGTCGGACGGTTCGTGCGAGAGGTCGCGCCCGCACGCGAAGAAGCGCACGTAGGCGCGGCGCCGCCGCGTTGCGTGCTCGCGCAGCGTCCCGCGCAACACCGGATAGCGCGCCTCGAGCGCGTCGAGCAAGGCCGCCTGTGTCGGTTCGCGGACCTCGAGCGTGATTTCGCTCGGCAGGCCGCCGACTGCGCGCAGCGGCGCCGGGAGAACGACGCGGATCACAAAAACGTCTGCACTTCGACGGAGAGTACCGCGGGCAAATCGCGCACGATCGGATTCCACGTATCGCCCGCATCGGCCGAGACGTAGACCTGGCCGCCGGTCGTTCCGAAATAGATGCCGCACGCATCGAGCGAGTCGACGGCCATCGCATCGCGCAAGACGTTGACGTAACAGTCGCGCTGCGGTAAACCCGTCGTCAGCGCCTCCCACTGCTCGCCACCCGTGCGGCTGCGATAGACGCGCAGACTGCCGTCGAGCGGAAAATGCTCGGCATCGCTCTTGATCGGCACGACGTAGATCGTTTCGGGCTCGTGGGCGTGCACGTCGATAACGAACCCGAAGTCGGTCGGCAGATTGCCGCTGACCTCGCGCCAGGTATCGCCCGCATCGTCGCTGCGCATCACGTCCCANNTGTTTCTGCATGAACAGCCGGTTGGGTTGCGCGCGATGCTGCGCCAGCCGGTGCACGCAATGGCCGATCTCCGCGTCGGGATCGGGGATGCCTTCCGAGCGCAAGCCGCGGTTGATCGGCTTCCACGTCGCACCCGCGTCGTCGCTGCGAAACGCACCGGCGGCCGAGATGGCGACGAAGATGCGCCGGGCGTCGGCCGGATCGAGCAGGATCGTGTGCAGGCAGAGGCCGCCCGCGCCGGGTTGCCACGCGGAACCCGTGTGGTGCTCGCGCAGGCTCGCAAGTTCCGTCCACGTCGCGCCGCCGTCGGACGAACGGAAGAGCGCCGCGTCTTCGACCCCGGCGAAGACGGTATCGGGATCGGCGAGCGACGGTTCGAGGTGCCACACGCGCGCGAACTCCCACGGGTGCGGCGTGCCGTCGTACCACTGGTGCGTTCCGGGCTGGTGCGCGTACGAGAACTCGTTGCCCACCGGCGTCCAGGTCGCGCCGCCGTCGTCGGAGCGCTGAATCAATTGGCCGAACCAACTCGAACTCTGCGACGCATAAAGCCGGTTCGGGTCGGCCGGCGAGCCTTTCACGTGGTAGATCTCCCAGCCGGGAAAGTACGGGCCGCCGACTTTCCAGTCTCGCCGCGCACCGTCCGACTCGAGCACGAACGCGCCCTTACGCGTTCCGACCAGTACCCGCACACCGCTCATGAGGAACCTCCTGTCGGATCAGTAGGCGCCTACGAAGCCCGCGCCGTCGAACGAACCCAAACCTGTCGCCCGATCATAGCCGGCGGTGGCAGCGTAGCCCTTCACGTGGTCGTAACGGTTATTGCCCGTGGTGATGTCGTGGAATGCGGTCGCGTACTGGGAACCGGCGCCGAGTGCGTAGAGCCGGTCGAGCGTGACGTACGGCGGCACGCCACCGTACTTCTGCAGCACGATCGCGTAGAGGCCGGCCCACATCGGCGCGGCGTCGCTCGTGCCGCCCCAGCCGTCGCTGAGCTTGCCGTGGAGATAGATCCACACGCCGTCGTTCACGTCGTCGGCGAGCGCCGACACGTCGGGCACGTCGCGCGCGCCGTCGGCCGGCGTCAACTGCGTCTGAAAGTCGGGCTTCGAGAAGACGACGCTCTTACCGCCGCCGCTCGCACCGTTGCTATTCGAAGCTTGCCACGTCGACTCCGACGTCCAGCCGGTCACCTTGCCGTCTCGAATCGAAGCGGTCACGTTGGTGCCGCCGACGCTGACGACGTACGGGCTCGAACCGGGATAGTCGACCGTCCGTTCCCCGTTCGGGCAATCGTCCACGCCGTCGTCGCCGCTGGCCGAAAACCACGTCTGACCCTCGGTCGACGCCTGCGCAAAGAGCATCTCGTCGATCGTGAAACTCGGCGATTTGGCGAAGTCCGGTTCGCACGTACCCCAACTGGTCGTCACCGAATGAACCGTGCCGCCCAACTGGTTGACGATGTACGAATAGATATCGTCGAAGGTCCTGTTTCGAGCGTCGGCGCCGGCGACTTGAACGAAAGCGGCGCCGCGCGCGACCGACGTCCCCATATCCACATCGAGCGTCGACTCCGAGTCGCTGCCCTTGCCGCCGCTGCCGTCGATGTTGACCGTCGTCAGCGCTGCGGCGGGCAAGCCGAACGCCGATTCGAATCCGGTCAGATCGGTCTGCGCTGCGGCAAACGCCGTCGCGTTGGCGATCGTCTCACCCGAACCGTCGAGACCCTGCGCGTAGACCGGGTCGAGGTCGTAGCCGACGGCGAGATCGGCCGGGGCCCACGAGAATCGCTTGCCGATTTCGTATTCGTTGCGCAGGTGCGAATGGTGCTCGCCGAAGTCGTCGAGGCCCGAGACCGCATCGATCCCACTCAGGTCGGCGGGGATGCGCGGCTCGGCGCGATTGGCGTAGAAGCGCTTCGCTCCCTCCGCGCGCAGATCCAACGGCGTCGCGAAGGTTCGTTCGACGACGGCTGCGTTCGCGTGCGCGATGATGTGCCGCCGGTTGGGCTCGAGCCGGTCGAGGCTGAAGCCGCGTTCGCGCAACCCGCTCACGACGTACGCGTACTGCGCCGGCTCCGCACCGAAGTAGGCGCCGAACTGTGCAGGCGTCAGCCAGTGCCGGTAGAGCGGCGAAGCGGGGTCGTTCTGCGCGCGCAAGAGCGCGGGAATCTCCGCATCGTGCGCGCCGCGTAGCGCGATGACGACATCGATCCGCGTTTGGGCCGCAACGGCGCCGGCGACGCTTCCGGGCCATGCGGCGGCGCTGGCCGGACGCAGCGCAGCTGCGAACAGGAGCGCGGCCGAAAGGCCGGCGGCGCGTGTCATCCGCGCAGGCCCAGCGCTACCATCATCTTGTAGCCGACCTGGAGCGCGCGCTCGTCGATGTCGAAGCGCGCGTTGTGGTGCGGAAAGCCCGTCTCAGGTCCGCCGCGGGCGCCGACGATGAAGTACGCGCCGGGGCGCCGCTCTTGCATGAACGACATGTCCTCGGCCCACATCACGATGTCGTGCTCCACCACGTTGCCGGCGCCGAGCGTCGCCCGACCCACCTCGCGCACCAGATCGTTCATGTCGCGATTGTTGACCGTCGGCGGATACGACCAGTGATACTTCAATTCGTATTCCACGCGCATGGCCTCGCAGAGGCCGCGCAGGATGCGTTCCATGCGCTCGGGCATCGCCTTGCGCACGTCGGGGTCGAAGCAGCGCACGGTGCCCATCAAGGTCGCCTTGTCGGGAATAACGTTGAACGTCGTGCCCGATTCGAACTTGCCCACGGTGAAGACCGCCGGGTCTTTCGGCGCGACCTCACGGCTCACGATCGTCTGCAACATGGTGACGAAGTACGAACCCGCGACGATAGGATCGATCGACATTTGCGGCATCGCTCCGTGGCCGCCCTTACCGGAGATGGTCAGAAACCACTCGTCGGCCGAAGCGAAGAAGGCGCCGTCGCGCACGCCGATCTTGCCCACGTCGAGTTGGCTGTAGAGATGCAGCGCGAAGGTGCGGTCGACGTGCGGGTTCTCGAGCGCGCCGTCCTCGATCATCAAGCGGTTGCCGGCGCTGCCTTCTTCGCCGGGCTGGAAGCAGAAAACGAGCGTTCCGGGAACCTCGGCGCGCCGCTCGGCTAGGGTACGGGCCGCCGCGAGCAGGATCGAGACGTGGCCGTCGTGCCCGCAGGCGTGCATGATGCCCGCGCGCTCCGAACGGTATGGCGCGTCGACCAACTCGGCAATCGGCAGCGCGTCCATATCGGCGCGCAGGAGGGTGACGGGACCGGGCTTGCCGCCCCGCAGCGTGCCCAAGACGCCCGTCTGGCCGATGCCGGTGCGGACCTCGTCGAGGTTCAGCTTGGCCAACTCGGCCTCGACGAAACGGGCCGTCTCGAACTCGACCATCGAAAGTTCCGGTTGCCGGTGCAAGTGCCGGCGCACGCGGACCAAGTCGTCGATGGGGATGTCCTCGTGAACAATCATGGCCCCGGCTTCGACGTCGGCTCCCCGGGCCCGCCCCCCCCCGCGGGCGGTCACCCTTTGCAGCAAGCCGAAGGGAATGGCAGGGCGAATTCCAAGACCATCGGGTTTGCCTTATGGGAGGGGTCGGATGGCCAAAGCGATCGATACGCCCGCACTGGAGCGGCATGGGCTGAGCGACGAGCAGTTGCGAGCCATGCTGCGCAACATGATCGTGCAACGCACGGTCGACAATCGCGGCTTTCAGTTGAACCGCCAGGGAAAGATCCCGTTCGCCACCGGCAGCGAGGGCCACGAAGGCATCCACGCCGGCGCAGCGCAGGCGTTTCACCGCGGCAGGGACGTGCTCGCTCCCTACTACCGCGACATCGGGCTGTGCCTGGGGATCGGCATGCCGCCGCTCGACGCCCTCCTCTCGATGTTCGCCCGAGCCGCCGACATCTCGGGCGGCCGCCAATTCCCCAACCACTACACGAACAAGAAGCTGGGCATGCTCTCGGTCAGCTCGATCATCGCCGCCCAGTGCACTCACGCGGTAGGCGTGGCCTACGCCTTCAAGCTGCGCAAGGAGCACGACCGGGCGGTGCTGTGCACGTTCGGCGACGGCGCCACGAGCGAAGGCGAGTGGCACGAGTCGGTCAACTTCGCGGCCATTCACAAGCTGCCGGTCGTGTTTCTCTGCGAGAACAACGAGTGGGCGATTTCCACGCCGCGCGAACACCAGATGGCCATCAAGGACATCATCGCGAAGGCCGAGGGCTACGGTTTGCCCGGCGTCAAGGTCGACGGGTCCGACCCGATCGCCGTCTATGCCGTGGTGAACGCGGCGCTCGAGCGCGCGCGCGCCGGTGAGGGCCCGACGCTGGTCGAGGCCAAGTGCTACCGCTTCCTCTCGCACACGACCGACGACGACGACCGTACCTATCGCACGCGCGAGGAGATCGAGCGCCACCGGTATCTCGATCCCGTGCCGCGCTTTGAAAAGCTCCTTCTAGAGCAGGGCATCGTGAGCGCCGACGACATCGCCGCGCTGAAGAAAGAAGTGCTCGCCGAGGTCAACGCCGTCACCGACGAAGCCGAAGCGTTGCCCTATCCCGAACCCGCCGAACTGTACGCGAACGTCTACGAAGGGACGCACGAACCATGGCTGTAGCCTCGACGGAAACGACCACGCTCAACAACGTCGAAGCGGTCCGCCAAACGCTGTACGAGGCGCTCAAGAGCGACCCGCGCACGCTCGTGCTCGGCGAAGACGTCGGCGCGCGCGGCAACGTCTTCNNACGCCGCTGGCCGAGGCCTCGATCGTGGGCATCGCGATCGGCATGGCCATGGAAGGTCTGCGGCCGATCGCCGAGATCCAATTCGCCGACTTCATCTACCCGGCGTTCAACCAGATCGTCGGCGAGGCGGCCAAGACGCGCTATCGGTCCAACGGCGACTACACCTGTCCGCTCGTGATCCGCACGCCGTACGGCGGCGGCATCCGCGGCGCGCTCTCGCACTCGGTCTCGATCGAAGCGCTCTTCTACCACGTACCCGGTCTCAAGATCGTCGCGCCCTCGTTTCCCGCCGACATCAAGGGACTGCTCAACGCGGCAATCGAGGATCCCGATCCCGTGCTCTTCCTCGAGCACAAGAAGACGTACCGTTCGGTCAAGGGTGAGGTGCCGACGGGGCACTACACGATTCCGATCGGCAAGGCCGACGTGAAGAAGGCCGGCACGCAGTTGACCGTCGTGTCCTACGGACTCTACGTGCATCAGGCGCTCGACGCCGCGCAGCAATTGGAAGCCGAGGGTCATTCGGTGGAAGTGATCGATCTGCGCTCGATCCGCCCGATGGACCGCACGACGATTCTCGAGAGCGTGCGCAAGACGCGCAAGTTGCTCATCATCCACGAAGACAACAAGTTCGGCGGCATCGGTGCCGAGATCAGCGCGATGGTCGTCGAAGATGCGTTCTTCGACCTCGACGCGCCGATCCGGCGGCTCTGCGGGCCCGACGTGCCGGCGATGGGCTACGCGCTCACGCTCGAGGAAGAGTTCATGATTCCGACGTCGCGGATGGCCGAAGCGATGCGCGACTTGGTCGCGTTCTGATGTCGACCACGATCACGATGCCCCAGCTGGGCGAGACGGTCACCGAAGGCACCGTCGCGCAATGGCTCAAAAAAGTCGGCGACTCGATCGAGAAGTACGAGTCGTTCGTCGAGGTCACGACGGATAAGGTCAACGCCGAGGTACCCTCGCCGGTCAGCGGCGTACTCACCCAAATCATCGCGCAAGAAGGCGAAACGGTACCGACCGGCGCGCCGATCGCGGTGATCGAGGAAGTCGGCGCCGCGCCCGCGCCGCAACCCACGACGAGCCCCAGCGAAGCGCTCGCCGCGCCACTCGCGGCCGCGGTAGCGCCCACGCCCGCACCGGCTTCGTCCAACGGCCACAGCAACGGCGCCTCGCGTAACGGCGGCGTCGTCAACGCGCCCGACATTCTGCGGCGCGTTTCGCCGGCCGTGCGGCGGCTTGCGCGCGAGCATCAAGTCGACCTGGTCTCCGTGCGCGGCACCGGGCAAAACGGACGGATCACCGCCAACGACGTGCTCGCCTCATCGAGCCAAGGCCCGTCGGCTGCTATGGCAACCTCGATCCTCGCTGCGCCGCAACCCGCTCCCGCGGCTCCCGCCGCTCCCGTCGCGCCCGCGGCGCCGAGCCCCGCAGCGGCGCCGGCAGCACACAAGCCGAGCTACAATGCGCCGGTGCCCGGCGAGACGATCCCGCTCACCCAAGCGCGCAAGATCATCGCGCAGCGCATGCTCGAATCNNAAGCACACCGCGCCGCACGCCTGGACGATGGTCGAAGTCGACGTCAGCGGTTTGTGGAAGTGGCGCAACGCCGAGAAGGAACGCTTCCAGCGCGACCGCGGCTACCCGTTGACGCTCTTGCCCTTCTTCGTGTACGCGGCGGTACAGGCGCTCAAGGCGTATCCCCTGATGAACGCGCGGTTCACCGACGAGGGCATCCTGGTGCATCGCGACATCAACGTCGGTCTCGCCGTCGCGCTCGACTCCAACCTCATCGTGCCCGTGATTCGCGATGCGGCGCAATACTCGATTTCGGGCCTCGCCGTTGCGGCGGGCAAACTGATCGAACGCGCACGCAGCGGCAAGCTCGGCGCCGACGACCTCAGCGGCGGCACGTTCACGGTGAACAATACCGGCGCGAACGGTTCGATCATGTCGGCACCGATCATCAACGGCGGTCAAGCCGGCATCGTCACGATGGAGGCCGTGGTCAAGCGGCCGATCGTGACCAAGGACGACGCGATCGCCATCCGTTCGATCATGAACGTCTGTCTCTCGCTCGACCATCGCGTGGTCGACGGCTCGATCGCAAGCGCGTTCCTCGTCGATCTCAAGAAACGGCTCGAAGCGATGGCACCCGGCGGAACGCTCTGAACGCAAGCGCGACTGAGTGGCTGCGTTTCGACGGCCTGGAACGTTCGTACGGCGCGCGGCGCATCTTCGCAGATGTCGCCGGCGTCTTGCGCGACGGCTCGAAGGTCGGCCTCGTGGGCCCCAACGGCGCGGGCAAATCGTCGCTCGTGCGCATCCTCGCCGGCGTGGAAGCGCCCGACGCGGGCGAACTCGCGCGTGCCCGTGAATCGCGGCTCGGCTACCTGAGCCAGGCCGCCAGCGGTAACCAGCAGGCGACGCTGCGCGAGATACTCTCCAGCGCCTTCGAACGCATTCACGCCGAAGAAGCGCGCGTGCGCGAACTCGAACACGAATTGAGCGCGGCCGCCGAGTCCGGCGACGAAGCACGTCAAGAGCGGGTGCTGCGCGAGTACGGCGAAGCGCGCGATGCTTTCGACCGTCACGGCGGCGTGGGCCTCGAACGCAAGATGCGCTCGATGCTCACGGCGTTCGGCTTCGACGAAGCGGATCTGGGACGGCCCGCCGACGAGTTCTCGGGCGGTCAGCGCACGCGCGTCGCGCTGGCGCGCATGCTGCTCGAAGAACCCGACTATCTGATCCTCGACGAGCCGACCAACCATCTCGACATCGAGACCGTGCGCTGGCTCGAAGACTTCCTGATCGACGATCCGCGGGCCACGCTCGTGGTCTCGCACGACCGCTATTTTCTCGACCGCATCGCCAACGAGATTTGGGAACTCGACGGCGGCACGCTCGAGCGCTACGAAGTCCCGCGCGGACGCGCCTATTCAGCCTACGTCGAAGAGAAAGCGCTGCGCGCCGAACTGGCCCAGCGCGAATACGAGAACTTCCTCACCGAGGAGAAGCGGCGCAAAGCCGTGGTTGCGGAACTGCGCACGCACGGGTCGCACAATTACGCGCAGGTGCGCAGCCGCGAAAAGCAACTGGCCAAGCTCGACCGCGTCGAGGCGCCCAAGACCGCGCAGGCCTCGATCTCGGTGAAGCTCGAAGCCGCACGGCGCGCCACGAGCGGTCTCGCGCTGAGCGTCACGGGCCTCACCAAAGCCTACGACAAGCCGCTGTTCGCCGGGCTCGCCTTCGACGTGCAGCGCGGCCAACGGCTGGCCATAGTCGGCCCCAACGGCGCGGGCAAGTCGACGCTGCTCGACATTCTGGCCGGACGCGCCGAACCCGACGCCGGCAGCGTGAAGATTGCTCAAGGCGTGCGCAGCGCATACTTCGCGCAAGATACGGCCGACGATCTGCCTGCGGGCAAGACCGCGGTCGAATGCGTGCAAGACGGCACGCCGGTGACCAACGAGGAGGCGCGCGCACTGCTCGGGCGTCTCGGCTTGGGCGGTGACGCGGGCGACAAACCGGTCGAGGCGTTCTCGGGCGGCGAGCGGCGGCGCATCATGCTCGCGCGCTTGATGGCGCGCGCGGCCGACTTGCTCTTTCTCGACGAGCCGACCAACGATCTCGACATCGCCAGCCGCGAAGCGCTCGAAAACGTGCTTGCGGGTTACGGCGGTGCGATCGTGGCCGTCTCTCACGATCGCTATCTCTTGCAGCGCCTGGCCGAAAAGGTACTTTGGCTGCACGACGGCACGGCCACCCTGATCGACGGCGGCTACGACGCGTTCGAGATCGCGCAGCGTCCGGCGCCGCCCGAACCGCCGCCGAAGAAAGTGACGGCGAAACCGGCGAGCGGCTCGAATGCGGAGCGCGAAGAGCGCAAAGCCAAGGAACGCGCCGCACGGGATTTGGCCAACGCCGAGCGCGAGGTCGCACGTCTCGACGCCGAACGCGCGCGCATCGAACTCGATTTCGCCGACCCCGCCGCATACGACGATCCGGTCCGGGTCGCGGGCCTCAAGCGAGAACTCGCGGAAATAGAGCGAGCGCTGGAAACGGCCTACGCGAAGTGGGAAGCGCTGCTCGGTTGAGCGCGCGGGCTCAGCAAACAGTCGCGAGCGCGGCGGCGTAGCGCTCGATCAGACCGGCGCGTTCCAGCCCGGTGGATCGGGCGCGGTCACGTTCTCGAGTTGGCCCGAGAGTCCGGTCCCACCGACGCGCGTCGACGACGAGAACTGCGCGGAGTTCGTGCCCGGAGAGAGGGTCATGACGACCGTGTTCTGATCCGGACACTTCTCGGCCGGGCCGAGCGCGTATTGGTACAGGATCGTCTCCCTGTATGTGAAGACGTTCCCCTGATGCGAGAGTTCGTGCCACGTGCCGTCGCAGTTGTACGGCGCCGAGTAGTGCACCACCGCGCTGCCGCCCGCGATCACGGTAATGCCGACATACGATGTGACGGCGCTACCGTTGATCTCTCCCGACCAATCGCCGTCGAGTGCGGAAGGCGCGGGCGCGGGACCCGCGTGGAAGAACAGAACCGCCGCGAGGATCGCTTGCATCATCACGGGGTTTATGTTCCCGAAGACGTGCCGCCTAACCATCGATACGTCCGGCGCTTCAGCGCGTCGGGCAAGCGTGGGCCGGCTAGAGCGCGCGGAGGGCAGCCGCCGTTTCCCCCGCGCGAGCCTGCCACGCACGGGCGATGCCACCCCACGGAGCGACGAGCGCGCCGTGCGCTTCGGCCGCTTCTTCCGCTTGCGCCACGAGCCCCGAAAGCACGGCGACGCGATCTTGTGCGAGCAGCGCATCGAGCGCGTACCGGCGCTCACCCTGACGCAGCGCGATGCCCATCGATTCCGCGATGCGCCGCAGGTCGGAGCGCACGAGGATGAAGCCGGTGCGCGCCGGCGCGAGCAACGCGGAAACCAGCGCGTCGTCCACCGCATCGTCGAAAGCCGGCACTTCGCGTAGATGCAGCGGCAGCGCGACCGGGCACGGCAGGCTCGCCGCTTCGCGTTCGAGGGCCGCGGCCAGCAACTCGGCCCACCGTGCGTACGCGCCGCGTGCCGCCGTCCGCGCCTTTGCGAGATAGACGGGCAGCCAACTGGCTAGATGCTCCCAAAAGAATGCGGCGCGGGCGTGCTCGACGGCCTGCCGCAGCGCGCTATCTTCTTCCGCCTCCGCGCGCTCGACGAGCTGCGCATATAAAGCGAGCATCACCGCGAGATGGTCGGGCTCGTCGGGCGGTACGAGCGAGAGCGCGCGCCAAAAACCCGCGATCCGGTCGCGCGCTTCGCCGCCGAGCATGCCTTCGATACCGAGATACACCGATGCATACGGATAGAGCGCGAACGAGAAGAGTTCGGTGTGATCGGCCGCATCGAGTTCGCCGAGTTCGAGCACGGCTGCGATGCGCTGCTGATCGGGCCCCGCAGCTTCGACGAGCGCGCCGAGCGCTCGCAGCAACTCCACTACTGGGCCGCAGCCGGCTCCGGCAACGGCGCGGGCGGCAACACGTAGGCATCGGCCGGCGGCTTCAGGGGACGTAACATCCAGTACGGGCGGCGCGTGCCGTCCGGCGAATTCGCACGCGCTCCGCGCGTACGCGACATCCACGCCTCGTAAACGGCGTGGGCCTTCTCTGTATCAACGGCGATATCGCCGTAAGCGTCACTCCCCGCAGCCTTGGTGACGCGCACGGCTTGATGCCAACAATGCATGCCCGACACCGGATCCGGATGCACCGGGAACGTCAGGTTTTGGTGCACGCCGACTTCCGACCACCAGATGCGCTGCGTGTCGGGATCGCTCGAAGCGTACGGTCCGGCACCGCTCGTGCGCTTCAGCGACCAGCCGGCTCGATCCGTCGCGAGCTTCACGCCCGCGGCCGTTTGCTTCGGACCCTCGTCGTGCAATTTCCAACGGCCCATGTGGTGGCTGCAGGCCACGACGCCGGGACGGATGCCCTCGGTCACCCACGCCTTCACGACGAAGTAACCGGTCTCGGTCGTGACGCGCACGAGGTCGCCGGTGGCAACGCCTATCGCCGCGGCGTCGCCCGGGGCGATCCACAACGGATTGGTGTGCGCCAACTCGTTGAGCCACTTGGCATTAGCCGAACGCGTGTGGATCTGCGTGGGCAGCCGGAACGTGGGCACGAGCACGATTTGCCCCGGCTCGAGATTCTCGGGATGAATGTGGCTCTTCATGTAGCCCGGCAGCGCTTCTTCGGCCCAACCCCACGCCGCCAGCGTCGAGGAGTAAAACTCCAACTTTCCGCTCGGCGTCGGGAACCCGCGGCGGATGACGCCGTCGATCTCCACGCCCACCGGGCGCCGCCCGTCCGCATCCGCGGCGGGGGTGGGCAGCGGCACCACGTTGGGATTCGCGGGCTTCGCCGAGCGGGTGTAGACGCGCCCGTGGCCGCGCACGCGCGCGTCCTCGAGTTCCGCCTCGGGCACCACGTCCTCGTGCAGGCGTCCGATGTTGCGCGCGATCTCGTAGGCGCCGTAGCGGCGCATGAATTGCAGCGGCGTCAAGCCTTCGGCGGCCGCACGCTGCGGAAGGCCGGGCAACGAGTGCTCGAAGATGTAGGCGTAGTACTCGTCGACGCCGAGCTTTGCGCCCGGAGTGGTTTGCGATTCGAAGTACTTGCGGATGCCGAGCGCGCCGTCGGGATCGATGCGCCACGACAATTCGATCCAGAATTCGTTCTCTTCCCATACTTCGCCGGGATTCACGCGGCGCGTGTCGTCGATCGTCTCGCCGAGCCGTTCGCGCGCCGCGCGCAACACCGGCTGGCGGAAGCCGACCCACTGCGAATCGTGCGTCTCGTATGAATGGATGTCGTGCCGTTCCGAACCCAGGCCCATCGGCAACACGTAGTCGGCGAAGTAGGCGGTCTCGCTCCAGGTCGGCGTGAGCGCCGCGTGCAGGCCGATCTTCTTCGCATCGGTGAGGGCCTCGATCCAAGCGAAGCCGTTGGGGTTGGTCCAAACCGGATTGTAGACGCGTGTGAAATAGACGTCGACCTTACCGCGGCCTTCGGCCAACAGATGCGGGAGCAGGTACGACAGCTCGTGCATCGTGAGCGGAAACTCTTCCGGCCAGGTCAGATCGTTCCACTTGGGCGGATGCGGCGGCGAGTAGATCGGCTTGGGAACGAACTTGTTCCAGGCGTTGGGAAAGACGCCGCCTTCGCAAGCCACCGCACCGAGCAGACAGTTGAGCATGAAGAGCGCGCGGGCCACTTGCCAGCCGCCGAGATTGCCGGCCGTGGCCGAGCGCCAGGTATGCGACGAGAAGCGCGAGCCCGCGCCCGCCACGATCTCCGCCACCTCGCGCAACTCGGCGGCGGAGATGCCCGACTCGCGCTCGGCGTACTCGAAGCTGAACGCGCGATACTGCTCGCGCAGCACGTGCTCTTCGAAGATCTCGAACGTCGACGAGAGTTCGGGGCGCAGNNAGATGGTTCGCGATCGCCAGCAGCACGGCGGCCTCGCTGCCCGGGTAGGTGGGCAGCCAGTGATCGGCGTGCGTCGCGGTATTGGAGAGGCGCACGTCGAGCACGATCAATTTCGCGCCGGCCTTCTTGCCCTCGATGATCCGCTGCGCGTGCGGGTTGAAGTAGTGCCCCGACTCCAAATGCGCGCTGATCANNGCGTAGCCGGCCCGTCCGCTCGAGGAGCAGATGTTGGTGTGCGAGTTGTGACCGTCGACGCCCCACGCGGCCAGCACGCGTTCGGTGAAGCCGTCTTCGCCGGGACGCCCGACGTGATACATCACCTCGTTGCGCCGGTCTTCCACGATTGCGGCGCGGATGCGTTCGGCGATGTCGTCGAGCGCTTCGTCCCAAGATACGCGCGTCCAGCGTCCCGCCCCGCGCGGTCCCGCGCGTTTGAGCGGATGCAGGATGCGGTCGGGATCGGTAATCTGGTTGTGCGTCGCGGGTCCCTTGGCGCAATTGCGTCCGCGAGAGCCCGGATGCTCGGGATTGCCTTCGAACTTGCGCACTTGCAGCGTCGACTTATCGACGTAGGCCAAGAGTCCGCAGGCCGACTCGCAGTTGAAGCACGTCGTCGGCACGAGCATGTAGCGTTTCTCTTCGCGCTTCGGCCAGGCGCGCGAATCGAGCTCGATCCAGTTATCCCACCGTTCCTTGGGCGGAAACGCGGCGAGGTGGATGCGGCTCGCGCCGGGGTAGAACGTCTCGCCCCGTGCTTCGACGTCTTTGCGAGCGGCGCTCACGCGGCCCTCGAGCGCGCGCACGTCGTGGGCTGCTTTGCCGTTCACGCCAGCGGCACCGATTGGCCGGCTCGTACGTAGGCGTCTTCGTACGCAGCGAGGCCGGCCAAGGCCAGCGGAATCGCCCATTTGCCCAGCTTCGGCGCAAACGTCGATACGCCGACGAGCGCGGCGCCGAGCCAGAAGGGCACGCGCTGCGGTCCGCGCGTCAGGTTGCGCACGGCGAGCTTGGCGTGCGCCGTGGGGTGCGCGAGCGTCGTCTCACCGGCGACGAGCGCGAGGTGCACCGCAGCCGTCGCCGCGATCGACCAGCGCAACGCGCGCACGGTCTTTTCGTCGCGATGATCGGCGAACGCCAGCAACGCCGCGGCACCGGCCAGCTTCGCCTGCACGATGAGGTGTGGCGGCAGAAGCGGATTCTGCCAGAGATCGCGCGCCTTCGCCTGCGCGAACAGATAGCCCGTATACGCTGCGGTCGCCGCGGCCAACGGCATGCCCGCGATCGTGAGGAAGCGCTGACATTTCTGCGCGCCCGCGAGGGTGGCGACGAAGTGCGCCGCGAGCACCGCGCTATACGCGCCGATGATGAACGCGCCGCGCACGAGCCAGCTCTTCCACTGCGGACGCGTGAAGATCAGATAGAACCGCTCGGGATGCTTGAGGTCGGTGATGAGCAACACGCCGGTCGCGGCGAGCGCCGCGCCCGATACGATGGGCGCCGTCCAGCGGAACAGCGGACTCGACCACGGCGTGACGCCGGTCAGACACAGGCCGGCCGCAACGAGATACGTGCCCGAGGCGATGCTCTTGGTCCAGGTGTACGCGCTGACGCGCCAGCCCCACGGCGCTTTGTGCGAGAC
>PLFC01000064.1 GCA_003136655.1 Vulcanimicrobiota bacterium
GTAACGGTCGAATACGACGGCGTGCGTCCCGTGCGCGTCGACGCAGTCGTCATCTCGACGCAACACGATGCCGACGTGCCGCTGGAAACGATCCGCACGCAAGTCTCGGAACGGATCATCGATCAGGTGATCCCGCGCGGCTTGCGCGATGCCGACACGCGCATCTTCGTCAACCCGACGGGCCGTTTCGTCATCGGCGGACCGAAGGGCGATGCCGGCTTGACCGGGCGCAAGATCATCGCCGACACGTACGGCGGNNGCGCCTTCTCGGGCAAGGATCCCACGAAGGTCGATCGCTCGGCCGCCTATGCCGCGCGTTACGTCGCGAAGAACGTCGTCGCGGCAGGTTTGGCCGATCGTTGCGAAATTCAAGTCGCGTACGCCATCGGCGTCGCCCGTCCGGTCAGCGTGCTGGTCGAGACGTTCGGCACCGGCAAGATCGAGGAGTCGCGCATCGCCGAACTCGTGCAGCAATTCTTCGATCTGCGGCCCGCGGCGATCATCCACAACCTCGATCTGCGCCGTCCGATTTACAAGCAGGTCGCGGCCTACGGCCACTTCGGCCGCCCCGATCTCGACCTGCCCTGGGAACGCATCGACCTCGCCGAAGAACTGCGCGCAGCCGCGGGGATCAAGGGCGCCGTCGATCCGTACGCGCTCGTCACCGGCTAAGCCGAACACCACCTGGGAATTCAGAGCGCCGCCGTGCAAAACACGGCGGCGTTTTTTTTTGTCTGCGCCGCCCGAACGGCCGAGATCGCGGGTCAGCGCGCTTCGCGGCGCAGTGCGGGGCTGGCCCAAACCGTCGAGGCCATGATCAGATAGCCGACGCCCGAGATCACGATGGGCAGGCGCGCGCCGTAGCGATCGGCCAGCGCGCCGCCCACGATCGCGCCCGGCACCGTGCCCAGGAGCGCCACCAGACGCGCAGCGCCCGAGACCCTGCCGATCGCATCGTCGGGAATGACGCGGATGCGCCACCCGATGATCTGCGTGATTTCGAAGAGCACGCACGCGTTGGTCAACGTCAAGAAGAAGATCGCCACCGCGAAATTGTGCGTGACCATCACGGGCACGAAGAGCAGGCCGTCGACTGCGTACGCGATTGCGATGGTGCGCCCGAAGGGCCAAGACTTCGGCACGTGACCGCCCAGATACGAGCCGGCCACCGCACCGATCGCGCCGATGCCGAGCGCGTACCCGACCAGCAGATCGGTGCCGCCGAAGTCGCGCTTGAGGAACGGGATGAACACCGCGCCGGTCATGAAGCCGAAGAAGTTGAAGGCGAGCGAGTTGAACGAGATCGCGCGCAACGCCGGCTCGGCGAACAGAAAGCGAAAACCCATCGCGATGTCGTGCCCGATCGTGCGCGGCGAAGGCCAATGTCCCGGTTCGTCTGGGCCGAACGTGTCCACCGCCGCGAGCGATACTTGCGAACACAAGTAGGTGAACGCGTTGATGGCCAACGCCGGAAGCGGTCCGATTACGGCGAACAGCGCGCCACCGATCGGCGGCAGGATCATCTGCGAGGTTTGCTCCGTAGCTAAGAGCGCGGCGTACGCCTTGGTCGCGCGTTCCTTGCCCAGCAGATACGGTATCGTCGAAGCCTGTCCGCCGATGAACACCGCGGCGCACATCGAAATCACCGCGATGCCCGAATAGAGCATCCAGAGTTTGAGCGTGCCCGTCGCATAGCCTATTGCGAAGAGCGACATGATCGCGAAGCGGATGAAGTCGCAGACGAGCATCAAGCGGCGCCGGTCGGTGCGGTCGGCCAGCGATCCGCCGACCAGACCCATCAGGGCGAACGGACCCAACTCGAGCGCGTAGGTCACGCCGATGGCGAGCGCCGAGCCCGTCAGGTGATAGACGAGCAGCGGAATTGCGATGATGCGCAGTCCGTCGCCGACGAAGCTCATCGCTTGGCCGGCGTAATACAAACTGAAGTTTCGATTGCGGAATATGCTTTCCGCGCGTGTGGCCATGAGAGAACTCCCCATCGAAACGAGCTATTGGCGTCGTCGGACCGTAGCGCGTCAAAACGCGCGGCCCCTGAGGGGCGTTGCTATCTCACCTAGATAGTGTAGCCGCTGCTGTCAAGCGGGAGAAGTCTACGAGGCGCCGCCGTGCAGGCTTTGCCACAGATAGATGGCTGTTGCCGCCGTCACGACCGCGGTCACGACCCAGCCGCCGGCGGCCAATTGCGGCGAAATGCGGTGCTTGCCCATGACCTTGCGGTCGCGCGCGACCAGCACCATGAGCACGAGCGTGAACGGCGTCGCAACGCCGCCNNCCCGCGATGACCGGGATCGCGATCAAGGCCGAGCCCAGCAGGCCGACGGCGAAAACCGACCCCGCATACTTGCCCGCAATCGGAATCAGCGCCTCGGCCGCGTCCTGGGCCGTCTCGACGCGATGGTGGTGGACGCCGAGCGTGGCTCCGGTTGCGATCAAGATGAACCAGAAGGTCAAACCTGCGACGACGATGCCCAAGATCGCGTCGACTTGGACCAGTCCGATCCGGTCGAGCTTCGGACGCTCCTCCGCCTGTTCGATCGTCTCCCACACGTAGGCGTAGGCCGTCAGCGTCGTGCCCAACAGCGCGAGCGCGCCGCCGACGAAATCGGGCGAGAAGGTGAAGTGCGGCACGAGCGAACCGCGTAGCACGGCGAGCCAATCCGGTTTCGCCAAGAACGCCGCGCCCACGTACGTGAGAAACAGCAGCGCGACGTAGCGCAGCACGCGCTCGATGCCGCGATAATTTCCGAACACGAGCAGCGCGACGGTGCCCGCGCCGAGCGGCACGATCCACCAGCGGTAATCGACATGGGTCAGCAGTTGCAACGCCGCGCCGCCGCCTTCCAGATCGGCGGCAAGCGTCAATACGTTGACCGCGAGCACCGTCAAGAGCGCGAGCGAGGCCCAGAACGCGCCGTAGCGGTAACGCACGCAATCCTCGAGGCCCTTGCGCGACACCGCGCCTATTTCCGCGGCGACCGCCTGCACGATGGCGAGCATCGGGATGATCAGCAGCGCCAGCCAGGCCAGAGCGTAAACGGTCGTCGAACCGATGACCGCGAGCGTCGCAACGGTCGTGGGATCGTTATCCGACGCGCCCGCGATGAGGCCCGCGCCGAAACTGGTTTGCGGGCGCTGCCGGCGCCTCAGAGGCGCGATTTTTGGTACCGTTCCAGGGCCAACGTCGCGCGGGCGTGCGTGCCGCCGTCGTGACGCGGCGCGACCCGGAAGTCGCGCGCGAGTTGCGCGACGATGTACAGTCCGCGACCCGATTCGGCGAGCGGATCGGGCGGCACGAGCGCTTCGCAGGTAAAGGACGGTCCGCGATCGAGGACGTGCAGCACGGGCAGTTTGCCGGCGGTGTCGAGCACGATCTCCACCTTGCCCGCACCGTGGCTGACCGCGTTTGCAACCAACTCGCCGAAGACGGTCAGCGCAGCGATCGCATCGTCGCGACTGCAACCGATCGTCGCGAAGCGACGCACGAAGGCTTGGCGCACGCGGGCGATCGCGGCGGCGTCGCCGCCTTCGAACGACCAGCGCGCGAGCGTTTCGTCGTCGTCGCGATCGGCCGAGGCCTGCGGTGCGAGCGCCAGCGTCAAGATCGCCACGTCGTCGTTTGCGGTCGCGTCTTGCAGCGTCGCGGCGGCGATGTCGAGCGCGACGTTGGGCGATTCGCCGAAGGCCGGCGCGTCGGCCAGCACCACCTTCAGCCGATCGAGCCCGGCGATGCCGTCGCGCGTGGCTTCGATCAAGCCGTCGGTGTAGAGGACGAGCAGCGTGCCGGGGAGCAGGGCCGCCACCGCGGTCGGACGGCTCGTGCCCGGCGTGCGCAGGCCCAAGGGCAGGCCGAGGCCACCCTCGAGTTCCTCGATCGCGCCGTCCGGACGGCGCACCAGCGGCGGCGGATGGCCGGCGTTGGCGTAGCGAAACGAAAACGTTGCGGTGTCGATGATGCCCACGAAGGCGGTGACGTAGCAGTCAGGGTTTTCGCTGCGCAAGGCACGATCGGCCGCCGCGAGGATCGCGGCCGGATCCAGTTCGATGTGCGCGGCGGCGCGAAACAACTGGCGCACGCCCGCCATCGTGACCGCCGCGCCGAGCCCGTTGCCCGACACGTCGCCGATCGAGATGACGACGCGTCCGTCGTCGAGACGCACCGCGTCGTACCAGTCGCCGCCGACGAACGCATCGCCGGCTGCGACCGCGTAATAGCCTTGCAGATCCACACCGGGCACGCTCGGCAAACTCGCCGGCAGCGCGCCCTTTTGCAAAGCGTATGCGGCACGATATTGGCGGGCGAAGCGATTTGCGTTGGAGATCGCGTAGCCCGCGCGCGCGGCAAGCTCTTGCAAGATCGAGAGGTCGCTTTCGGAGTAGCTGCGGCGCGTGCCCACGGAAACGACGCCGAGCGTGCCGATGACCGACCCTGCGATCGCGATCGGCACCGACAGGCCCCAGCCCATGCCGAGCCGTTCGTGGACCGCGACGAATTCAGGCTTGATCACCTTGGCGAGTTCGATCTGCGCGTGTTCGATGATTTGAGCCTCGCCGCTCAGATACACGCCCGGAGAGCCGACCTCGGTGTTGGAAACGTGATAGATCTGGCCGCGCAGTTTTTCGGCCTCGCCGGCGAGTGCGGGATTGGCGTGACGGACGGCCGCGGCGCGAATGCCGCCATCGTCGTCGCGCACGCTGATCAAACCCCAATCGCCGTAGGCCGGAATCACGAGTTCGAGCAGCACGTCGAGCGTGCGTTGCAGATCCAGTGACTGGGCCAGCGCATCGCTCGCCTGCGACAAAAGCGAGAGGGTCGCTTCGACGCGCTTGAGTTCGTGGATGTCGGTCAGCGTGCCCACCCACTGCACGATCCGGCCCGCCTCGTCGCGTACGGGCACGCCGCGGCCGAGCATCTCGCGGTACGAGCCGTCCGCCGCGCGCAGCCGGTACTCGATGTCGAGCGGCTCGCCGGTCGCGAACACGTGTCGCCAGGCCGCCTTCGTGCGCTCCAGATCCTCGGGGTGCAGCGCGTCGACCCACCCGCCTCCGAGCGACTCTTCCAGGGTGAGGCCGGTGTATTCGCACCACCGCGCGTTGAAGTACAGGACGTTGGCCGACTCGTCGACGATCCAGACGAGTTGGGGCAACGCATCGATGAGCGCGTAGGGGTCGATCCGCGACGGATCCAGCCTCACGGGCCCGCGCTTTCGGGCCGCGGCGGGCACCGCCCTACGTTGGAACGCAGGGCACGGCGGAAGGTAGCCTCAGGGGCTCGTGGAATCCGAGTGGGCTGCCGGTCCCGGATAGCTCAGCCGGTAGAGCAGCTGACTGTTAATCAGCGGGTCGTTGGTTCGAGTCCAACTCCGGGAGCCAGTTCGTAAGCGACCCCGGTGGAATGTCCGAGACGCAATGCAGCGTCGGGGCAGCCTGCCGGGGTCGTTCGCATACTCCGGCCTCAGGATGGTGGCAGATCTCCAGGGTTGCGTACGTTCGCGGCGTGAAGAGATAGTCGTTTTGGAGCGTCGACGAGAATGTCAGCGAACCGTTTTCGGGCGTGCCACCGATTGTTGGAAGGGCAACTTGGGATGGTCTTTCCTGAACTGCTCGACCAGTAGCGCCGTGCACGTCGTGCCGACCGATAAGTAAGCTCGAGCTGATGGTTAATTCCGAGCCGCTCCCCGCGAATGTCCAGGGACGCTCGGCGACAACTCGATGTCGAGCCCGATGGGAGAATAGCCATCGAGCCCGTTAGCACGGAGCTTTTCCGAGCCGAGCTGTCGAGACGAATTGGTTCGAAGTTCTGGACAAGCGAGCGGCGACCCTATCCGGATCGAGAAGGATGACGCCTCAGGGCACTTTTTGGCCCGAAAAAGGGTATTACATAGCATGAACACTCGTTTGGCAGCAGCAGTCCTGGCTTTCGGGTTGGCCGCCACCCCGAGCCTCCCGGCCTTTGCGGCCGTCGTGACGGCACGCGACGCGCAGGGCGTGGCACACCTCAACCTCGATACCCAGATCGTTCCGCAGCGCGGCGCGGGCTATTACGGCGGCACGCTCAAGTTGACGATCTCACGCGACGGCATCGTGAACGGCATCTACCGTCCCGAGGACGGCGACGGCGGATTCCACACCGTGGTCGGCGGTCTCAACGGCGACCAAATCTGGCTGAACATCTCCTATCTGGGCGGGCTCCACGTGAGCGGCGTGCTCTCCGGCAGCAAGATCGTCGGGGGCACGTTCATCGGCACGCACTTCTTCGACTTCAACGCTTCACCGCCGAAGGCGTAGCGATAGCGCCATCGCCGCGTTTTGGGCTGAGCCCGACGCGGCGGTGCGCGTAGTCGAAGGTTGCGACGAAGTGTGAGAGCGCGCCGCTGCCGATGTGTCCTTGGGCGGTGGGTAAACTGCGATTCGTCGTCCCGATCGGTTGATTCAGGAGGCTGAAGCCCCCAACGTCCACACGCTCGATCGTGCCCAGCAATTCGTCGCCCGTCCCGCCGATGCCGGCCACGCGCGCGTGCGTCTGCGGCGTGAAGACGCCGGGATGCAGTGCGTAAAAAGCGCTCGAGAGGTTGATCGCCGACTCGTCGCCGGTATCGATGGCTAAGAGCGCTTTCGTGTCGCCGAGCAGCACGGTCGTGACCGGCAAGAAGTTTTCGAAGGCGATGTCGATTGCCGCGTCGCCGGCGGCGCTCGCCGCTTCCGGGGCGAGCCTCAATTCGTGCGCCGGGTAATCGATCGTGACCGTCGCGTGCGCGAACGCGTCGGCGCCGACGACGACGTCGTATCCGTACTGCTGCACGTCGTGGAGCACCGCATAGTAGGCGCCGGGATACCGGGCGCCGCCGATCTGCAGCTCGGGGCCTGTCACCACGCCGGTTTCGTATTCGCCCAGCCCGCGAACTTGCAGCGATTTGCCGAGCGGCTCCAAACCCAAACGCTCGGCTAATTCGAGGCTCATCGATAATCCGGAATTTCCCGTGTCGAAAAGACACGCGACGCGTTCGCGCCCGATGCTGCACGGCACGATCGGGTCGACCGTGGGCCGGCTGAGGCTTGCGAAGGCCACGCTCGTCGAGCCGCCCTCGATGCGCGGCGCCAGACCGCGCGGTGCGCCGAGCGGGGCCGGCTCGATCGTGCGCGCGTCGAAACGCCGCACCGTCGAACCGGAATCGATCTCGAAGGGCAACGTGAGGTCGCCGACCGCGCGCCAATCCGAATACGTGACGGCCACATCTTGTCCGCGCACGCCGGTCACGAGCGCCGTATCGCGATCGATCAACGCGTCGAGCGTCGCGCCGCGCGGCGCGGTCACCGCGACGCGCAGCATCGTGCGGCCGTCGTTCAAGCGCAGGGGTACCTTGAGCGCGACGTGACCGCCGCCGGCTTCGAAGCCCGGATCGGCAAACGCCTCGCCCTCGATGGCGCGTAGCGTGATGCGCCGCGAGTCTTCGGGTTCGAGCGGCAGCGCCGTGTCGTTGAGGTTGATCGCCCAAACCGTCTCGCCGTCGAGATAGGTGCCGCTACAGAGTTGGCCGCTGCAGCGGCGCAAGAGCGTGCGCGGCCCGTCGTCGTCCACGGTGAACGTATCGGCGGCCGCGTCGGCGCTCTGTTTCGCGACGGCGCGCAGGTGGAAGCGGTAGGGTCGGCCGCCGGCATCACGCACGCGCGTCAGCAATGCGTCGAGCTGCGTGCGCGAGTCGTCCGCGCCCGCCAGTGCGAGCGTCGCGGTGAAGCAGCCCAGGACCGCCACGGCGAAGCGCATGTGGTGGGCTTCGAAACCGTCGACCGCTACCTTCTCGGCGAACCCGTTTCCAAGGCCGCGGCCTTGGAGGCCGCGCTCGCCGAGCGTTCCGACGCGCCGGCGGCGGCCGCGTTCTACCGCGCGCTCGAGGCGGTCGGGGTGCGCGCCGCCGACGAGGCCTTCATCGCGTTGCGCCTGATCCTCGCGGGCCGGCCGGCGAGCGACGAGGCCGTCCGGCGCGTACGGGCCTTGGCGGCGATCGCGCGGGCCTGCGCCAACGGCGACCGCGCGGGCCTCAAGGCCACCTTACGCCGCGACGCGGCCGTCCTCGCCGACCTCGATGCGGGCGAGGCCGCGGACCCCGCCGTGCTCGGAGCGGCGGCGCGGGCCGCCTACGCGCGCGAGCTGGCCCCGGCCGAGGCGGGACCGCGGTAGTAGGCTAAGCGCTCGGCAACGGGCGCCACGCGCCGTTCCAACGCCGCCCGGTCGGCCACTCCGAGCGGCTCGAAGGTGTGGGCGGCGCGGACGTTTGCGGCCACCTGGGCCACGTCGTCGCAACCGACCACGATGGTGTCGAGATTGGCCGAAAGGGCGTACCGAAACGCTGCCTCCACGCCGATGCCCGTGCGCAGAAGCAGCCCGCGCGCCAGGACTTTCATGCCGATCACCGCCATGCCGCGGGCCCGGGCGGCCGGGATCACCGTGCGCTCGAAGGCATCCGGCAGACTGCCCTCTGCCGGGTTGACCGGCAAGAGCACGGAGTCGAAGGCGAGGCGCTCGAGCGCGTCGCGCAAGACCAGCGGGTCGTGGTGCCCGGTGACGCCGATGAAGCGAACCAGGCCTCGCTTGCGCGCTTCGATCGCCGCGGCGTAGGCACCGTCGTCGGCTTCGAGCGCATCGACCTCGCCGGGTTCGCGAATATCGTGGATCTGCCAGAGATCGATGTGTCCGGTACCCAGGGCCTTCAGGCTCGCTTCGAGCATGGCCAGCGCGCCGTATTTCGTGCGGTCGTGCGTTTTGGTTGCGAGGAATACGGCCTCGCGGCGGGAGCCGAGCACCTTCCCGTAATATGATTCGCTCCCGGCGTATGCTCTGGCGGACTCACAGTACGTGATTCCGCCCGTTAAGGCCGCCTCAATGACGTCTCGCGCTTCGCGGTCGCGGCCGAAAGTACGCAACACGCCTTCGCCGCCCAGGCCGAGCCTGGTTATTGAAGGTCCTGCCGGTCCAAAGGTGCTCGTGGGAAGATTCACGCTCGGGAACGCTCCTCATAACGATGTACGTTACCGTTTCGTGATGCCTCGGTCTCGGTCGTTTGCCCTGGTCTACGCTTCGTTCGCCTGGGTGTTCGGGATCGGATCGGCCGCCGCGCAGCCCATGCCCCATCCGCCTCGCGTCCCGCATCCGATCTACGGGGAACGCATTTACGGCGAGCGCGGCGAGGCGGGCGCCTTCCACCACCGCAACGCCGGCGCCATCGACGGCCAAGTCGTCTCGATCGACTATCGCACGGGCACGATGACCGTTCATACGCAGCACCGCGGCTTGATGGACGTCGTCGTCCTGCCCAGCACGAGCATCCAGGCCTCCGAGAACGGCTTTCACACGATCGCCGACATCGTGCGCGGCGAGCGCGTGCACGTCTTCTTGAGCCAGCGCGGCGACCACTTCTTCGCCGAAATCATCAACCTGAAGTAGCGGCGCCTGCTGCAGGGCGGGAAGCCGGGCGCGCGCGGCGCATAGCATTGCCGGTGGCGAGCGTGCGCTTGAACGCGGTGGAGAAGACGTACCGCCGCGGCGATGCCGCGACGGCGGCGTTGCGCGGCGTCACGCTCGAGATCGACGACGGCAGCACGCTCGCGGTGCTCGGCCCGTCGGGTTGCGGGAAGACGACGTTATTGCGCACGATCGCGGGTTTGGAGAACCCCGATAGCGGCGCGGTGGCGATCGACGGCCGCGACGTGCGCGGCGAGCCGCCCGAGCGGCGTTCGGTCGGCTTCGTCTTCCAACGCTATGCGCTCTACCCTCACCTCAGCGTGTCCGCCAACGTGGCCTACGGACCGGCGGCGCGCGGCGTGGCTCGCGCGGAGATCGAGCGGCGCGTGCGCGCCGCGCTGCTTGCAATGCGCGTGGACGAAGCATTGTGGACGCGAAAACCCGCCTCGCTCTCCGGCGGGCAGCAGCAGCGCGTGGCGCTGGCGCGTGCGCTCGCAATCGAGCCCGGCGTGCTCCTGCTCGACGAGCCGCTGACCGGTCTCGACGCGAGTTTGCGCGCCGACGTGCGCGTGGAGTTGGCGCTCGTGCAACGCGCCTGCGGCGCGACGATGATCTTCGTGACGCACGATCAAAGCGAAGCGCTCTCGCTCGGCGAGCGCGTCGCGGTGATGCGCGAGGGTGGGCTCGAACAGGTCGCCACGCCGCGCGAACTCTACGAGCGACCGGCCAACGCGTTCGTCGCGCGCTTCGTGGGCACGCCCGCGATGGCACAACTCGCCGGCGAAATACGTGCGGGACGCTTTCGCACGGCGGCCGGCGAGGTCGATGTGTCCGCAGAGGGAATCGCGCCGGGCGCCGCGCTTGCCGGCTTTCGCGCCGAGGCCGTGCGGCTCGATGCGGATGGTGCGGTGCGCGGCGTGGTCCGCGCGGCCGAGGATTTCGGCGCCGACGCATTCGTCTACGTCGACGGCGGCTTCGGGTCGCTCGTCGCGCGCTGCGCCGGCGGTGCGCCGCTGCCCGCCGCCGGCGAGCGCGTGGGTTTGAGCATCGACGCGTCGCGCGCGCACTTCTTCGCCGCGCGCGACGGACTGCGCATCGAACCGGTCTCGATCCGCGCGTGACGCTCGAACGGCTCGCAGGCAGCCTGTTTTGGGTGGGCTTCGCAGGCACCGCACCGGGCACGGTCGCCGACATCGAACGGCTGCGCGCTCTGGGACCGGGCGGCCTGATCCTTTTCGCGCGCAACGTGACGGCGCCCGAAACGACGGCTGCGCTCGTCGAGTCGCTGCGCGTAGCGCTGACGAATGCGGACGGCGACGCGCCGCAGATCGCGATCGATCAGGAAGGCGGTCGCGTCGCGCGTTTGCAACGCGGTTTCGCCACGTTTCCCTCGGCGTTGGCGCTGGGTGCGAGCGGCGATCCGGTGCTTGCCGAACGCTTCGGGCTCGCGCTCGCGACGGAGATTCGGCGCGCCGGCGCCGCCGTCGACTTCGCGCCCGTGCTCGACCTGTTGCTCGAACCGGGGAGCACCGTCATCGGGACGCGTGCGCTCGGCGACGATCCGGCGCGCGTCGCGCCGCTCGGCGCCGCCCTTGCCCGCGGCCTGCAGCGCGGCGGAGTTGCTTCGGTACTGAAGCATTTTCCCGGCCACGGCGCGAGCGCCGTCGATTCGCATCTCGACTTGCCGCACATCCTGGTCGACGGTGAAGTCTTGCGCGCGCGGGAACTGGAACCGTTTCGGGCCGGCATCGCGGCGGGGGCGCTCGGCGTGATGGCCGGCCATCTGCTCGTGCCGGCGCTCGATTCCCAACGTCCGGCGGGCTCGTCGCGGCGGCTGCTGTACGACGTGTTGCGCGACGAGCTCGGTTTCGACGGACTTTGCTTCACCGATTGCCTCTCGATGGATGCGATCGCGCGCGATCCCGGCACGATTGCGGCGGCGGTCGACGCGCTCGAAGCGGGCGCCGACGCGCTGACGATCAGTCACGATCTCGAACTTGCGGTTGCTGCGCGCGACGCGATCGTCGCGGCGGTGCGTGCCGGACGTCTGCCCTTGGAACGCCTCGAAGACGCACGCTCCCGCGCCGCGACCTTCCGGCGCAAGCTGGAGGCGCTGAGCGCCGCGCGCGAGGTTGAGCCCGCGCCCGCCACCGTCGCGCGGCTGGTGGCCGAAGCCGCGATCGCACTCGTGCGCGGCAATCCCGTGCTCGATCCGGGCCGCGTGCTCAATCTCATCTCGTTCGAGGGATCGGCGGCCGATGGAGTCGGCTCGCGCGCGGAGGCGAGCGCGCTGCACGTGATGTTGCGGGAGCGCAAGATTCGGGCGGAATCGCTGCGCGTGCCGCTGGATCCGCCGGCCGAAATCGTCGCGATGCTCGTCGATTTGCTGGCGACGCAAGGCGACCGGCAGGTGGCGATCGTCACCCGTCGCGCGCATCTCGTGCCCGCACAGGCCCGCGCCGTCGATGCGTTGCTCGAGCGATCGCCGGATGCGCTCGTGATCGCCGCGCTCGAGCCCTTCGACGTCGCGCGTTTTCCCCAGGCACGCACCGTGCTCTGCACGTTCGGCGACGATGCGACGACCTTCGAGGCGCTGGCCTCGGTGCTCGCCGGGCGCGCCGTGCCGCGGGGGCGCCTGCCGGTGCGTGTGGCATGAAAGCCGAGGCGATCGTGAACGCCGCGTGCGGCACGCGTTTCACCGCCGCCGTGCTGCGCGTCGAACGCAGAGGGCGCCTCGTGCTCGAGCGCGCGTTCGGAACGCTCGACGACGAAGCGGGATCGCCCTCGACGGACGTGACCACGCGCTTCGATCTGGCTTCGCTCACGAAAGTCTTCGTCGCGGCCGCGGCGCTCTTCGCCGTGCAGGCGGGCGATCTCGAACTCGACGAGCCGCTCCACGCGTTCGTTCCCGAATGGCGCGGTACGGCGCACGCGCCGATCACGCTGCGTATGCTGCTCGCGCACACNNCTGCGGCCGCTCGCGGCGTCTCCGGGCGAGCGCGTCATCTATAGCGACTTGGGCTTCATCGCGCTCGGCACCGTGCTTTCGCGCGCGCTCGGGGCGGGGTTGCCGGCGGTGATGCAGGCTGCCTGCACGCGGCTCGGCGCGCGCGAGACCGCGTACCGCCCGGGCGAACGCGAGCGTCGTACGATTCCGCCGACCGAGCGCGATGCCTGGCGGGGCCGGGTGCGGGGCACGGTGCACGACGAAAAGGCGCACCTGATGAACGGGATCGCCGGTCACGCCGGACTTTTCGGAACCGCGCGCGACGTCGCGCTGCTGAGCGAAGCTTTCCTCGCGCCGCGCACCGGCAGGCCGGGCGGCGCGCTCGATTTCGTCTTGGCTCGCAGTGCGGTCGAAGAATGGGGCGCGGACCCCGTGTTGCGGCGCGGCTTGGGTTGGGCGCTCAAGACCAGCGACGCCAACTCGTGCGGCGCCGCGATGTCGTTTGCGACGTTCGGCCACACCGGCTTCACCGGCACGTGCGTCTGGGCCGACCCCGAGCGCGATCTGTCGATCGTGTTCTTGACCAACGCCGTCTATTTCGGACGCAACGATCTGCGTGAGGTGCGCGCCGCTGTCTGCGACGCCGTCGTGGAAGAAGTGGACGGATGCGCGCCGTCGGCCTGATGTCGGGCACGTCGCTCGACGGCATCGATGCGGCCTGTCTCGAGATCCGTCCGCGCGGCGAAGGCTACGCGATCGAACTGCTGCACTTCCTTACCGTCCCGTTTTCCGAAGCGGTGCGCGAACGCTTGCGCGCGGCATTGCCGCCGCATGCGCCCGCGCTCGGTGAGATCGCCGCGCTCGATGCGTCGCTCGGCGCCGCCTTCGGCGAGGCGGTGCGCAGGGTTGCCGGCGACGTTGCGCCCGACTACGTCGCCTCCCACGGTCTGACGCTGTTTCACGACGGCGCGGCGGGCGCGAGTTGGCAGATCGGCGATCCCTTCGCGATTCGCGAGCGTGCCGAGGCCACGGTCGCCTACGATTTCCGGCGCGCCGATTGCGCCGCGGGCGGACAGGGCGCGCCGCTCGTGCCCTACGTCGACGCGCTGCTCTTCGGCGGCGCCGAACGCGCGACGGTCGCGCTCAATCTCGGCGGTATCGCGAACGTCACCGTGATCCCGCCGGGAGCGCGGCGCGACGACGTGCGCGGCTGGGACACCGGGCCGGCCAACATGCTGCTCGATGCGTTCGTGCGCGCGCGAACGGGCGGCACCGAAGCCTTCGACGCCGGCGGCGCGTACGCGCGTCGCGGCGACGTCGACGCCGCGTTGCTCGAGCTGATGCTCGCGGATCCGTACTTTACGCTCTCGCCGCCGAAGTCGACCGGTCGCGAGCGTTTCGGCGCGTCGTTTCTGTACGCCCATCCCGCGCTGCAGGCGCTATCGCTCGAAGACGGCTGCGCCACGCTCGCGGCGCTCAGCGCCGAGAGCATCGCGCGCGACCTGCGCCGCGAGGTGCGCGGCGGCGCCAGGGTCGTGGTCAGCGGCGGTGGCGCGCGCAACGCGGCGTTGCTCGACGCGCTTCGCGAGCGGCTCGGTCGCGAATTCGAGATCGTAACCTCCGACGAAGCCGGGGTCGATCCCGACGCTAAGGAGGCAGTAGCCTTCGCGTTGCTCGGTTACGAGTTGTTGCGCGGCCGGCCCGCCGGACTGCCCGCGGTGACCGGAGCACGGCGTCCCGCGCTGCTGGGCTCGCTCGCGCCCTTCGAACTCCCGAAACTGCTCGAGCGCGTGCGCGTCGAAACGGGGGAACGATGAGCCAAGCATCAGCAGTCGGCGTCGACGCGGGCGGCACGTCGACCGTGGCGGCGCTCTCGCTCGACGGCGCGTTCGTTCGCGAAGCCCGCGGCGGCCCGGCCAACCCCACGTCGCTGGGCATCGAGGCGGCGGCGAGCGAGATCGCGCGGACCGTGCTCGAGGTGAGCGGCGGCGCGGCGCCCTCGGCGCTGTACGTCGGTGCCGCCGGAGCCGGCGAAGCGACGGCCGCGGTGCGCTTGCGCGAAGCGCTGCGCGCGCGCTTGCCCGGCACGCTCCGGCTCGCCGTTGCGGGCGATGCGGAGACGGCGCTGCGCGCCGCGGTGCCCGACGGTCCGGGCATCGTGCTCATCGCGGGTACGGGCTCCTTCGCGTACGCCGAGAACGGCGAGCGTCGCGCACGCATTGGGGGCTTCGGCTATCTGCTCGGCGACGAGGGCTCGGCGTTTCGCATCGGCTTCGCCGCGATCGAGTTGCTCGCGCGCGCCTACGACGGTCGCGCTCGCGGCGACGAAACCACCGCGCTCGCCGAACGCGTTCTCGGTTGCACGGATCGCGAAGGTTTGCTGACCGCGATTTACGGCGGCCCGCTCGATGTGGCGAAGGTCGCCGGCATGGCGCCGAGCATCGTCGCTTTCGCCGGCAAGGGCAATCGCGTCTCCACGCGCATCGTGCAGAAGGCCGCGCTCGATTTGGGCGACCTCGTGCGGGCGGCGGCCAAGGCGGTGGACCTGCACGAGAAGTCGCCCGCGGTCGCCTTCGCGGGCGGCCTCCTGCGCGAGAACAGTCTGCTGAGTTATCTGCTCGAATTGCGCGTGGTCAACGAGGTGCCGGGCGCCGCCATCGTGCGTTTGCGCGACGAGCCGGCGCGTGCGGCGCTGCGCTTCGCCGAAGCTTTAGCGTGAGCGGCGCAGGGGGTTTGCCGCCGACGGAAGGCGTCGACGAGACGACGCGCGGGCTCGACGCGCTCCCGGTGGAAGAATTGATCGCGACGTTGACGCGGAGTCAAGGTCGTGCGTTCGATGCGGTTTTGCGCGCCGGACCCGCACTCTCCGTCGCAGTCGAGCGAATTGCCGGCTTGCTCGCCGCGGGAGGTTCGCTGCATTATGCCGGAGCGGGCACGAGCGGACGCCTCGGCACGCTCGATGCGGCCGAGTGTCCGCCCACCTTCGGCACGCCGCCCGAGCTCGTACGCGCGCACATCGCCGGTGGCTCCGAGGCATTGATACGCGCCGTCGAAGGTGCCGAGGACGACGCGGCGGCGGGTGAACGCGAAGCCCGGGCGGTTCGCGCGGGCGATGCGGTCATCGGCTTGTCTGCCGGCGGCACGGCGCCCTACGTGGTCGCGTTCGTACGCACGGCGCGCGCGCTCGGCGCATACACGATCGGCATGAGCAGCAACCCCGACTCGCCGTTGTCGCAAGCGAGCGAACATCCCATCGCTCTCGAAACCGGACCCGAACCGTTGAGCGGTTCGACCAGATTGGTTGCGGGCACCGCGCAGAAGCTCGCGCTCAACGCGATCTCCACCGCGGTGATGGTGCGCCTCGGAAAAGTCCACGACAATCTCATGATCGACGTGGTGGCAACCAACGCCAAGCTGCGTGCGCGTGCGCTACGGCTCGTGCAGACGCTCGTAGCGTGCGACGCGAGCGAAGCGGAGAGACTACTCGAGCGCGCGGGTGGCAGCGTCAAGGTTGCCGTCGTGATGGCGCGGCGCTCGGTCGACGCGGAGGCTGCACGAGCCTTGCTTCGTCGTGAAGAAGGCAAGCTGCGCGCGCTGCTCTAGCGCACACTCTTCTTTGCAGCGACTCTTGACTTCGCATCGCGTGCGTGGCAGCATGCAGCGAGAATAATTACAGCACGTTTGCCGGCCCCGGAAAACTGGAGCGAATTTGTCAACTCGCGTGTGGGCGAGCTGTCTTGTCGTACTTCTTGCCGTCGTTGCGTCGGCCCCGGCGCTTGCTTGGCCGACGGGGTATTCGCCTTGGACGTCGGCGGTGATGCCCGGCGCGCGGCGGTTGCCGCAGAGTCCGTTACAGCACCTGATCTTCATCATTCAAGAAAATCGTTCGTTCGATCATTACTTCGGCACGTTTCCGGGTGCCGACGGCGTTCCGTCGCCGCTGCCGTGTTTGCCCGACCAATGGTATCCGAGCCAATGCGACACGCCCTATCTCGATCACACGGACAGCAACCAGGGCAACGCCCACGGACACAAGTGGCAGAACATCAGCATCGACGGCGGCAAGATGGACGGTTTCGTCGTTGCGCGCGAACAGTTTTTAGGCAAGAAATGTTCGCCGCAGGACGGCCATGCGCTGCCGGGACGGGCCTACGATGACGAGGGCATCGTGATGGCTAAGCGCTGCATCGTCGACGTGATGGGTTATCACGACGGCACCGATCTGCCCAACTATTGGGCGTACGCGTCGAATTTCGTACTGATGGATCACTTCTTCGAATCCGTGGAGTCGTGGAGCGAGCCGAATCACTTCGCGATATTTTCCGGCTGGTCGGCCAAATGCACCGAAGTCGACCCGCCGAACGTCGACAGTTGCAGCAGTTCGTTCGGAGGTACGCCGTGGAGCGCCGACAAGCACCCGATGCCCGATCTCTGGACGGATATCACCTACCTGCTCTATCAGAACGGCATAAGTTGGGGCGTGTACCTCGATCACGGTCAGGGCAACCCGTTCGGGCAGCACGGCACGCCGGGCATCTGGAACGTGTTACCGGGATTCGAAACGGTTCAACAAGACGGCCAGGTCGCCAATGCGGAGTTGGATCAAACGCAATTCTACAGCGATGCGGCGGCGGGTACGCTGCCCCAGGTCACCTGGCTGCTGCCCGAATACTACGACTCCGAACATCCGCAGGCGTCGATCGCGCACGGGCAGAGCTACGTCACCGGCTTGATCAACGCCGTCATGGAAGGACCCGACTGGAACAGTAGCGCCATTTTCGTGGTCTACGACGACGCCGACGGCTTCTACGATCACGAACCGCCCCCGTATCAGTTCGACGAACTCGGTTTGGGCATACGCGTCCCCGCCTGGATGATCAGCCCATACGCGAAGCAAGGCTACATCGATCATCAGGTCTGTAGCACCGATTGCTATCTCACGTTCATCGAGCAGACGTTTCTCAACGGCGAGAGCATGTCCCAGGCGGGCCGGCCCGATCCGCGGCCGGACTATCGCGACGCGCAGGCCGCATACGGCGACCTCGCAAACGATTTCGACTTCTCGCAGGCGCCGCGCCGGCCGCTGGTGCTCTCGACGCATCCGCTCACGCTGTTGCGACCGGCGGGTCGCCCGCTACCGGGCCGGCCTATAAGATGAGCGCGTAGCGCTCCTCATAGGTAGGGAGAAAGCCCAGCGCGATGCAGAATTCGCGCGCCGCGCCGTTGCGCATGTTGACCGACACGTCGAGCCGCGCGATCCCGGCGGCGCGCAGGTGCTCGCCGAGTGCCTCGATCATCTGCGTGCCGATGCCGCGCCGGCGTTGTCCGGGTGCGACCACGACGCCGTCGAGGTTGGCCACGATCTCACCGAGCGCCGGCGAGATCGCATAGGCGACGAGCGCGCAGCCGACCGCGCGTTCCTCTTCGAACGACATCCAGACGAAACCATAGTCGGGACGATCCAAGAATAACGTCAGCGCCGCGCCGAGTGCGGCCTCCGTACCGGCCCGGTCGGCTTTGTCGCCGGCGTAGGCCTCGCGCGAGTCGGCATAGTGCTCGTCGCCGGCGAGGAGGTCGAGCAGCAACTCGTGCGCCTCGCGGCGGTCGCCGGAGGTCATGCGGCGAAAGTGGAGTTCCGGTTCGGAGGTGAGGTTGCGCATCGGGGTTTCCTTCGCCCAGAGGGGCGTCTCTTTCTGCGGGGCGCTCCTGCTCGCGTGGTCGCTCGCGGCATTCGGTCGCGTCGACGCGGCATCGGCGCAAGGGCCGAGCATCGCGTTCGTGCCGCTCGACGACAGGCCGGTGACCTATCAGCTGCCGGTCATGCTCGGCGCGATCGCGGGGCAACCCGTTTTGACGCCGCCGCGCGCGTTGCTCGGCAACTATTTGACCCCCGGCAATCCCGACGCGATCCTGCGCTGGCTGGCCTCGCCGCAGACGCAAGGCGTGTCGGCGATCGTGGTCTCCACCGACATGCTGGTCTACGGCGGCCTCGTCGCCTCGCGCATTCCGGGCGTGTGGGCCATCGACGGCTTCGCGCGCCTCCGCGCGCTTGCAGCGATTCGAGCGGCGCGGCCCGCCGCGTTCGTGGCGGCGTTCGGCACGATCATGCGTCTCGCGCCCACCGGCGTGCCCGATCTAGGCCCGGCCAAAGGCTACTACGCAACGGGCGCGACCGTCGATGCGCTGCAGCAGTACGCAAATCTGCCCGATCCGCCGCAGACCCCCGAGCAGCGCGGGGTCGCGACGCAACTGCGCGAGCGCCTGGGCGCGACCCTGCAAGCGTATCTCGACACGCGCGCACGCAACTTGGAAGTCGACGACTACGCGCTGCTGATCGCGGCCGAGGGCGGCGTGGACCGCTTGGTGCTCGGTCAGGACGATGCCGGCCCGACCGGCCTGCATTTGCGCGACGTAGCGGAACTGCAGGCGCGTGCGCGGCGCTTCGGGCTCGAGGAGCGCGCGTCGATCGAACCGGGCGCCGACGAACTCGGCATGGTGCTGCTCGCCCAGGCGTTCGCGCGCAACGTGCGCTGGACGCCCGCGATCGCGGTCGCGTATTCGCGTCCTGACGCGGCGGCCTTCAACGATCAGTTGGAGTTCGTGCCGATCGACACCACGATCGGTCACATCATCGGCGCGTGCGGCGGCCGTCGCGTGACGGTGCCGGCCCAGGCCGACGTGCTTCTCTACGTGCGCGTTCCGGGCACGAGCGAGGCCGACGAGCGACGCTTCGAAGACGCGCTCGCCGCCGACGTGGCGGCGGGCCGCAGCGTGGCGGTTGCGGATCTGACCTTTCTGCGCGGCGAGCCCGGGCCGGAGCAGCGGGCGCTGACCGACGTCCTGATCGCGCGCGGTCTCGCCGGGCGCATCGATGCCTACGCTTCGTGGAACACCAACGCCAATACGGTCGGTACCGCGCTCGCGACCGCAATCGCGGCCGGCGCCGGAAGGCGTGCCGGCAGGTACGACGCGCGCGCGCACGCGCAGTTCTTACTCGACCGCTACATCGACGACTATGCCTTCCACCAGTTCGTGCGGCCGGTGCTCAACACGGAGTTGCGCGCGCGTGGCATCGATACCACGCTGCTGCTGCCGGAGGTCGCGAGCGAGGCCGCGCACGACAACCGCGCGTTGCTCTGGCCGCTCGGACTCGACCTGCTGGCCGCGATCTATCCGCAGTATCGCGATGCGGGTTTGACGATCACGCTGCCCTGGGACCGGACGTTCGAGACGCAGATCGACGTGCGCCTGAAGCCGCGAGTGCCGTTGCCGCCGGCCTGATCAGCGGGCGGGTTGGCAGAGTTCGGTCAACACGCCGCCCGTGCTCTTGGGGTGCAGGAAGGCGATCGTGTTGCCGTGGGCGCCCTTGCGCGGCGTCTCGTCGATGAGCCGCACGCCTTCGGCCTTGAGCCGCGCGAGTTCCGCGACGATGTCGCCGACGCGGTACGCGATGTGGTGCATCTTGGTTGCGGCGTCGCCGCGGAACTTCGCAATCGGAGAGTCTTCCGAAAGCGGCCGCAAGAGTTCGATGACCGAGTCGCCCGTGCGGATGCCCACCGCTTCGATGCCCTGATCGGCCACGATCTCGCGATAGAGTTGCGCGAAGCCGAGCGTCCCGGTGTAGAGCGCGATCGTCGCTTCGAGGTCGGCGACCACTATGGCTACGTGATCGATCGTCCAGCCGTTCATCCCACGACCTCCGTGGCGACGTGCGTGCCGAACGCTTCGCGCAGCACGTTGCAGATTTCGCCGAGCGTGGCACCCGCGTCGACCGCTTCCACGAAGTGCGGCATCAGGTTGTCGTTGCCTTCGGCGGCGCGCCGCACGTCGTCCAGCCTTTGCTCCACCAATGCTCCGTCGCGCTCGGCGCGATACGCCGCCAAGCGCGCGACCTGCTCGCGTTCGATTGCGGGATCGATGCGCTGCAGGACCGGCCCGACGCCGCCCGCGTCGGGCTCGACGAAGCGATTGACGCCCACCACGACCGCGCGGCCGCTCTCGATCTCCTGTTGGGCCCGATAGGCCGATTCGGCGATACGCGCCTGCATCCAGCCCGAGGCTATCGCCTCGACGCTGCCGCCGAGGCCGTCGATTTCGTCGATCAGACTCTTGGCACGTTCGATGAGCGCGTCGGTCAGCGACTCGACGTAGTACGAGCCGGCCAGCGGATCGACGACATCGGCGGCGCCGCTCTCGTAGCCGATGATCTGTTGCGTGCGCAGCGCCACGCGCGCCGACTCCGCCGTGGGCAGCGCGAGGGCTTCGTCCTTGCCGTTGGTGTGCAGCGATTGGGTGCCGCCGAGCACGGCGGCGAAGGCCTGCAGCGTCACGCGTACGACGTTGTTGTCCGGCTCTTGCGCGGTGAGCGTCGAACCGCCGGTCTGGGTGTGGAAGCGCAACATCTGCGAACGCGGATCGGTCGAGCCGAACTCCTCGCGCACGATCGTCGCCCAAAGGTAACGCGCCGCACGGAACTTGGCGACTTCTTCGAAGAAGTCGTTGTGCGCGTTCCAGAAAAACGAGATGCGCGGCGCGATCGTGTCGATGTCCAGACCCGCCGCGCGGGCGGCGCGCAGGTACGACTTCGCGTTGGCCAGCGTGAAGGCGATCTCTTCCACCGCCGTCGAGCCCGCCTCGCGGATGTGGTAGCCGGAAATCGAGATCGTGTTCCACTGCGGCACTTCGCGCGCGCAATAGGCCATCACGTCGGTCACCAAGCGCATCGAGGGCTTGGGCGGATAGATGTACGTGCCGCGCGCGACGTACTCTTTGAGCACGTCGTTCTGTATCGTGCCGCCGAGCTTGCCGAACGGTATGCCGCGACGCCGCGCGACGGCCAGCACCATCGCGAGCAAGATCGAGGCGGGCGCGTTGATCGTCATCGAAACGGTCACTTCGTCGAGTGGAATACCGTCGAAGAGCGTCTCCACGTCGCGCACGTGGTCGATCGCCACGCCCACCTTGCCCACCTCACCGCGCGACTGCGGCGCATCCGAGTCGTAGCCGAGTTGGGTGGGCAGGTCGAAGGCGACCGAAAGCCCCGTCGTCCCGCGGGCCAAGAGATAGCGGTAGCGCGCGTTCGACTCCGCCGCGGTCGCGAAGCCGGCATACTGGCGCATCGTCCAGAGCCGGCCGCGGTACCCGTCGGACCGCGTGCCGCGCGTGAACGGAAACGACCCCGGCTCGCCGCGCTCGAACGCTTCGGCTTCAGCCGAGGCGCGATAGACCGGTTCGAGCGGAATGCCCGAGGCGTTCTCGGCCCGGGCGTGGGAGGGACGCTTTCCGTTTCCGTGCACTCGTCCGCCTTTCGCCGGGGCGCTTCGCGCGCCCACCTTCGAGGGCCCGGGCAATCGAAGAGCGGCAGCGTGGCCATCCCATGACGCCGGCGTAGGGTTTCCCCCCATGCCCCGGTTTCGATCGAGCTGATAGGTTGAGAGGGGAAGCCGCCCTACGACTTTCCGCGCTCGATACTGGAGGACGCTCGTGATTACGATCTCAATGGCCTCGCGAGGCGCGATTACCCTTACGGCGTTGGTCGCCCTTGCCGGTTGCTCGGGCGCGCCGGGCGCCACGCCCGCTCAGCAGAGCGCGCAGAGCCTGACCGCGAGCCGGGAATTCGCGCCCCCAAAAAAGGTGACGCATAACGTGTGGAGCGCGGGCACGGCGATGCCGACGGCGAGCCTCGCCGCCGGAGCCGGCACCGTCGGGAGCAACGTCTACGTCGTCGGCGGCGTCAACGGCAGCGGCGTGCTGGGTCTCAATCAAATCTACGACACGGCGACGAATGCGTGGTCGTCGGGTGCGCCGATGCTCACGCCGCGCTGGGCCTTCGCCTCGGCCGTCGTCAACGGGATCCTGTACGCGATCGGGGGCCAGACCACGGACGGCTCGGTGACCAACGTCGTCGAGGCGTACGATCCGCAAAGCGATTCGTGGTCGACGCTGGCGCCGATGCCGACCGCGCGGGACAGCGTGCAAGCCGCGGTCTACAACGGGATCATCTACGCGATCGGAGGCTACGCCGCCGGCTCGCGCCTTACGACCGTCGAGAGCTACAATCCGGCGACGAATGCATGGACGACGGAGGCGCCGCTGAAGGTTGCGAAGTCGGATCCGGGCGTGGGCACCGTCGGTGCGTCTATTTACGTGGGATCGGGTCTCGGCAACAACGGCGGCACGACCGACAACGAAAAGTACGCGGCGAAAACGAACAAGTGGAAGTCCGGCGCGCCGGCGCCCATCGTGCAGAACGCTGCCTGTGCGAGCGTCGTGAAGGGACACTTGTACATGGCCGGCGGCGCGGACGCGAATGGCGACCCGCTCGCAACGCTCGAATCGTACGATCCGAAGCCCGTCGGTGGAAATCTGGAATCGATGCCGCAAGCGACGATCGGGGCCGCGGGGGTGACGGCCGCAAACCTGCTGTACTGCTTCGGCGGTGCGAGCAACGGCTATCCCTTCGGCACCGGCGCGACGTTCTACGCCAACGTGCAGATCTACACGCCTTAAAGCGGCGGCGCGGTGCCGGCTCGCGGCGGCGGCCCGAGCCGCACCAGCGCGTAGAGGTACACGCCGCCCAAGAGCACGTTGCCGGGCATCGGCCCGACCGTTTTCCAGGTGGCGGCCATGTTACCGCGCGCGATCTCGTACGCCGGTAATACCAACGCGAAGAGTTGATCGAGCACGACGAGCCAGAGCAGCGCGCGGTAGCGATACGGCGCGCGGATCAGGGCGAGGTAGAGGAGCGAGACGATGAGGATCTCGCCGCCGGCGAAGGTCGTGACGGCGGGATCCTTGATGGGCAGGTCGAGCAACGGGCCGAGTGCGCTCTGGAAGAAGAGCGAAAGGATCGCCACGAAAAAGTCGACGGCGAATCCGATCGCGAGCGCCACGCGCAAGAGCGTGAGGTTCATCCGGCGATCCGCTTACGCAAGCGTGATCAGTGGTGAGTTGGATTCGATGGTGGCGCCTTTTTCGGCGTGAACCTTCGCGACGGTGCCCGCACGGTGCGCGCGGATTTCGTTCATCATCTTCATGGCCTCGACGATCGCTACGACCTGGCCTTCGGCGACGGTTGCACCTTCGTTCACGGTCAATTCGACGACGACGCCGTGCATCGGTGCAACCACGTCGTTGCCGCTCGCGACGCGTCCGTTGCCACGGGCTTTCGCCGCCGCCGGTTTGCGCGGCGCGCGCGCGGCGCCGTTGCCCGCGCCGAAGCGGCCGCCCGGACGGTCGAGGATGCGCACCCGGAAGAGCTTGTCGTTGACCTCGACGCGCACGATCTCGCCGCTTTCGCCGTCCGGTGCGGCAACGGTCGCGTCGTCGGCTGCGGTCCTTGCGTCGAGCGGCGGCGTCCAGGTCTCCGCGAACGTTTCGAGCGTCGCGGTGCCGTAGGTGCCCGCCACCACGTCGGGGCTGTCGTTGAGCGCGCGCAGGAAGGGCAGGGTGGTCGGCACCCCGGCAATGTGATAGTCGTCGATGGCGCGGCGCAAGCGCGCGCGGGCCTGATCGCGCGTGGGCGCCCAGACGATCAGCTTCGCGATCATCGAGTCGTAGTCGGGGCTGATCGTGCCGCCCGCCGTCGCCGCGGCGTCGACGCGCACGCCGAATCCCGACGGCTCGCGATAGCCGGTGAGCGTGCCGGGCGCGGGGCGGAAATTCTGCGCGGGATCCTCCGCGTTGACCCGGACTTCGATCGCATGCCCGCGCGCTCGAATCGCGTCCTGTGCGTAGCCGAGGCGCTCGCCCGCCGCCACGCGGATCTGTTCGCGCACGAGGTCGAT
>PLFC01000124.1 GCA_003136655.1 Vulcanimicrobiota bacterium
GTCGACCCCGAGTATCCCGACATCGCACGCCAGCAGGGCGCCTCGGGCGTTACGCAAGTCAAGGTGACCTTGACGGCGACCGGCGCGGTCTCGAACGTTACCGTCTACAAGTCTTCCGGGAATGCGGCGCTCGATCAATCGGCGTTGACGGCCGCGCGCGCGAGCACGTTCAATCCCGAAATCGAGAACTGCGCGAAGATCCCCGGCTCGTACATCTTCCGCGCCGAGTTCAACCCGCAGTAGNNCGGTGACGTTCCTGCAAGCGATGCTGCTCGCCGTCTTGCAGGGCGTCAGCGAACTCTTCCCGGTCTCGAGTTTAGGCCACACCGTGCTGTTGCCCGCGCTCTTCGGCTGGCGCATCGATCGCAGCGATCCGACGTTCCTGGCCTTCGTCGTGGCCTTGCATCTGGGCACGGCGCTTGCGCTGCTGGTCTTCTATCGCGCGGATTGGGCGCGCATCGCGGGCGGTCTCACGCGCAGCGTCGTGCGCGGGCGCATCAGCGAGGATCCCGACGAGCGGCTGGGCTGGCTGCTCGTCGCGGGCACGATCCCGCTCGCGCTCGTCGGCGTGTTTCTCGAAGAGCCGGTGAAGCGGCTCTTCGGTTCGGCGACGCTCGTCGCGGGTTTCCTCATCCTCAACGCGTTCGTGATGTTCTCGGGCGAGCGACTCAAACGAGCCAAATCCGGCGACATCGCGCTCGGCGCGCTACCCTACCCGTCCGGCGTCGGCGTCGGTTTCTCGCAGGCGCTTGCCTTGCTACCCGGCATATCGCGTTCGGGCTCGTCGATCGTCACCGGGTTGCTCGTCGGCTTGGATCACGAGGATGCAGCGCGCTTCTCGTTTCTGCTGGCCACGCCGGCCATCGGCGCGGCGTCGGTGCTCGAGATCCCGCGGCTCTTCGCCCCGGCCGCGCACGGCGTGCTGATCGAGTCGCTCGTGGGCGGCGTGGTCGCGGCCGTAACCGCCTATGCCTCGGTTACGTTTCTCACGCGCTACTTTCGTACGAATGATTTGCGGCCGTTCGGATGGTATTGCCTCGTATTCGGGTCCGTGTGCCTGGTCCTCGCCCTCACGAAAGTCATCGCATGAAAATCGTCGCGCTCGTCGTCGCCCTCATCTGCTTTGCGCTCGCCGTCGGTTACGGCAGCGGCACCGTGCAGTTCGCCGCGCATACGCCCGGGCCGCACGTCAAGCACGCGGTCGTGTTCGCGGTTTTGGGCGTCGTCGCACTGGTCTGGATGCGCTTTCAGAGCGGCGCTTCGGCGCCGAGCGCCCGATAGCCGGCCGGCCGACGCACGTCCGGTCCGACGGCGGCCTGGTGATGGTCGACGTCGCCGGCAAGGCGGTCACGGAGCGCTTCGCTCGCGCACGAGCCTTGGTGCGCATGTCGGCCGCAACGGCCGAGGCGCTGCGCGCGGTGACGTTGCCGAAAGGCGACGCCTTCGTGGCCGCGCAATTGGCGGGCATCATGGCGGCCAAACAAACCGCGAACTTGATTCCGCTCGCGCACCCGCTACCGCTCGCGCAAGTCGAGGTCGGCTTCGCCTGGGACGAGCCCGGCCTCTTGCGCATCGACGCCTCGGCGCGCACGAACGCGCAGACGGGCGTCGAGATGGAAGCGATGACGGCCGCCGCGATCGCGGCCCTGACGATTTACGACATGACCAAGGCGCTCGAACGCGGCATCGCGATCGAGTCGATCCAGCTCGTCGAAAAACGCGGCGGCAAGAGCGGCACGTGGCCGGCGGAGCCCGCGTGAGTGCGTACCGGACGGCCGTGGTGATCCTCTCCGACCGGGCGGCTTCGGGCACGCGGCCCGACGCGTGCGCGCCCGTCGTGGGCGAGGTGCTCGGCGATTCGTTTGCGATCGAACGCACCCGCGTGTTGCCCGACGATCCCGCCGCATTGCAGGCCGAATTGATCGATCTCTGCGACGCGCAACGCGTGCAGTTGATCGTGACCAGCGGCGGCACCGGGCTCGCCCCGCGCGACCGCACGCCGCAGGCGACGGCCGCAATTCTCGATTACGAAGTGCCGGGAATGGGCGAGGCGATGCGCGCCGCCTCGATGGCGATCGTGAAGAGCGCGATGCTCTCGCGGGCCATCGCCGGCGTGCGCGGCGCCACCTTGATCGTCAACCTCCCGGGCAGTCCCAAAGCCGTGCGCGAAACGCTCGGCGTCGTGCGTCCCGTGTTACCGCACGCGCTCGATTTGCTCGCGGGCGCAGTCAAAGACGGATGATGACCTTTCGCGAAGCCGGCGAGTATCTGCTGGGCACGATCAACGAGACCGCCTCGCGCCGCAATCCGCAGCGCCTCGAGCGGATGTCGGCGCTGCTGCGCAACCTCGGCGATCCGCACCTGCAGTATCCCACGATCCACGTCGGCGGCACGAGCGGCAAAGGCTCGACCTGCACGATGATTGCCGCCGCCCTCACCGCCTCCGGCCGCGTCACCGGTTTGCACACCAAGCCGCACCTGAGTTCTATGACCGAACGCGCGCGCATCGACGGCCGCGCGGTGGAAGAAGAAGAGTTCGCGCGGCTGCTCGACGAGATGATGCCCGCGCTGCAGGCGACGGCCCAAGAGTACGGCCGGCCTTCGTATTACGAAACGCTGTTGGCGCTCGCGTACGTGCACTTCCGCGAGGCGAAGGTCGACGTAGCGGTGATCGAGGTCGGGGTCGGCGGTTCGCTCGACGGGACGAATTTGCTCCGCCCCGAGACCAGCGTGATCACCAACGTCGGCCTCGACCACACCGAGATATTGGGCGACACGGTCGAGTTGATCGCGCGCGATAAGGCGGGCATCGCGAAGGCCGGCGTGCCGCTGGTCAGCGACGCGGTAAGCCCCGCGCGCGAGGTGATCGAAGCGGCTTGCGGGCGCGCCGGCGCACCGTTCATCGCCGTCTCCGAACACGCGCAAGTCGTCGCGCGTTCCGGCGAGCGGTACGGTCAGTCGTTCGACGTCGTCACGCAGAGCGCGACCTATACGCTCGCTTTGCCGGTGCTCGGCCGTTTCCAGCAACGCAATGCCGCGACCGCGATCGTCGCGCTCGAGACGCTGCGCGCGGACTTGCGGCCCACGCCCGCGCAGGTGGAAGCGGGCTTCGCCAATCTCGTGATTCCCGGACGCATGGAGTTCTTTCCGGCGCATCCGGCGGTGGTCTTCGACGTCGCGCACAATCCCGACAAGGCGCGTAGCCTGGCCGAAGCGCTGCGCGAGACCTTTCCCGGAAAGCGCTTCACGTTCGTGATCGCCGTCTCCGACGAAAAGGACGCGCTCGGCGTGCTCACGCCGCTCTTCGGGTTGCCGAGTTCGTTCATCTTCACGGCCTTCGAGCTGCCCGGGCGCACCTCGACGCGCCCGTCGCGCTTGGCCAACATGGCCGAGCAGCACGGCTTCGCCGCGCGCGCCATCGGCGAACCCGTCGAAGCGCTGGCGATCGCGCGCCGGAACGGCGACGGCGACGGCATCGTGGTGGTCACCGGTTCCACCTTCGTCGTCGGCACGCTGCGCGATTGGTGGCTGACGAATGTCGCCGAGCGTTCGCGAAGCTGACGCGCTCGAGGTTCGCGGCGCGCGCCTGGTGTGGGGCGAGCGCACGTACCTCATGGGCATCGTCAACGCCAGCCCCGATTCGTTCTCCGGCGACGGTTTGGCGGAACCCGCCGCGGTGCTCGAGCGCGCGCTCGAACAACGCGCCGCGGGCGCCGACATCCTCGACCTCGGGGCGGAGTCGACGCGCCCCGGACACGTGCCGATCCCGCTCGAGGAAGAGTTGCGCCGGCTGGTGCCCGCCGTGCGCGCCGTGCGCGCCGCCGCGCCCGAGGCCATCCTCTCGATCGACACGTTCAAACCCGCCGTCTTTCGCGCCGCGCACGCGGCGGGCGGCGATCTGCTCAATTCGATTCACGGTCTCGACGCCGCGTTGCTCGAAGCGGCGGTGGCTTGCGGTGCGCCGGTTGCGATCATGCACAACGGCGGCGCCGACGTCGACGGCGTGTTGCGTTCGCTGTACGCTCAAGCGACGCGGGCGGTCGCCGCGGGCCTTCCGCGCGAGCGCGTCGTCCTGGATCCGGGCATCGGCTTCGGCAAGACGCCCGAACAGAATCTGGCGTTGCTCGGAGCCTTGCCGCGTCTTGTTGCGTTGGGCTTCCCGACGCTGCTCGGCACCTCGCGCAAGTCGACGCTGGGAAAGCTGACGGGGCGTCCGGTCGACGAGCGCGCGTTTGCGACCGCGGCGACGGTTGCGCTCGCCGCCGCGGCGGGCATCGACATCGTGCGCGTGCACGACGTCGCCGCGATGCGCGACACGGTGCGCGTTGCCGACGCGATCGCGCGCGGCTGGCGGCCCGACGGCTGGAGCGGCGCGTGAGCGCCGCGCGCGATCGCATCGAGGTGCGCGCCATCCGGGCCTACGGACGCCACGGCGCCAATCCGGGCGAGCGCGACCATCCGCAGCCCTTCGATCTCGACCTCCGTCTCGACGTCGACCTGGCCGCGGCCCGGCGCAGCGACCGGCTCGAGGACACGCTCGACTACGCCGCGCTGCACGCCACGATCGTCCTCATCGTGCGCGAGCGCTCGTACGCATTGCTCGAGCGTCTGGGCGACGAGATCCTGGCCGAGGTCATGCGCGACGCCCGGGTCGCCGCCGCGGAATTGACCATCGCCAAGCCCGGCTTGCTCGCCGGCGCCACGCCGGCCGTCACGCTGCGCGCGACGCGCTGAGGCGCCCCCGCCATGGCGCTCGCGCGGATCGGTCTGGGTTCCAATCTCGGCGACTCGCAGGCCACGCTGGAGCGGGCCGTCGCTGCGCTCGCGGGCCTGGGTGAGGTGACGGCCCGCTCGTCCTTCTACCGGAGCGCGCCGTGGGGCGTCACCGACCAGCCGCCGTTCGTCAACGCGGCGGTGCTGCTCGAAACCGCGCTCGGCCCGCACGAACTCCTGGCCGAACTGAAACGTCTGGAAGCCGAACTGGGCCGGACCGAGACCTTCCGCTGGGGTCCGCGCGTCGTCGACCTCGACATCCTGGCCTACGGCGACCTGCGCTTGGCCGATCCCGACCTCGTGATCCCCCACGCCCGGCTCTTCGAGCGGGCCTTCGCCCTCGCGCCGCTGGCCGAGATCGACCCGGACTACCGGGAGGCCCTGGAGCGTCTGCCCGCGGGCGCGCGCGCGGAGGTGACCCGGCTGCCGGGCGGATAGGCTCCCTCGCGGCTCGAACGGCACGGGCTGTGGATTGGGACGAAACGGTCGCGCGAGTACGGCGAGCAGCAGCGTTCTGCGTCGATGCCGGCCTCGAACGCTTTCGGATCGAGGAGGACGAGCTGACGATCGAGGTCAGCCGGAGGCCCGCGCCTCCGGCCGAGGCCTCCATTGAGCCCGTCGCGGACGTGCCCGCCCTCGAAGCGCCCTATCTCAACGGCGCGGCCGCGCAGCCGGCGCAGCCGGGTCAGGTGCTCAAGGCCGAGTTCGTGGGCATCGTCCGCTTCTCGCGTCCGGCCGTGGCCGAGGGTGCGGAGGTCGAAGCCGGCCGCGAACTGGCCTACGTCGAGGCGCTCGGGATTCGCAACCCGGTGCGCACGACGGCTCCGGGCAAACTGTCGGCGGTCTACGTCGGCGACGGCCAGGCCGTCGAATACGGGCAACCGCTGTTCGCGCTCGAAGACGCGTCGTAATGTTCAAGAAGATTCTGATTGCGAACCGCGGCGAGATCGCGCTGCGGGTCAACCGCGCCGCGCACGAGGCCGGCGCCGAAACGGTCGCCATCTTTTCCGAAGCGGACCGCGCCTCGCTGCACGTCGCCCGCGCCGACGAAGCGTACTGCGTCGGTCCCGGCCCGAGCGCGCGCTCGTACCTCAACATCCCCAACATCATTTCGGCCGCGTTGATTTCGGGCGCCGACGCGGTGCATCCGGGTTACGGCTTCCTGGCCGAGAACGCGCGCTTCGCGGAGATCTGCGCCGATCATGGGCTGACCTTCATCGGCCCCGCACCCTCGGTGATCCAGCAGATGGGCGATAAGGCCACGGCCAAAGCCATCATGCAGGAAGCCAAAGTGCCCACCACCCCCGGCACCGGCATCCTCGTTTCGCCCACCGAAGCGCTGGCCGCGGCGCGCAAGATCGGGTATCCCGTGATGCTCAAGGCGACCGCGGGCGGCGGCGGCAAGGGCATGCGCGCGGTCAACGGGCCCGACGAACTCGAGCACGCCTTCGCCACCGCGCAAGCCGAAGCCGAAGCCAATTTCAAAGACGGCCGGCTCTATCTGGAAAAGCTCGTCGAGAAGCCGCGGCACGTCGAAGTGCAAGTCTTGGGCGACACGTTCGGCAACGTGGTGCACGTCGGCGAACGCGACTGCTCGGTGCAGAAGCCCTCGCACCAGAAGTTGATCGAAGAAGCGCCCGCGCCGCACCTCTCGGACAAGGTCCGCCGCCGCCTGCACGACGTCGCTCGCACTGCGGCGAAAGCCGTGCGCTACACCAGCGCCGGNNACCGAGATGCTCTACGGCGTCGACCTCGTGCGCGAGCAGATTCGCATCGCGGCGGGCCTGAAGCTCTCGTTCTCCCAGAACGAGTTGATCGCGCGCGGCCACGCCATCGAGTGCCGGATCAATGCCGAGGACGCCAACTTCGCGCCGGCGGCGGGCACCTTGACCGACGTCGCCCTGCCCGGCGGCTTCGGCGTGCGCGTCGATTCGCAGATCTATGCGGGCCTGCAGATCCCGCCGTACTACGACTCGCTCATGGCCAAGATCGTGGCTCACGGCTCGACGCGCGAAGAGGCCCTGACGCGCATGGAGTGCGCCCTGCGCGAGACGCGCATAGCGGGCGTCAACACGACGGTCGACGCGTGCCTGGCCATCGTGCGCGAACCGCTTTTCCGCGTGGGCGGCGTCTCGATCGATTATTTGCCTGGCCTCGTCGCGCTCGCGGCCGCCGGTTCGTGAACCGGCGCTTGGCGCGCGAACTGGCCCTGCAGACGCTGTATAGCGTCGAAGTGGGACGCCACGAGCCCGCGCAAGCCCTGGCCGACGTGGCCGAGGGCGCCGATCTCGGCGAGGACCGGGCCTTCGTGCGCGACCTCGTGCTCGGCACGCTCGAGAGCAGCGAAGAGTGCGATTCGGTGATCGTGCCGCTGCTGCAGGGTTGGACGATCGAACGTTTGCCCACGCTCGACCGTTTGCTCTTGAGAATGGGCGTCTACGAATTGCGCCATCGCCGCGAAACGCCGCCGGCCGTGGTGATCAACGAGGCCGTCGAACTGGCCAAGAAGTTTTCCACCGAAGATTCGGGCCGCTTCGTCAACGGCGTGCTCGATCGCGCGAGCAAGGTCGCGTGAGCCCCAAGCGCAAGCCGCGAAAGCGCCGCGGGTCGGTGTTCGGCCGCATCGTCTTCGTGGTGCTCTCGAGCATCTTTCTGCTGGTCGTCTTCGCGGCGGGCACGATCGCCGGCATCGTCTACGCCTATTCGCGCAACCTGCCCGACATCAACAAGATCGCCGACTTCCAGCCGTCGCGCTCGACGCGCATCTACGCGCGCGACGGCACGCAACTCGCGACGCTGTTTCGTCAGAACCGCATCTGGGTGCCGATCTCCGAGGTGCCCGTCTTCGCGCGCAACGCGTTCGTGGCCACCGAAGATCGTAATTTCTATCAACATCACGGCATCGACTTCTACGGCATCGCGCGCGCGGCATACGCCGACTACCACCACGATCGCTTCCAGGGCGCCTCGACGATCACGCAGCAATTGGCTCGCGCGCTGTTCCTTTCGAACGAGGTCTCGATCTCGCGCAAGGTGCAGGAGGCGTTGCTGGCTATGGAGATCGAGCGCTATTACACCAAAGACGAGATTCTCGAGCGCTACCTCAACCTGATCTACTTCGGTTCCGGCGCATACGGGATCGAAGCGGCCGCGCACGAGTATTTCGGGCGCGACGTCGCGCACCTGACCTTGGGCCAAGCCGCGATGCTGGCGGGCATGCCCGCAGCGCCCTCCGCGTACTCGCCCTACGTCAGCCTCGCGCGCGCGAAGGACCGGCAACGCCACGTGCTCGATCGGATGGTCGCCGCCGGCTACATCACCGACGCGCAGGCAACGCAGGCCGAGAACGCGCCGCTCGAGCTCGTCGGCGAGCGCGCCACCGGACTGCTCTCGTACAAGTATCCGTATTTCACGACGTATGTGATCCAGCGCTTGGAGAGTCAGTTCGGCACGCGCGCGGCCTACGAAGCGGGCCTGCGCGTCGACACGACGCTCGACCCGCACCTGCAAGGCCTCGCGCAGGATGCGGTCGATTGGGGCGTGCGTCAAGCCGGCGTGGAAGGCATCAACGCGCATCAAGCGGCGCTCGTGGCGATCCGGCCCTCGACCGGCGAGATTCTCGCGATGGTCGGCGGTAAGGGCTTCTCGCTCGAGGATCAATTCAATCGCGCCTGGCAGGCCGAACGCCAGCCCGGTTCGTCGTTCAAAGCCTACGTCTACACCGCGGCGATCGATTCGGGCATGCCGCCGACGACTTTGATCGACGACTCGCCCGTGCACTATCCGATGGGCGACGGCAGCGCCTGGTCGCCGATGGACGACGACTTCCGCTTTCTGGGCCCGGTGACGCTGCGCTACGCGCTGGCTCAGTCGCGCAACATCGTGGCCGTCAAGTTGGCCGAACAACTCGGCATCGACCGCGTGATCGAATACGCGCACCGCATGGGCGTTCGCTCCAAGCTCGAAGCCAATCTCTCGCTCGCGCTCGGCAGCAGCGTGGTCACGCCGCTCGACATGGCCGCGGGCTACGCGACGATCGCCGATCAAGGCATCCACATCGATCCGGTCGCGATCCGGCTGGTCGAAGATTCGCTCGGCGCGCCGATCCTCGACAATCGCTACCCCGTGGAGAACGAAGTCTTCAGTGCGGGCACTGCCTACATCGTGACTTCGATGATGGAAGGCGTGATCAACGAAGGCACGGGGTATCCCAACGCGCAGATCGGGCGTCCGGCCGCGGGCAAGACGGGCACTACGTCCGATTTCCGCGATGCGTGGTTCGTCGGCTTTACGCCGGATCTCGTAACCGCCGTGTGGCTGGGCAACGACGACTACCGGCGCATGAACGAGTCGTACGGCGGCAATATTCCGGCGCGCACCTGGGCGCGCTTCATGAAAGCGGCGCTCGCCGGCGTGCCCAAGCACGACTTCGCCTACCCCGCGGCCGAAGTGCAGAAGATCGCCTACTGCGGCGACCCGCACAAGTTCGAATACTATCTGCCCGGCACGGCGCCGGGCGGTTGTGCGGCCGGCTCGTATTTCTCGCGGCGCCACGCCGACGCGTTCGTACCCGGGGGCCTGGCCCAGAACGGCAGATGATCGAGCGCGTCTTCGGCGTCTCGGAACTCTCGCAACTGGTCAAGAAGCGCATCGAGTCCGACGACGCGCTGCGCGCGGTCGCCGTGCGCGGCGAGTTGAGCAACCTCAACTGGAGCAAGACCGGCCACCTGTACTTCAGCCTCAAGGAGGGTGAAGCGCTGTTGAACTGTTTTGCCTGGGAGAGCGACGCGCAGACCTTTCCCAAGCTGGCGCACGGGACGAAGGTCGTGGCCTACGGCTCGGTCGGCGCCTACACGTCGCGCAGTTCGTATCAACTGATCGTCGCACGCGTGCAGCGCGAAGGCATCGGGGACATCCACGCGCTCTTCGAAGAACGCAAGAAACGCCTGGCGGCCGAGGGCCTCTTCGACATCGCGCGCAAGCGGCCGCTGCCCGCGTTTCCCTTTCGCGTTGCGCTGGTCTCGTCCAAGCACGCCGCGGGCGCCGCCGACTTCCGCAAGCTGATGGCCAAGCACCGGCCGCACGTGCGCATCGTGCTCTGCGAGACGTCGGTTCAGGGGCCGAGCGCGCCGCTGGAAATCGCCGGAGCGCTCGGGCGCGCTTCGCGTTTGGACGTCGACGCGATCGTGGTCACGCGCGGCGGCGGGTCGTTCGAGGATCTCTTCGCCTTCAGCGACGAGCGGGTCGTGCGCGCGATCGCGAGCGCCAAGCATCCGGTGCTGGCTGCGATCGGCCACACGGTGGATCAACAGTTGGCCGATTTCGCGGCCGACATCCACGCCGAGACGCCTTCGGATGCGGCCGCGCGCATGGGCTTCGAGACGCGCGTCTTGCGCGAACGGTTGGGCGAAGGCGAGCGGCGTGCGCGCGCGATCGTCGCGCAACGCCTCGACCGGCTCGGCGCCAAGCTGGAAGCTTCGCTGACGCGTTCCAAACTTTCCGATCCGCGCCAATTTCTCGTGCCCGCGCAACAGCGGCTCGACGCGCTCGCCGAGGCTCTAGAAAGCGCTCGCCGGCGCGATCTCGAGGCTAAGCGCGAACGGCTCGCCGCGGCCCTGCGGCGCTTGAGCGAACAGGATCCACGCGTGCGTCTGGAACGGCGCGCGAGCCGTTTTCGCGAACTCGCGACCTCGCTCGAGCGCCTCTCGCGCGAGCGGTTCGCCGGTTGGCGGCGCGACCTCGAGCGTAGCCGCGCACTGGAGCCGGCTGCGCGCGGAGCGCTCGAAAGCCTACGCCGGCGGGTCGAACTGCAACGCGCGAAACTCGACGGCAACGATCCCGAAGCGATTCTGCAAAAAGGGTATGCGATCGTCACCCATGACGGCCGCGCGGTGCTCGATCCGCGCGAGGCTCCGCCCGGATCGACGATCCGGGCCCGCCTGGCTCGCGGAACGCTCTCGGCACGCGTCGAAACGGGAGAGCCCAATGGCAACCAACGAATCGGGTGAATTCGAGAAGGCGTTGGCGCGCATCGACGCCATCGTCAAGCAACTCGAAGGCGGCAGCGTCGATCTCGACGAGTCGGTCAAACTGTTCCGCGAAGGCCGCGAACTCTCGCGGCGTTGCGAGGAACTGCTCAAGAACGCTCAGGCGGCCGTCGAGGCCGCGGCAAACGACGCGCCGCGCGCGAACGGACCGGCGGCTGCGCCGCCGCCCGGCCAGTTGCCGTTCTAGCTAGTGGCGCAACGGCTCGACGAGGCGGTGGCGGAACGAACGGGCGTGACGCGCTCGCGCGCGCGTTCGTTGATCATGGCCGGCCGCGTGCGCATCGACGGGAGACCCGCGACCAAACCCGGCACGTCGGTCGCACCCGGCGCCGTACTCGACGTAGAACGCCCGCGGCCATACGTCAGCCGCGGCGGCGAGAAGCTCGAGGCGGCGCTCGCGGCGTTCGGGCTCGACGTGCGCGGGGCGCGGGCGCTCGACGTCGGCGCGTCGACCGGCGGCTTCACCGACTGTCTGCTGGCGCACGGTGCGGCGCACGTCGTCGCCGTCGACGTCGGTTACGGACAACTCGCGCTGCCCTTGCGCGACGACCCGCGCGTGACGGTCGTGGAACGAACGAACTTCCGGCTCGTCGAAGACGGCGCGTTCGGCGCGCCGTTCGACCTGGTGGTCATCGATGCGTCGTTCATTTCGGTCGTGACCCTGATCGAGCGCGCGCGCGCGTTTCTCGCGCCGCACGGCACGATCGTGGCCTTGGTCAAACCGCAGTTCGAAGCCGGACGCGAGCGCTTGGGCGGCGGCGGCGTGGTGCGCGACGAGCGCGTGCGCGTCGACATCTTGCGCGAGGTGCGCGTTGCGGTTGCGGGGCTCGGTCTCGTGCCCGCGGCGGCGGTCCGTTCGCCGCTGCGCGGCCCCGCGGGCAACGTCGAGGCGTTTTTCCTGATTCGCCGCGCGGGCGACGCGCCCGAGTCGGTCGACGATGCGACGCTCGCGGCCGCCGGCGCGGATATCGTGGAGCCGGGCTGAGCGTGCAACGCATCCGGCCCGAGATGGGCACGATCGGCCTCTTCGTCGACGCGACTCGCGAGCACGCGCGCTCGACGGCGGCGGCCGCCGCCCGGACGATTCGCGAAGCCGGGTTTCGCGTGGCACTCGGTGAGGAACAGCGTGGGCTCGCGCTCGCCGACGACGGCACCGCGCTCGAAGAGTCCGTGTTGCTCGTGACGATCGGCGGCGACGGCACGCTCTTGCGCGCCGCGCAGATCGCCGGACCGCACGGCATCCCGCTCTTCGGCATCAATACCGGCCGGCTGGGCTTTCTCACCGAGACCGACGGCAAGGGCGAGAACCTCTCGCACCTCGCCGCCATTCTGCGCGACGGTTTTAGCGTCGACGAGCGCGTTGCGTTGCGCGCGAGCGTGCACGGGCGCCATCACCTCGCGCTCAACGAGATCGTCGTGCGCCGCACGCAAGATTCGCACATGACGCCGTTCGGCATCTTCGTCGACGGTAAGGAAGCCGCGGTCGTGCCCGCCGACGGCGTGGTCGTCGCGACGCCGACAGGTTCGACGGGGTACTTCCTCTCGGCCGGCGGACCGATACTCTCGCCGGCCGTTGCGGCGCTGGGCATCATCGCGCTCTTGCCGCACACGCTCTTCACGCGTCCGCTCGTCGTGCCGGATACCTCGGAGATCGCCTTGCTCTGCGATGCGGAGACGGTCGGCGTGGTGCTGGAGGCCGATGGCCGCTCGGTGGGCCCGTTGCATGCCGGCGACCGCGTCGAGATCGTGCGCTCGCCGATCAACGTCCGTTTCGCGCGCGGCGCACCGCTGGATTTCTTCACCCTGCTCGAAGACAAACTGCGCTGGAACGCTCCGTTGAAGGAACGCGAACGCGGGTGAAGTTGCAGCGGCTGGTCATCGAAGATTTCGGATTGATCGCGCGCGCGGAACTCGACTTTGCGGGCGGCTTGACCGCCTGTACCGGCGAGACGGGTTCGGGCAAAACGATGCTGCTCGGGGCGCTGGCCTTCGTGCTCGGCGAGCGCGCCTCGGCCGACGTGGTGCGCGGCGGCGCGGCGCGCGCGCGGGTGACGCTGGAAGTGGATGCCGACGCCGCGCTGCTCGAACGCTTCGCGCTCGACGGCTTCGAGATCGAATCCGACGAAACGGCCTCGTTCGCACGCGAATTACAGGCCGGCGGTAAGTCCGCGGCGCGCATCAACGGACGCGCGGCGAGCGCCGCGCAACTGCGCGCGTTCGGCAATCTCTTGGTCGATGCGATCGGCCAGCACGAGCAGCAACGGCTGCTTTCGCCCGGGTACCAACTCGACGTGCTGGATCGCTTCGCCGGAGCGGCCGCGCTCGAAGCGCGCGCCGCGACGGCCGCGGCGCACGCTCGGCTCGCAACGCTCGAGGCCCAGGCGGGTGCGCTGCGCGAGCGCGATGCGCGCGATTTCGCGCAGCTCGAGTTTGCGCGTTACGCTCTGGCCGAGATCGACGCACTAGCCGTGCGCGCGGGTGAAGAGGGCGAACTCCGCGCGCGCCGCGACTACCTCAACAACGTCGAACGCATCGCCTCCGTCTTGGCCCGCGCGCACGAGGCGCTCGCGAGCGAGAGCGGCGCCCTGGAAGCGCTGGCGAGCGCGGCCGCGGCCCTCGCCGGCGTCGCGGGGTACGGCGCGGAACTCGAGGCGGCGGCCGCGACGCTCGCGGGCGTGCAGAGCGATGCGGGCGAGGCGGCCGCGACCGTGGCGCGGCTCGCCGAAGGCACGGAGTTCGATCCGGACGAACTCGAACGTGCCGTGCAGCGGCTCGACGCGCTCGAACGCGTGAAGAAGAAGTACGGCCGCACGCACGACGATCTCGAAGCCGCCCGCGCGGGCTTCGCGGAGTTGGTCGAGCGGGAAGAAACGCGCGACGAGCGCTTGGCTACGCTCGAGGCGGCCGCCGCCGCCGCGCGCGCCGCGCTCGAGTCGGTGGCCGCTACGCTCGGCGAGCTGCGCGCGAGCGCGGCGCGTGCGCTCGAGGCGCGCGTCGCGGAGGAACTCGCGGGTCTGGCCATGCCCGCCGCACGGTTCGGCGTATCCCTCGAAGCGCTGCCGGAGATCGGGCCGAACGGTCGCGAGCGCGCCGAGTTCGCACTCTCGGCCAATCCCGGCGAACCGGCGCGAGCGTTGGCCAAGGCCGCCTCCGGCGGCGAACTCTCGCGCGTGTTGCTCGCGCTCGCGGTCGTGCTCGCCGGGCGTCGCGAACCGAGCGCGCTGGTCTTCGACGAGATCGATGCCGGAATCGGCGGCTCGACCGCCAACGCTGTGGGCGTGCGTCTCGGTTCTCTCGCTCGCGTCAGCCAGGTCGTCTGCGTTACCCATCTCGCCCAAATCGCCTCGTGGGCCGACCGGCACTACGCATTGCGTAAGAACGAGAAACGTGGCGCGACCACGATCGAACTCGTGGAACTGCGCGACCGCGAGGCGATCGTCGACGAATTGGCCCGGATGCTCTCGGGCAGCACGGCCGGCGTCGCGCGGGAGCACGCGGCGACGCTCTTGAGCGACGCACACCGGCAGAAGAGCCCGCGCGCGGCGCGCCGTTGAGCGACGTCCGCCCGCGCAGGCCGCGCGTCTTGGTGCTGGTCTCGCCGTACGGCGCGACGATGCACAGCGACGTGCTCGAAACCTGCGCGCACCTGCGCGAGAGCTTCGACCTTCGCGTCCTGGCGCCCGATCCCGACGTGCGCTCCTTCGCGCGCCGGCGCATCTGGGTCGAAGGTTGGAAGCCGCTCTCCTTCGTGGGCGTGTACATCGCCGTGCGCCGCCTGCGCGCGGCGGTGCAGGGCTTCCGTCCGGACATCATTCACGCCCACGGCTGGCCCGCGATCTCCGTCTCGCTGGGCACCTTTCCCGACGGCTTGGCGGCGCGCACGATCGCTTCGTTTCACGATCCGTTGCGCAATCGCGAATTGCCGCAAAAGATGGTCGACGAGCGGTTTCCGCGCTATCTGCAGCGGGCCGCGGCGTTGACCTCGGCGTACCCGACGCTGGCCGGCGCGCTCGAGCGCCGTTTCGATTTTAGCCCGGGCACGTTCAGCATCGTGCCCCACGGCGTCGACGGCTTGGAGGACACGGACCCCGTGCTGGCCCGCGCTCCGGGCCGGCCCGGTCCGATCGTGGGCTGGTACGGACGGCTTGCGCCCGATCCGGCGTGGCAGACCGCAATCGACGCCGTCGCGCTCTTGCGCAAGGATATGCCGGGCGCGCGACTGATCGTCGCGGGCGACGGACCGTCGCGGCAATTCGTCGCCGCGCACGCGCGCCAAATGGGCGTCGAGAAAGCCGTCGAGTTCCGCGGCGATATCGCGCCCGCGCAATTCTTTGCCGAAGTCGATATGCTCGTGTCGCCGATCACCGTCGACGCGCAACCCCAGATCGTGCTCGCCGCGCTCTGCGCGGGCATCCCGGTGGTCGCGGCCAACGCGGGCGCGTTCAAAGATGCGCTGGAAGGCCTAGACGTCGGCTGGCTCGTTCCCGACGACGTCGCCGGATTCGCGCAGGGCGTGCGCGACGCGTGGAGTCACATCGATGCGGCATGGGAAGGCGCGATGGCGCAACGCGGCGGCGCACGCGCGAAATATGCGCGCGAGGTGGTGTTGCAGCAAACACTAACTCGTTACAACGAACTCGCTAACCTTAATCGAACGTAAACTGCGCTTAACCTGAGGGGCGTACCGTGCGGGTAGGGTCGCGGAATGTGCAGCGGCCTCTTCTGGACTGGAGGGTCTCAGTTGAAGTGGTTTCCTTCGCGAGGCGTTATCGCCTCGGCGTTGGCCGCGGCTTTGTTCGGCTCGTACGGCACCGCGGCGCAAGCCGCGGTCAAGACCAATGCGTGGGGCACGAACGGCGGTCCGACATTCATTCCGACCGGTCAATCGATCACCGCGACCGCTGCGACGGGTTCGAGGTATCAGCGTCTAGCGACGGGTTTGCGTCGCGACGGGAACGCCGACGCCGACGACGCCGTCTCCGAATCGCTCAGCCCCGACGGCACGAAGTTGCTCGTGCTCACGAGCGGCTTCAATAATTCGTTCTACCAGCAAGGGCCTGGTTTCGTGCCCTTCTTGTTCTCGCAACTCAACCCGGTCACGGGACAGCCCAGTTCGATAACGTTGAATCAGGCCGAGTGGGTCTTCGTCTACGACGTGAGCAAGGGCGTTCCGAGAAAACTGCAACAGATCCCGATTCCCAACACCTATGAAGGTTTGGTCTGGGATCCCAGCGGCAACAGCTTCTACGTTTCGGGCGGCGTCGACGATCGGATCCTGGTCTACACCGCGATCCCCTCGAATCCGCCCTCGAGCCGGTTTCAACCCAACGGTCCGTTCGTGATCCTCAATCACAACTCCAACGATCAGGCGCCGATTCCCAACCACGACGGCGGCCTGCTGGCGCACACGATCGCGGGCCAAGCGGTTCCGGCGCTGGTCACGGGCGCAATCGCCGGCGGCGTCGACATCAGCCGCGACGGTCAGACGATGGTCGTGGCCAACTACGGCAACGCCTCGGCCTCGATCGTCAACATGGCCACGCGCGCGGTTTCGAGCGAAGTCGTCTTCTTTACACCCGGCGGCACGGTCGCGCAGGGCGAGTACCCGTTTTGGGTGCAGGTCGTGAGCAACCCCAGTTCCGGCGCGTACATGAAGGCGTACGTGAGCAGCCAGCGCGACAACCAGGTCATGGTCATCTCGGGCACGTCGCTGTCGTCGGTGATCACCGTGCCGTCGGGCCCGAACAAGATGGTGCTCAGCCCGAACCAAGGCGTGCTCTACGTTGCCTGCGGCAACGACGATTCGATCGTGGCCATCAACACCGCGACCGACTCGATCATCTCGACGATCAGCCTGTCGCGGCCCGGCAACCCGTACAAGGGTTCCAACCCGGACGACATCGCCGTGTCGCCCGACGGCACCACGTTGTACGTGTCGCTCGGCGGTGAAAACGCGATCGCGGTGGTCAACGTCAAGTCGCAGACCGTGCTCGGCCGCATCCCGGTCGGCTGGTATCCGACCTCGGTCCGCGTCAGCCAGAACGGCAAGTACCTCTGGTCGGTCAACGAAAAATCGAACGTTGGTCCGAACCCCGGCCAGACGTACTATTCCTGGAATACGCCGTACGGTATTTCGCTGAACAAGACGTCGACCAACACGTATACGTGGGAGGCCGAGAAGGGTGGCATCGTCTCGCTGCCCGTACCCGACTCGACGCAACTCGCGTACCTGACCAATCAGGTAAACGCGAACAACGGCTTCGGGACGCCCAACGATAGCCCGGAGATGGCCTTCCTGCGCACCGTCATCAAGCACGTCATCTTCATCGTCAACGAGAACCGCACGTACGATCAGGTGCTCGGCGATCTCAACAACGGTGCGAACGGGCAGCCGAAGCTCGCCTTCTTCAATCAGCCGATCACGCCGAATCTCCACGCGCTCGCGCGCAACTTCGTGACCCTGGACAACTTCTACGACGCGAGCGAAACCAGCGGCGTCGGCTGGAACTGGAACATGCAGGGCCACACCAACGCCTTCCTCGAGCAAACCCAGCCGGTCGACTACGGAAATTCCAACGGGTACGGGTTTACGTACGATTGGCAAGGCATCGTCAAGTACATGAATCTCGGCTTGCCGCCCACCGGCGGAAATTCGATCTTCAACACGCGCATCACGGGTCTGCTCGATCCGTCGGGTTCGTCGACCATTCTGCCCGGCTATCAAGACCCGACGGCTTCCGAGGGCGCCGACAACCTGGCTCCCGGAACGATCGGCGGGTATATCTGGGAGGACGCGCTACGCGCCGGACTCTCCGTGCGCGCTTACGGCTGGAACGACGACCTCACCTATTATGGAACGAACACGCCGTTCGACCCGCCGGCCGTGCGGAACCCCTACAACAGCGGGACGCTGCAGTCGTCGCCGAGCACGCCCTCGATCCAGCCCATCACCGACGAATATTACCGCGCCTTCGACCAGACCTATCCCGACATCTGGCGCATCGAAGAGTGGACGCGCGAATACAACAACTACGTGACCGCCGGTAACATGCCGAGTCTCGAAGTGATGACGATCCCGCACGACCACACCGGCTCGTTCAGCACCGCGCTCGAAGGTCTGAATACTCCGCAGCTCGAGCTGGCCGACCACGACTACGCGATCGGTCAACTCGTTCAGACCGTCTCCAACGGGCCCTACTGGGGTTCGACGGCGATCGTCATGCTCGAAGACGATCCGCAGGACGGTCAAGACCACGTCGAGGCCCATCGCTCGATCATTCACATCATCTCGCCGTACGTGAAGGCGAGCTCGCTCGATCACACCACGTACACGACGCTCAACTCGCTGCGTACCGTCGAGGATCTCCTGGGGCTCGCGCCGCTGGGCATCAACGACGACAATGCGGCGCCGATGTCCGACGTGTTCACCAACTCGCCCAACCTGCAGACCTACACGGCGATCATCCCCGGCTCGCTCTGTCAGCCGCCGGTCCACCCCGATCTCGTGCCGGCCTGCAACGGGGGAAATCACCGCAAGAGCCGCGCCGTGCCGCAGCGCCACGACGGCAGATGGTGGAGCAAGATGACCTCCGGCATGGACTTCCACGAGCCGGACCACCTCGACTCCGCCTATTACAACGCGCTCCTGGAGTACGGCATCACCGGCCGGGGAACGCTCCCGCCAAGGAAGACCGTCGCGGCCTTCAAGGGTGACGACGACTAGCCGGCGCTGCCCGGGCGGCTAGGCCCGCTCTCGCTGCGCAACCGGACGGCGCGGGAATCGCAAGGTTCCCGCGCCGTCTCGCGTTGAAATACGGTCGCTGTGCGGACACTCTCGGCTCTTTTCGCGTTCGCCCTGCTCGCCGGGTGCGCGACGGCGAGTTCCGGGCCCAAGCTCACGCCGGTCGAGTCTTCGCACGTGCCCTTGGTGCCGCCGGCTGCCTTCGACAATCACGCCGCGACGGGCAAGATCCAACACGTGGTGATCATCGTCCAGGAGAATCGGACGTTCGATAATCTGTTCCAGGGGTATCCCGGCGCCGATACGGTTGCTTCGGGCAAGATCTCGACGGGAGAGACCGTCAAGCTGCAGCCGATCGATCTCCAAGATCAGTACGTCCTGGATCATTCGGCAACGGGCATGTTCACGGCGTGCGACGGCAGCTCGCCGGGCCGCAAATGCAAGATGGACGCCTTCGATAAGGTCGAATCGTACGGCGGACCGAAATACCCCGAATACGTGTACGTGCCGCACGAGCAGACCAAGCCCTACTTCGCGCTGGCCGGCGAGTTCGTGCTGGCCGACCACATGTTCCAATCGCACTTGGACGAAAGCTTCGTCTCGCACCAATACATCATCGCCGCACAGGCCGCCTCGGCGGTGAATCTGCCCGGGGGCGTGTGGGGCTGCGACGGCGGCCCGAGCGACACGGTCACGACGTTGAATAAAAATAGAACCTACGGCGCGCCGGTCGAGGCCTGTTTCAACTACACGACGCTCGGCGACGAGTTGGATAACGCAAACCTGACCTGGCGCTTCTATACGAGCACGATCGACAACGACGGCGGCGAATGGTCGGGCTATCAGGCCGTCGATCACATCCGCTTCGGGCCGGATTGGGCAAAAGACGTCATCACGCCGCAAACGCAGTTCTTCACCGACCTCTCCAACGGCGAACTGGCCAACGTCACCTGGATCACGCCCACCTGCGCCACCTCCGATCACGTGAATTGCGGAGGCGACATGGGCCCGTCGTGGGTGTCGACGCTCGTCAACGCGATCGGCTCCAGTCAGTTCTGGAGTACGACCGCCGTCTTCGTGATGTGGGACGATTGGGGCGGGCTCTACGATCACGTGCCGCCGCCCTATGAGGATTACGACGGGCTCGGCTTCCGCGTGCCGCTGTTGATGATCTCGCCGTACGCGAAGGCGGGCGCGGTGACGCACAAGCAGTACGAGACCGCCAGCATCCTCAAGTTCATCGAGGATCAGTACGGATTGCCCCAGATGGCCGCGAGCGACAAGCGGGCCAACGATCCGGCCAAAGACGCGGCGGCCTTCGACTTCTCGCAGAGTCCGCGGACGTACGTGCCGGTGGGCACGATGTACACGCCGGAATTCTTCAAGAACTTGCCCGTCGATCATCGTCCGCCCGACGACGACTGAGGTGAATCGTTTGCGGGCAGCCGGGCGCGCTGCGACGGGTCTTTTCGCGCTCGCGCTGGTTGCGGGCTGCGCGACCGTGAGTTCGTCACCGAAGCTCACCCCGGTCGACTCCTCTCACGTGCCCTTCGTTCCTCCCGCCGCCTTCGACCGTCACGCGGCGAGCGGCAAGATTCAGCACGTCGTGATCATCGTTCAGGAAAACCGGACCTTCGATAATTTGTTCCACGGCTATCCGGGAGCCGATACGGTATCCTCGGGGAAGATCTCAACGGGCCAGAGGGTCAAGCTGCAACCGGTCGACCTCCAGGATCAATACGTGCTCGATCACTCGGCGACCGGGATGTTTGCGGCCTGCGACGGGAAGTCGCCCGGGCGCGACTGTAAGATGGACGCCTTCAACCTCGTCGGTTCGTACGGCGGGCCCAAGTACCCCGAGTACGTGTACGTGCCGCACGAGCAGACGAAGCCGTACTTCGCGTTGGCCGGCGAGTTCGTGTTGGGCGACCGCATGTTTCAGTCGCATCTCGACGAGAGCTTCGTCTCGCACCAGTACATCATCGCGGCGCAAGCCGCCTCGGCGGTGAACCTGCCCGGGGGCGTTTGGGGCTGCGACGGCGGCGCGAGCGACACGGTCACGACGTTGAATAAGAACAGAACGTACGGAGCGCCGGTCCAAGCCTGCTTCAACTACACGACGCTCGGCGACGAGCTGGACAACGCCAACCTGACCTGGCGCTTCTACACGAGCACGATCGATGACGACGGCGGCGAGTGGTCGGGGTATCAAGCCGTCGATCACATCCGTTACGGTCCGGACTGGGCCAAGGACGTGATTACGCCGCAGACGCAGTTTTTCACCGATCTCTCCGACGGTGAGTTGGCCAACGTCACCTGGATTACGCCCGTGTGCGAGACGTCTGATCACGTCAATTGCGGCGGCGACAAGGGCCCGATGTGGGTTTCGACGCTGGTCAACGCGATCGGCTCGAGCCAGTTCTGGGATACGACCGCGGTCTTCGTGATGTGGGACGATTGGGGCGGCCTCTACGATCACGTCCCGCCGCCGTACAAGGATTACGACGGTCTCGGCTTTCGCGTGCCGCTGCTGATCATCTCGCCGTATGCCAAGCAGGGCTCGGTAACGCACGTGCAATACGAAACGGGCAGCATCCTCAAATTCATCGAAGATCAGTACGGTCTGGCCCAGATGGCCGCAAGCGATACGCGCGCCAACGACCCCGCCGACGATCCGGCGGCTTTCGACTTCTCGCAGAGTCCGCGGACGTACGTGCCGGTGGGCACGATGTACACGCCCGCCTTCTTCGAGAACTTGCCCTACGACCGCCGCCCGCCCGACGACGACTGAGGCTGCCCGCGTGTCCGACGTATTGCTGGTGATCGACGTCCAGCAGGAACTCACCGACGAACTAGCTCCGGCTCGGCGCCAAGAGTTTCTCGCGCGGCTCGCGGCGCTCATCGACCGCGCGCGCGGCGCGAACGTGCCGGTCGTCTACGTGCGCGACGCCGGCGTGAGCCCCGGGGGCCCGGGCTGGGAGATTTCGCGTGAGATCGCACCGCGCGCCGGTGAGACGATCGTCGATAAGGAGCACGGCGACGCATTCCGCGAGACGGTCTTGGCCGACGTGCTCGGCCGCCTCGGCGTCGAGCACGTGATCGCGACGGGCATGCAAACCGATTTTTGCGTCGATGCGACGGTGCGCGGGGCCGAAGGTCGCGGCTATCGCGTGACGCTCGTCGAGGACGCGCACGCCACGTACGCATCGCAGGGACGCAGCGAGGAAGAGATTCGCGCTGCGATGCATGCCGGCGCGCTCGCGCGAGGCGTCGCGCTCGTTCCGTCGGCGTCGCTTTTCGCATGAGCGAAACGCTTGCGGCCGTCGCGCCCATCTCGAGCGAAGCGATCGAAGCCGCCCGCGCGCGCATCGCCGGGACGATCGTGCGCACCCCGCTGGTGCGCTTGCAGACCGGCGACGACGGCCCGCAGATCTACGTGAAATTGGAGAACCTGCAGCCGATCAACGCGTTCAAGTTGCGCGGCGCCGCGAACGCGGTCGCGCTGCTCTCGCCCGCACGCCGCTCGCTCGGCGTCTGGACGATCAGCGCCGGCAATGCGGGGCAAGGAGTGGCCTACGCCGCCCGCGCTGCGGGCGTACCGTGCACCGTCGTCGTGATCGAGACGGCACCGGAAACGAAGGTGGAGCGCATGCGCGCGCTCGGCGCGCGCTTGGTCAAAGCCCCGTTCGACGCGTGTTGGGACGCGATGGAACGCCGCTCGTTTCCCGGCGTGGAAGGCACGTTCGTGCATCCGTTCGACGACGACGATTTCATCGCGGGTAACGCGACGATGGGTTTGGAGATCGTCGAAGATTTGCCCGGCGTTCAGACGGTCGTCGCTGCGGTCGGCGGCGGCGGCCTCTTGACCGGCGTCGCCTCCGGCGTTCGCGCGCGCAAGCCCGGCGTGCGCATCGTCGGCGTGGAGCCGGAGACGGCCGCGCCCGCGGCGCTCTCGCTCGCCAACGGCGCGGCCTCGATCTTCGATGGTTGGCAGGCGTCGTTCGTCGACGGCGCCGGCGGCAAGAGCGTCTTCCCGCGCATGTGGGAACGCATGCGTCCCTTGATCGACGATTCCATCGTGGTCACGCTCGACGAAACGAAAGCCGCGATGCGGTTGCTGGCCGAGAAAGCGCGGGTGATCGCCGAAGGCGCGGGCGCGCTCGCCGTGGCCGCGGCCTTGAGCGGAAAAGCCGGACGCGGTCCGATCGTCGCGATCGTCTCGGGCGGCAACATCGAACTCTCGACGTTTTGCGCGCTGATCGGCGCGACCTGAGGAGCTCGCGTCCGGCCGTTAGGGCAGTTCGTGGATCTTCAAGACGTTGGTGCCCCCTTCGCCGACGGGCATGCCCGAGGTGATCACGATCGTGTCGCCGCTCTTGGCCAAGCCTTCGCGCAGCACGCGGGCCTCCACGATGTCGATCAGGGACTCGAAGTAGCGATACTTCTCCACGACCAGCGTTTCGACGCCCCAGACGAAGGCCAGGCTCCGCGCGACTTCGGCCAAGGGCGTCATGGCCACGATGCGCGCCCGCGGGCGGAACGAAGCGATATGCATCGCGGTGTTGCCGGTCGTGGTGCCGGTGACGATAAGCGTCAGGCCCAGTTCCTCGGTCACGCGCGCCGCGGCGGCCGCGATCGCGCTCGCGGGTTGCAGCGGCGCGAAACCGATGCGCCGGCCGGCGAGTTCGTCGTGCGGATAGGTGCGCTCGACTTGCTCCGCGATCGTGGCCATGAAGCGCACGGCCTCGACCGGATAGCGCCCGCGCGCGGTCTCGCCCGAAAGCATGACGGCGTCGGTGCCGTCGACGATCGCGTTGGCGACGTCGCTGGTTTCGGCGCGCGTGGGCCGCGGGCTCGAAATCATCGATTCGAGCATCTGGGTGGCGGTGATCACCGGTTTGGAAACGCGGTTGGCGCGCGCGATCAAGTCCTTTTGCACGAGCGGCACCGCTTCGAGCGGAATCTCGATGCCCAAGTCGCCGCGGGCGACCATGATCGCGTCGGCGGTATCGATGATCTCGTCGATCCGGTCGAGCGCTTCGTGCTTCTCGATCTTCGCGATGACCGGAATGCGCCGCCCGCGCTCGGCGATATAGCGTTGCACCTTCTCGACGTCGTGAGCGGTGCGCACGAACGAGACGGCGACGGCGTCGACGCCCTTCTCGAGCCCGAAGGCCAAGTGTTCGAAGTCGCGATCCGTGACCGCGTCGAGCGCCAGCGAGCCGTCGGGATAGTTGATGCCCTGCGTGCCGCGTAACTCGCCGCCGACTTCGACGACGGTCGTGATCCGGTCGAGCGAGGTTCCGGTGACGCGCAACGCGATCGCGCCGTCGGCCAGGTAGATCCGCTTGCCCTCTTCCACGTCTTGCGGCAGGCCCGTATAGCTGACCGACACTTCGCGCTCGGTTCCCGGCACTTGCTGCGTGACCAAATCGAAATCCGCGCCGCGCTCGAGATGCACCGACTCGCGTTGGCCGGCGAGCGACCCCGTGCGAACCTTGGGGCCGGGCAGGTCTTGCAGCACCGCGACGTGCACGCCCAAGTCGGCGGCGACCATGCGGATGTCGTCGATCGTGCGTCCGTGTTCGTCGTGCGTGCCGTGCGAGAAGTTGAGACGCATGACGTTTGCGCCGCCGACCACGAGCGCGCGCAAGATGTGCGGGTCGCGCGATGCCGGGCCGATCGTGGCGACGATCTTGGTGCGTTTGCGCGCGAAATCGAGCATGACCCGTTTCGCTTCGGAGCGGGTGTCGCAGCCCACCTCTCCGTCGCCGTCGCGTGAAAGTATGTCACCGCGCGCGGCCTGCGCGCGCGAACATTTGTTGCGCGCTCAGTTCGTGAAGTGCGCGACCACGAGACGGCCGACCGCCGCGAGCACGGCGTTCCGCGCGTCCTCGCCGGCCGTCGCACCGGTGAGGTAAGCCGCAACCACGATCGGCGCTCGCTTGGGCGGCCAGAGGATTGCGACGTCGTTGCTCGTGCCGTGCGTGCCCGAGCCCGTTTTGTCACCCGCGCGCCACGCGTGCGGGAGGCCCGCGCGGATGCGCTCGTCGCCCGTCCGGCACGCGACGAGAGCGCCCTCGAGCAACGACCGCGATGCGCGGCTCAACGCGTCGCCGCATAGGAGTCTTTGCCAGTCGCGCACCATCGCGCGCGGGGTCGTCGTGTCCCGCCGATCGCCGGGAATCGAGGAACTCATCGCGGGTTCGTAGCGGTCGAGCCGCGTGAGGCGGTCGTCGAGCGAGCGCGCGTAACGCGTGACGGCGGGCGGGCCGCCGGCTGCGGCGGTCAGCAGATTCGCCGCCGTGTTATCGCTCCAGACCAGCGCCGCCGAACAGAGTTCGGCCACGGTCATCCAACCCCGGCGCACGTTTCTGCGCGTCTGCGGTGCATAACTCAACAGTTCGCCCGGGCCGTAAGCGATGCGCCGGTCGAGGTGCTCGCGCCCCGCGTCGACGCGAGTCAGCACCGTGGAGACCGCGAGCACTTTGAACGTGCTGCACATCGGAAAGCGTTCGTCGGCGCGGTGCGCGAGCGTTGCGCCGCTCGCGGTATCCAGCGCGAACACGCCGAGCCTGCCGCCTACGCGCCGTTCGAGCGCTGCCGGCCGGTCCGCCGCAGCGCCCGGAAAGGCGGCGCCGGCGGCGGCTCCGGTGATAAAAGCGACGCGTAGCATGCGTATCGTTGCCCCCGACGGTGTGGTATTGTGGGGATTCCCCTAGTACCCCGGCAAGCTCTGCTGCGCTACGCTCGACCCAGCAAAGCACGCCTTGTGGGGGTAACGGGATGCGAGCACGACCGCAACGCGATGGAGATCGCGCCGATAGCGCCTTCGACGGATACATCGATGCCATAGTGGCCGCGATTCCCGACCGGCTCGCCGAACGGGCTCGGCCTACGCGAGCCGGTTCGTTGCACGCCGGGATCTACGGCCTCTTGAAGAAGCCGCTCTTTGCGAAGTACATGGTCGGCTGGCAGTGGCCCTCCGGCGTCGATCGCCGGCCGTGGGAGCCCGTCGACATTCCGAGCCGCAGCGGCGCGCTGTTGGCCGGGCTCTTCGCCTGCGCGCACGGCCGCTCCAAGGGCGTCGTCGTCTGCGCGCATCCGATGCGGCGCAGCGCCAAAGGGTATTTTCTCGCATCGGGTCGAGCCGAGATGTTACGCCGTCACGGGTACGACGTGTTGCTCTTCGACTTCAACGGTTTCGGCGAGAGCCCGCAGGGCAATTTCAACTATCCGCTCGACGTGCTGGCCGCGGGCGAATTCGCGCGGCGCATCGCGGGCGGGCTGCCCGTACACGTGGTGGCCGCATCGTTCGGCGCGGGCTGGAGCATCTGTGCGGCGACGCGCGAGCACCCGTTCGAATCGCTCGTGCTGGAGTGTCCGTTTACGACGCCGCAGGAATTCTACGCGCGCTTCCCTTGGGGCCGCTTCGCGCTCGACGTCCTGTGGCAATTTTTTCCGAAGACGCGCGCGACCATGATTCCGCTCGAGTCGGCCGAGCGCATCGCGGGCGATCCGCGCATGCTCTTCATCGGATGTCTCGCCGACACGACCACCGCACCCGCGATGACCCGGCGACTCTTCGATCGCTGCAGTTTGCGCCGCGAGCGTCGCGGCGTGTGGTTTGCGGACCGCGCCGGCCACATCCGCGCCTTCGAGGCCGATCCCGACGGCTTCGAACGGCGCGTCACGAGGTTTCTCGACGGGGTCGCCGAGCCTATCGTGGCGCCGGCCGTGCACGAAGAAAGCGAAGGAGCGCGCGCGAGCAACGTAGCCTGAGCCAAACTTCGCCGTTCAAAGCGGAGCGAGCCCGCCCGGCGCGAAGCAGCGTCGATGCATCGCGACCGGCCGGCGCGTCGATACGCATTCGCCTATGCGTTGTCCGTCCTGCTGCACTGTTTGCTCGTGCTGTTCTTCGGCGTCACGCTGCTCGTGCCGGGTAGTGTCGCCGGCGTGAGCCCGAGCGATTCCGAGTCGTTGACGGTGACCACCGAGACCGCGCGCGTCGCGCCGGCGGCGACGCTCGCGCCGCCCGCGCCCGTGCCCAGCGTGGCACCGCGAGCGACGCTTCCGCCGCCGCTGCCGGTCGTGGTGCGCGACACGCCGACGCCGCGACCGGTGCCGCGTCCGGCGCAGCCGCACGTCGCACGCAGCGCGCCGCGGCGTCACGAGTTGTCGAAGCAGTCGCCGACCGCGCCGCCGCAGCAGACGAGAATTACTGCGCTCGCGCCCGTGGTGAAGGCCAGCGAACTGCCGAGCCCGCAACCGTCGGCCCCGCCGACGGCGCCGCCGGCAACGAGCGCCCCGAAGCCCATCCCGACGCTCGCAGCAACCGTCTCGCCGACCGCGCCGCCGACCGTCGCGCCCACGCTACCGCCCACCGCGCCGCCGACGCGGCCACCGACCGCGCCACCGACCGCGGTGCCCACGGCCGCCCCGACTGCGGCCCCGACGCGCGCGCCGACCGCCGCCCCGACCCGGGCGCCAACCGCAGTCCCGACGCTCGCAGCAACGGTCAGGCCCGCGACGCCGGCGCCCGCCACGCCGCGTCCGGCCCCGCCGGCGACGCCCAAGGCGGAGCCGCCGGCTTCGCCGCGGCCTGCGCCGCCCGCCTCGGCCGCGCCCAAGCCGGCCGCGAGTCCGGCGGCCAAACCCGCGGCGACCTCCGCCGCTTCGGCCGGCCCGCGCAGCGTGCCCTCGGCCGCAGCCGGAAAGCCGGGCGGCGCCACCTCGCCCGGGCCCGGTCCCGGCGCGGGCGCGAAGAGCGGTTCGGCGACGCCCGGCCCCGGCGCGCCGGGCGCGGGAGCCTCGCCCGCGCCCGGGGGCAAGGGCGCAGTGGCGCTCCGGCCCGCGGCCACCCCCGTGCCCGGCAACGATCTCGACAAGCTCAACGCGCGGCTGGGCAACCTGCTGCCCGGCGGCACCGTGTCGGAGTATTCGCACGGCGGCTACACCGGCAAGCTCGAGGTCGAGTCGATCCCGGCGGAGTTTCTGAAGAAGGTCTCGCCGCCGGCCGACTTCCTGCGCAAGACGATCGCGCTGAACTACCGCAAGCGCACNNCCCTACCTCGGACCGTGCCCGTCCGACGACCTGGTGCCCTCGTGGGCGGGAGCGCTCCCGACGCCGCCGCCGCGGCCCGCGGCGCACTAGGCGCGTCCCCGGGCGCCTAGACGCGGCGCCGCCGGCGTGCTATGATGTGCAGCGGTAGTGAGCAGAAAGCGTGGGTGTGGCCCGCGCTTCCTTGTTGTAAGGGGCACCCCTGAGTTTGATCGAGACGTTCGAGCGCGCGGCCGAAGCGCTGCCGCTCGAAGAGGGATTCGGCGACGTCGAGATCGTCGCGCACCGCGCGGTGCGCCACGGTCGTACGACCGCCTTGACGTTGATCGTCGACCGCCCGAGCGGCGTCGACGTCGAGTTGTGCGGTCGCGTCGCGAGCCGGCTCAACGTCGCCCTCGAAGCGGAGGGCGACGAGTACACCCTCGAGGTCGAATCGCCCGGACTCGAGCGCCCCTTATTGCGTCCCGCCGACTACGAACGCTTTCGCGGACGCCCCGTCCGCGCGGTCACGACCGTGCCCGTCGACGGGCAGAAAACGCATCGCGGCACGCTCGCCGGCGTGCGCGGGCTCGCCGTCGTGTTGACCAACCCGAAGGGCGTCGAGACGCTGCTGCCGCTCGACGCGATCAAGACCGCCAACTTGGAATTCGATCCTCGCGAAGATCTGCGGCGAGCCAAACAAGAGAGACGAGCATCCAGATGAAGACCGCTAAAGTCCAACCCGACGAACTCGGCCTGCGCGAGTCGCTGCGCCTGCTCGAGACCGAGCGCTCCATTCCGCGCGAGATGCTCTTCGAAGCGCTCGAAGCCGCGCTGATCTCCGCGTACAAGCGCAATTACGGCGACGCCAACGCCGTGATGGAGATGAACCGGGATACCGGCGAGTACAAGATCTATCACCGCCGCTTGGTCGTCGACGAAGTCGAAGATCCCAAGCTCGAGGTCTCGCGCAAGGATGCGGGCGCCAAGTACGAGCCCGGCGATTATTTCGACGAAGAGGTCGCGGCTAAAGACTTCGGCCGCATCGCCGCACAGACGGCCAAGCAGGTCATCGTGCAGCGCATCCGCGAGGCCGAGCGCGACACGATCTTCAACGAGTACAGCCAGAAGCTGCACGACATCGTCAACGGCACCGTGCAGCGCTACGAACAGCGCAACATGTTCGTGGATCTCGGCCGCACCGAAGCGCTCTTGCCCCTCTCGGAGCAAGTGCCGCGCGAGAATTATCGCATCAACGACCGCATCAACGCGTTCGTGCTCGACGTGCGCAAGACCAATAAGGGTCCGCAGATCGTGCTCTCGCGCGCGGCCGAAGGGCTCGTGCAGCGTTTGCTGGAGCGCGAGGTGCCGGAGATCAACGACAACGTCGTCGAGATCATGGCCATCGCGCGCGAACCCGGCAGTCGTTCCAAGGTCGCGGTCAATTCGCATCGTCCCGAAGTCGATGCGGTCGGCGCGTGTCTCGGACCGAAATCGAGCCGCATCGCCGCCGTCTCCGACGAACTGCGTGGTGAGAAGATCGACATCATCCGCTGGTCGTCCGATACGGTCACGTTCATCAACAACGCGCTCGCGCCGGCCAAGGTCATCGCGGTCGAGTTATACGAGGACGAAGGCGTGGGCCTGGTGACGGTACCCGACTATCAACTCTCGCTCGCGATCGGTCGCGAAGGGCAAAACGTGCGCCTCGCCGCGCGGCTGACCGGCTGGCGGCTCGACATCACGAGCGAATCCGAAGCCGAAGAGGCGCGCAGCCGCTACCTTGCCGAGCGCGAACGGGAGACGCTCGATTCCGCCGAACTCGAGACCGTCGAGGGCGAAGTCGACCTGCAGGAAGATGCCGAACTCCATGGCGTCGANNCCGGCGCCAAGCCGCCGGACGCGGCTGCGCCGGTTCGGTCCTGCGTCGGGTGCCGGGCCCGCTTCACCCAGTCGGCGCTGGTCCGATTCGTCCGCGCGAACGACGGGTGGACCGTCGACGCGGGCCGGCGGCGGGCTCCCGGCAGGGGCGCCTACCTCTGTTCGGCGGCCTGCGCGACGCGGGTGGCGAAGAACCGCCGGTACCCGGGTCTGGCGGCCGTGGCGCTTTCCGAGTCCGCGCGGAGCGTGTATGATAGTCGGGTTCCCCAAGAACGGCCGGAGCAACGACATGAAGTAAGGGATTCGATCCGGCGCAGCCGTTGAGGCTGCGAGCGGGTCATGTGAAGGACGGTATGGCTACGGGTAAAGTGCGCATTTTCGAGCTCGCCAAAGAGCTCAATCTGTCATCCAAAGAGCTGATCGCCGTCTTCACCCGACTTGGGCTCGAGGCGAAGAACCAGCTCGCCGTCGTCGACCCCAAGGTCGCGGACTTGTTACGAGTCCAGCTCGGCAAGGCGAAGGCCGCCGCTGCCAAGCCGGCTGCTCCGGCTGCCGCCGTACCCGCGGCGACCGCCGTACCGGCCCCGAAGGCGCCGGCTGCCGCCGCGCATCCGGCCGCGTCCGACGCAGAGCCTGCCGCTCCGGCAGCGCCCGTCGCTCGTGCCTCGGCTGTGCCGAAGCCCGCGGCTGCGCCGGTCGCCGAAGCCGTTTCCACGCTCAAGCCCGTGACGGGCGCTCCCAAACGGGCCGCCCAGCCTGCCGCGCCGGCTCCCGCCGTGGCGCCGGCCGCGGTCCTCGCCGCTCCGGCCGCTCCGGAAATCGCGCCACCGCCGGAGTCCGTCGCGCCCGAAGCGGCAGCGCCGCCGGCCGCCGCCGCTGCCTCGGCCACCGCTCCGGATCCCACCGCACCGCCGCAGGCACCGCCGCGTCCGCCGCAGCCACGCCCGGTCGCCGAGGCCGAGGCCCCGATGCCGACCCTGCGCCCCGTTCCCAAGGGCCAGTCCTCGGTCGTCCCGCCGCGCCCGCAGCCGCGTCCGCAAAATCCGAACTCCGCCGCACCGGGGCCGCAAAACGGAATCCCGGGACGTCCCGGTGTCGCTCCGCGTCCCGGCCAGGGCCTCCCCGGCCAAGGCTACCAGCAGCGTAACGGCGCTCCCGGCGCCCCGGGTGCTCCCGGCGTGCCTCCGAACGGCGTGCCCGGCGTGCCGAATGCGGCCGCCGCTGCACGTCGTCCCGCCGGCAACGGTCCGTTCCGTCCGCTGACGCCACCCGGCGGCAACGGCCGCTTCGTGCCGCGTCCGCCCGGCTCGCCGCCGGCCCCGGGTGCCCCCGCCGCGCAAGGCCCGAGCCCGTCCTCCGGTTCCGGCGGCGGTCGCCCCGGCGCGCGTGGCGGCCATCACCGGGAAGATGCGCAGTCCAAGAAGGACCGCGAAAAAGAGCAGCTGCTCGATAAGTCGCGCTCGCGCAAGCGCGGTTCGCTCGATGCTGCCCCGGCGATCCCGCCGCAGATCCTCGAGAACATCGAGATCCCCGATATTCTGACCGTTCAGGAACTCGCCAACTCGATGATTCTGCCGGCCGCCGACATCATCAAAGAGCTCTTCAAAATGGGCACGATGGCGACGATCAACCAGAACATCTCCTCGGATGTGGCGATCACGGTAGCGAAGAAATTCGGCTACAACGCGATCGTCAAGGAAGCCGGCGATGAAGTCGTCGTCGAGCAAGAAGAAGACAAGCCCGAACTGCTCACGACGCGTCCGCCGGTCGTGACCGTGCTCGGTCACGTCGACCACGGCAAGACCTCGCTGCTCGACCGCATCCGCCACGCCAACGTCGCGAGCGGCGAGGCCGGCGGGATCACGCAGAAGATCGGCGCGTACACCGTCGAGCAGAACGATCGCAAGATCACCTTCATCGACACGCCCGGTCACGAAGCGTTCACCGAGATGCGCGCCCGCGGCGCCAAAGCCACCGACGTCGCGATCCTCGTGGTCGCGGCCGACGACGGCGTGATGCCGCAAACGCGTGAAGCGATCGCGCACGTCAAGGCGGCGGGCGTTCCGATCGTCGTCGCCATCAACAAGATGGATAAGCCGGATGCGAACCCGGATCGCGTGATGCAGCAGCTCACCGAACAGGGTCTGCAGCCCGTGCAATGGGGCGGCAAGGTCGAGATGGTCCCCGTCTCGGCGCGTAGCGGTGAGGGCATCGAGCAACTGCTCGAGACCGTGCTGCTCGAAGCCGACCTCCGGGAACTCAAGGCGAACAAGAATCGCCGCGCCACCGGCGTCGTCATCGAGTCCGCGCTCGACCGCGGCCGCGGTGCGGTCGCAACCGTGCTCGTGCAGAACGGCACGCTGCGCGTCGGCGACGTCGTCGTCGTCGGGCCGACGTACGGCAAGATTCGGGCGCTCGTCGACGACAAGGGCAAACAAGTGAAGAAGGCTGGGCCCTCGATCCCGGTCGAGATCATGGGGCTCTCCGACGTTCCGTCGGCGGGCGATGCGCTGATGGTCGTCTCCGATGAACGCGCCGCTCGCGAAGCGGCGGCCAAGCGTTCGACCAAGCGGCGCGACGTGCGCATCGCGGCGAGTTCGGGACCGCGCGTCTCGCTCGAGTCGTTCATGCTCATGCCGGCCGACGGCGGCAACAAGACGCTCAACCTCATCATCAAAGCCGACGGTCAAGG
>PLFC01000010.1 GCA_003136655.1 Vulcanimicrobiota bacterium
TGTCCGCGCTCCTTGAGCTTCTTGATCAGCTCTTCGAGCGACGGCGGCGGGCCGTCGGCGACGGGGGCTGCTGCTTTCTTACGTGCCATGGTCTTGAACCTCACCTCCTTTCGGGACCGCTCGCAGTCGCGCGGCGGCCATCATTTTGCGCCCAGTCGTCTACGGGCGGAGCGGTCGAGTCGTTCGACCAAACGCTGGAACTCTTCCCTTTCGCCCACCGGCACCGGTAACCCGGCTTCCACCAGTTTGTCGAGCCGCTCGGCCAGTTCGCGCTTGCGGCGCAGCAGTTCCGACTCTTCCAAACGCTCCACGATCCGGTCCAGATGGATGCGGCGCGACGCCGAATCGGGGAAGCGCACCTTCGACGAACGCTCGGTCTTGACCAGACCGACCACGACCTCGACGGCCTCGCGGTCGTCGCCGAGCGCCGCCAGCGCATCGACGCCCGTTGCTAGCCGGTCGCGGTGCGCTACGAGGTTCTCGTAAAGGGCGCGGTAGCGCTCGTCCTTGAACGCCGTCACCGGGATGCTCTCGGCATATTCGGCCACTAAGGCCGGTTCGTCGAGCAAGGTCTCGAGGATGTCGCGCTCGAGCGAGGGCGGCTCGGCCGCGGGCGCCATGTGGCGCACGAAGCCCGGTCCGCCGCGCGGCGCGAAGCTGGTGCGGTCGGCGAGAAACTCGGTCCGGCGGAGTTCGTCGGGCGAGAGTCCGAGCCGGCCGGCCGCATGCACCCGCCACTTATCGCGTTCCTCGGGCGGCGCGAGCCGGCGCACCAATGCCTCCGCAGACCGTGCGGCCTGCGATGCGGGGAGCCGCTTCTGCAGATCCTCGTCGAGGCCACGGTCGAGCAAAAACTGGATTCCGGGGACTGCTGTAGCGAGCAGCGTGGTAAACGCGGCTGCGCCGTGTGAACGGATGAAGGTGTCGGGATCCTCGCCTGGCGGAAGCTGTACGATAAACGCGGCACAGCCCGCACCGCTCAACACGTCCACCGACTTGGCGGTTGCGTTCGAGCCGGCCGCATCGGCGTCGAAGCAGACGAAGATACGCTGCGCGTACTTGCGCAGTTGAGCCGCCTGCTCGGCGGTGAACGACGTACCCAGCGATGCGACCGCGTTGGCAAAGCCCGCCTGATGCAACGCGATGCAGTCGAGGTAACCCTCGACCACGATCAGGGCGTCGTCGGTTGCGGCGGCGCGGCGCGCCCGCTCCAAGGCGAACAGTCCGCGGCCCTTCACGTAGACGGGCGTGGTCGACGTGTTGAGATACTTCGGCTCGCTGCCGTCGAGCGAACGCCCGCCGAAGGCGACCACTTCGCCGGTGGTCGCGTACGTCGGAATCATCAACCGGCCGCGGTAGAAGTCGTAGTAGCCGCGCTGGCCCGCTTTGAGCAAACCCGCGGTCGCCGCCAACGCGGGGTCGACCCCGTGCGCGCGCAACTCGCTTTCGAGCGCCTCCCAGCGATCGGGCGCGTAGCCGAGCTTGAACGTGTCGATCGATATCTCGCTCAGACCCCGGCCCGCGCAGTAGGCGCGCGCGGCCTCAGCTTCCGGCGACGATTTCAGCGTGCGGTGAAAGAACGCCGCGGCGACCTCGTTAGCGTGGTAGATCGCCTCTTTCTCGGAGCGGACGCGCGCCGCAGCCGGGCTCTCGGCCTCGACTTCCACGCCCGCACGTTTTGCGAGGACGCGCAAGGCGTCGGGGAACGACAGATTCTCGAGCCGCTGCAGAAACGAGAACGCGTCGCCGCGCGCGTCGCAGCCGAAGCACTTGAAGTAGCCCTTGTCGGGATGCACGTGAAACGAGGGCGTCTTCTCACCGTGGAACGGGCACAAGCCGACCAAGTCGTTACCGCTCTTCCGAAGCGCGACGTAACTGCCGATGAAACTGCCTAGGTCGGTCCGGGCGAGGATCTCGCGCTTGACCGTATCGTCGATGCGCACTGCGCTTTCAGACTTCGGTAAGCCGCCGCCGCCGCCCGCTTCCGGAAGAACTAGTCCGGAATACGACGGGCGATTACGGTTGAAGCCGAGCACGAAGCTGCTGTACGTGCCCGGTTTCTCGAACACGTAGGAAAACGAATCGAGCTCGCTCGCGCCGGGCCGCTTCCCGCGGGGAGCGTTGTGGACGGCACCGGCGAATGCAGCGAGCATGAGGTCCGCGCAGTGAAACGCGTCTTCGATCCGGTTCAGCACTTCATCGAACTCGACGACGCCGAGGTCGCCCTGCTCGACGCCGCACCCTTGCAGCGCCTGCGCCGCCTGCGGCAGTTGGGTTTGGCCTATCTGGCCTTCCCCGCGGCGGAGCATTCTCGCTTCGGGCACGCGCTCGGCGCGCTCGCCACCGGCGAGCGCGTGCTCGACGCGCTGCGCCGGCACGGTTCGGGCTGGTTCGCCGACGAACGCGACTTTCAGGCGCAACGGCGTTTGCTGCGGGCCAGCCTCTTGTTGCACGATGTGGGTCACGGCCCGTTCAGCCATGCCTGCGAGTTGGTCCTGGGCGTGCCGCACGAACGGCGCACGCAGGCGATCCTGGCGCTGCCCGAAATCGCGACGGCGCTCGAGCGGCTCGACGTGGACCCCGGCGAAGTCGCGGCGCTGATCACCGGCGACCGGCCCGCGCGCAGCCCCGCGCTCAAGGAACTCGTCAGCGGGCCCAACCTCGATGCCGATCGCATGGACTACCTTTTGCGCGACGCGTACTTCACCGGCGTGGCGAGCGGCCGGTACGACGCAGACCAATTGGTCGGCTCGCTGCGCATCTTCGAATTGGACGGCAAGCCCGTGCTGGGCGTCGACGGTCGCGGCCTCGTCGCACTCGAATCGTTCGTGCTAGCCCGGTACATGATGTTTGCGACCGTCTANNTTCCACCACACGACGCGCGCCTTCGAACGCATCCTGCAAGACGCACTCCGCGAGATCTGGCCCGATCCGTCGGTGCTCGATCCGATCGAAGAGTTCTTGGCCTGGGACGACTTTCGCGTGCTCGATACGTTTCGCACGGCGCCGGGCGCCGCCGCGCACGCGTTACGCGAGCGCGAAAAGCTCTACGGCGTGGCCGCCGAATTCAACGCCGAACGCGATCTCTCGGCCTACGAGGCGTGTCTCGACGCGCTGCTCTCGCGCTACGGCGAATCGGTCTGGGCTGACGCGCAGGACCAATTACTGCACCGCCTGCCGCTGCTCCACGACTCCGGCGCGCCGACCGTTTGGGTGAAGACGCACGGCGGCTTGGTCGACGCCGTGCGCGCCTCCGACGTCATCGCGAAGCTCTCGGGCCGCGCGTATTGGCGCAAGCTCTTCGTGCGCCGCGACGAGGTGGATCTGGCCGAAGCCCGCGAACTCTGCCGGCGCATCGTGGGCAATCGCGAAGCCCGCTTGGAGACGGCACCGCTCTTCGCGACGTAAGCGCGGCGCTGCGAACGTCGCCGTCAGTAAATCGAGGCGTACTCGCGCTGGGAGGTGTGAACGCTTTCGAGCAGCGTCATCCAGCGGATGTTGTAGTACTGCGGGTGGGCCAGTTCTTCGGCGCCGGGCAGTTTGTCGATCATGTTCTGGATCGATTCGAGCACGGTCACCGACGGCGTGAAGTCGAGCGCCTTGGAAAGTTTGGCGTTGCTCATGCGGTAGTTGCGCACGAGTTTGGGTAGCGGCGTCTCGACCAGCTCGATGGGCGCGTTCTTGATCGCGAACGAACCCGCCACCAGCATGGCCAACTGACGGATTTGGTAGTTCTCCTCGAGCACGTTGAAGATTCGGCCGCGGATCCTATCGAGCGGGGCCTCGAGCGCCATGACGTGCACGCGCGCCACATCGCTCACGTCGACCAGCGGCCGCCACATCCAGCCTCCGCCGTGCAAGAAGAGACGCCGGTTGATGACCGCGTCCTTGATGAACGTGTTGACCACCAGATCGAAGCGCATCCGCGGGCTCCAGCCGTAGACCGTGCCTTGGCGGAAGATGACCGGCGCGAAGCCGTCGTCGGCCGCGGCCAGGATCGCCTTCTCGGCGTGCACCTTCGAAAGCGAATAGGCGCCGCGCGGCGCGAGCACCGTCTCCTCGTCGCACATGATGGGCGAGCGATCCAGTTCGGTCGCCGACGATTCGGTGTCGTACACCGAGGCGCTGGAGGCGAAGGTGAAGCGCTCGATCTTCTTGCGCTTGCACAGCGCCACCAGGCGTTCGGTGGCGACTGCGTTCATCTGCCAATTGGCTTCGGTATTGTATTCCGCCGTTGGATCGTTGGAAAGCCCGGCGAGGTGCAGCACCGCTTCGATGCCGTCGAGCCATTCCTCGCGGATGTCGCGCACGTCACCCGCGATGCGCTCGACCTCGAGGTGCGCGAGCCGCTCCTCGCCCCAGAAGAAACGGTCGAGCACGACCGGCCGGTGACCGGCGGCGACGAGTTGCTCGCACAGGACGGTGCCGATGTAGCCGCCCCCGCCGGTCACCAGAACCCGCATCGCGCTTGCCGGCCGCTACGGTGCGGCGGGCAGCTTGTCGAGCACCGTGTACTTTATCCAGCCCGGCAGCGGCGCTTTTGCGTCGAGCGTCTTCCAGTGGTCCTTGTCGCCCGCCGCATCTTTATACGGGAAGACCAACGTGGCGTAGCGCACGACGCCGCCGAACGTTTCGGCCTTATAAACCTGGCTGTACGGGCCACTCTTGTTGTAGATCACGCGGATGGTCACGGTCTTCGCGCTACTTTCTATCTTCGAGACGTTCGCCGCCGCAACGCGGAGCGCGTCGTGCCGGAGTTGCGCGGCCGCCTGATCCTCGGGCGTCTTGTTGGTCACGAAGCCGGCCACTTCAGGCGAGGCATCCCAGATGATCAGCGCGTCTTCGGTCGTGCGCGCAACCGAGACCGCACCGGGCACGGCGCCCTCAGCGGAAGCGGCCAACGGCGACAGCGCCGGCAAGGCCAGCGCCAGGGCGGCTGCGAGCGTGCGAACGGAACTCCTCACGAACGAATTTCTCCTTGTGGTGGCGGGGCTATAGGCCAAACGGACCGCAGAACGCGATGCGTTCCATCTTGCACGCTTTCCTGACCGGGGCTACGGGCTACTGCATGGGCGGCAGCGCGCCGCTCTGGGTGAAGACGACCCAACGCGGCAGCGGGCGACCCGGTGCGAGCGTCATCCAATGGTCGCGATCCACGCTTGCGTCGCGATAGGGCAGGCGCAAGAGACCGTAGACGACCGTGCCTTGGAACGGCACCGTCGGGTAGCGCGGATCGGGCGGACCCGTCTGATAGTAGATCACCTTGACGCTCAGCGAGCGCGCGTGCGCGTCGACCGCGTGGACGAAGTGCGCTGCGACGCGCAGCGCGTCGGAACGTAGCCGCGCGGCCGCCTTTTCGCGGCCGGGCTTCGCGCTCGCAAGCGCGTTGACGTCGGGCGTCGCATCCCAAACGATCAGCGCGTCGCCGCTCGTGCGCGTCAACACTTGATGACCGGGAACGACCGGCTGCGCGCCGGCCGCCGAGGCCATAGCGAGCAGTGCGGCCGGCAGCGCGGCGGGCGCAAACGCACGAAACATCGTTACCACGTTCGAAGCGTTCGCCGCTGCGCGCACGGATTCAGCCGAACAGGTGGATGAACGCTTGATACGCGTTCGGCACGCTCGGCGCGGCGAAGAGCAGCCAGCCCACCGCCACGAACGCGAAGTTCGTGGCCACCGAGGCATAGAAGACGACGGGGTTCGGGTCGCGCAGGAAGGCGACTTTCTCGACGACCAGCGCCTGCCAGAAGCGCTGGATCAAGAAGCCCGCACCGTGCCACAGACCCCAGAGCACGAACGTCCAGGCGGCGCCGTGCCAGAGCCCCGAGATGGCCATCGCTACGAAGAGGTTGAACGCGGTCATCGCCTTCGAGACGCGGCTGCCGCCGAGCGGAATGAACACGTAGTCGCGGATCCAACTCGAGAGCGACATGTGCCAGCGGCGCCAAAACTGCGCGATGTTGGGCGCGCGGTAGGGCATCTCGAAGTTTTCCGGGATGCGGATGCCGAGCAGGCCCGAGACGCCGATGGCGATGTCGGAGTAACCGGTGAAGTCGAAATAGATCTTCGCCGCGTACGCAAACAGCGCGACCCAGTAATCGAGCGTGCCGAAGGGCGTGCCCGGCGTGAGGATCGGCTGGGTCAGGAGCGTCATCGAGTCGGCGATGATCGTTTTCTTGGCCACGCCCATCGCGATGCGATACACGTTGAGCAAGAAGGTGTGCGTCGGCGGCACCTCGATCCGCCGCACCTGCGGGTAGAAACTCTGATAGCGCTTGATCGGGCCGGCCACGAGCGTCGGAAAGAACATCGTGAACACGGAGAAGTCGAGCGGGTCGAGCGCCACGATCTTGCCCAGATACACGTCGACCAGCACGTGCACGAACTCGAAGGTGAAGAACGAGATGGCTAGCGGCACCACGATCTGCGGCAACGGCACGATGTTGTGCGCCGCGACCTGATTGATGGTGAGCGCCAAGAACTTCGTGTATTTGAAGTAGACGAGCACGCCCGTGATCAGCACCACGCCGAGGATCATCAACCGTTTTCGCGTGGCCGGCGACACGCTCGGGCGCAGCATGCCCCAGGCGATCGCGTAGGTCACGACGCCCAGCAGCACGATCAGCAGGAGATACGCGGGCACCGAGTACACGTAGAAGATCGTGCCGAACACGATCAGCGCGTGCGGTTTGAACCGCTGCGGCACCACGCCCCAATAGAGCAGCAACACCGAGATGCCGAAGACGGCGAAGACCCAGGTGTTGAAGATCATTGCGCGAGCACCGGGCCGAGCGTTCCGGCCAGCCGCTGGTTACCCGCGGCCGTCAGATGGTCGTTGTCGATGAATTCGGCGGCTTTGAAGGCCTTGTCGAGATCGATCACGCGCACGCCGCCGGATGCGAGCAGTTTGTGCGTGAAGGCCAGATTCTTTTCGTACTCGGGCACGTCGATGAACTCGTGGAGCAGCGTGTGGTTCGTCGGCGTCAGGATCGCGATCGCCGGGATGTGGTCGCGCGCCAACAGCGCGATCGTCTTCTCCAGGAAGATCAGTGAGACGTTCTGCTCGTCGATCGGCGAGAGATCGTAGGTGCCTTCGAAACGATCCGGCGTGGGCTTGTGCGCGGCGTCGGTGCGCGCTTTGGCGCCGCTGGCCGCCTGGATCGCGTCGTCGAGCGCGTGCACCGCGTCGACGTCGCCGAAGAGCCATTCGCGAATATCGCTGCGCAATGCGTAGAGTTGCCAGAACGAGGTGACCCAGCGGTCGAGCTGCACCTCGATGGGCTTCTGCGTCGTCGACGGCGGCGTGGGCGTGAGCAGCTTGCGCTCGTCGGCCGTCAGCAGATTCCAGCTCAGCGTTTCGAGCGACGGGTGGAGTTTCTGATAGGCGCTGTCGGCCTGGCTGAACTCCTTCTGATTGACGTTGAACACGACCAGGCGCGGATGCACGCCGTGCGACTCCAACAAGCGCAACATGGCGTAGGTGTTGGCCGGACTGCCGCCCTCGAAGGAGAGATTGCTCGCCGCCAAACCCTTGCGGCGCAGCAGCGTCGGCGCGGCGTCGGCTGCGGGCAGTTTATAGCCCCACAGCACCGAGTCGCCGATGAAGATGGTCTGGGGCGGATCGTGCGCGAGCGCCTCGACCTCACGCTCGAGGTAGGCGGGCGAGAAGTTGTCGCTGACCCGGTCGAAGCGCGGAAACCAGGCGGCGACCGCGCGATCGAGGCCGGCGAGGAGCAACAGCATCACGAGCACGGCCGTGCCGAGCGCGCCCAGAACCCTCACTCAGAAATCCGTGTAGATGAAGCGCGATTCGGCCGACGGCCCGAAGACGATCACCGCGACGACGATCAAAAAAAGCAAGACGCCGAGCACCACCGGATGGGCGATGCGACGCCCCAGCACGGCGTAGATGGGATCGTGGGCCAGAACCTCTTCGACGTTCTGCGCACCGGGGACGTTCTCGATCAAGGCGCGCTCACCGCGAGCCTACATCGACGCCGGAGAAGAGGCGTCCTGTCGCGCGGCGCGAGCCTGCAGGTACGCGTGCAGGCCCTCCTGCCAAGAGGGCATCGCCGGAAAACGCCCGGCACGCAGCGCCCCGTGATCGAGTGCGGAGTACGCCGGCCGGCGCGCCGCGCCCGGCGCTTGCGCGCTCGCCACGGCTTCGACCCGGGGTTCGAGGCCGCGCAAGCGGATGGCCTCGACCGCAAACTCCCACCAGGAACAACTGCCCGAGTCGGTCACGTGGTAGAGCCCAAAGCGCTCGGTCGCGAGCACGGCGCGCAGCGTCTTAGCGACGTGCGGCGCATACGACGGCGAAAAGACGACGTCGCCGACCACGCGCAGCGGATCGCCGTTCTCCGCGCCGCGCAGCATCCGCTCCACGAAAACGGGACCCTTATTGGAGACGCCGCTCGAGCCATACAAGCCGCTGGTGCGGAAAACGAACCAGCGCGGTCCGTGGACCGCGGCGAGCAGTTCGCCGGCCAGCTTCGAGACGCCGTAGACGTTGAGCGGCTTGGGCGTATCCGTCTCGAGATACGCGGCGCCCTTGCGTCCGTCGAACACGTAATCCGTGGAGACGTGCGCGAACACCGCGCCGGCCGCGACCGAGGCGGCCGCGAGCGCGTCGACGGCCAGCGTATTGATCGCGAACGCCCGCTCGGGGTCGGCTTCGCAGGCGTCGACCTGATGAAAGGCCGCGGTGTTGATCACGAGGCTCGGCCGCATCTGCGCGAGCGCGGCACGAATGTCGGCAGGCCGGGCCAGATCGAGGTGGCCGTGCGCGGGCGCGAACGTTTCGCAATCCGCGAAAGCGCGCACCAACTCGCTGCCGAGTTGACCGCTCGCGCCCAGGATCAGAACGCGTTCGAACGGGGCGCTCACCGGCTACCGCCGAAGCCGCCGCGCATGCCGATCCAGGTTTTTCCGACGGACTTCGCCGAGGCGCGCATCTTCGTGCCCGAAGTCTTCAACGACGAGCGCGGCTTCTTCAAGGAGACGTACTCGACCGCGAAATACCGCGCGCTCGGCCTGACGGACGAGTTCGTGCAGGATAGCGTCTCGTTGTCCCGGCGAAACGTGATTCGAGGCCTCCACTACGACGTGCGCATGTCGAAGCTGGTGCAAGTCCTCCGGGGACGGATCTTCGACGTTATCGT
>PLFC01000128.1:0-24688 GCA_003136655.1 Vulcanimicrobiota bacterium
CGCAGCGTGACCACGGACTCGCGCGGAACGGGCGGCAAGAGTTCCCGGTAACGCCACACGCCGCTCCGGTCGAGCGGATCGTTGGACGTTCGCCGGAGACGGAAGACGGCGCGCAAGGCATCGCCGCTCAACGCTCCAACCTCGAGTTCGAAGGCCAAGAGGCCGCCGCAGTCCGGACAGAACAGCGCGGCTTGCGGCGCAGTTGCGCCGCACTCGCTGCACAGTAATTGCATCAGAAGGTCACGCGCGTGATCGCGCCCTCGGCGGCCGAGCCCACGAGCGCCGCGTACTTGGCGAAGACGCCCGCGGTGTAGCGCGGTGGCGGGGGCTCCCAGCCTTGCATCCGGGCGGCGACCTCGTTGTCGTCCAATTCGTGGTCGAGACTGCGCGCCTCGATGTCGATCGTGACGAAGTCGCCGTCGCGCAGGGCGGCGATGTCGCCGCCGGCGGCGGCTTCCGGCGCGACGTGGCCGAGCATCAAACCGCGGGTCCCGCCCGAGAAGCGGCCGTCGGTCACGAGCGCCACCGTTTCACCCAAGCCCGCGCCGACGATCGCACCGGTCACGCCGAGCATCTCGCGCATGCCCGGCCCGCCCTTGGGGCCTTCATAGCGAATGACGACCACGTCGCCGGCCACGATTGCGCCACGCTCGATCGCATGCATGGCGTCCTCCTCGCGGTCGAAAACGCGCGCCGGCCCGCGGTGGTAAGGACGCTCGTGGCCGGCGACCTTGACCACGGCGCCTTCGGGCGCGAGGCTGCCCCGGAGAATGACGATGCCGCCGCTCGGCTTGAACGGAGCGCTCGCGGTGGAAATGACCCGCTGTCCGGGCGTTTCTCGTGCGTTCGCGGTCTCCTCACCGAGCGTTCGGCCCGTTACCGTGGCGGTGTCCGCATGCACGAGTCCGCCTTCGACCATGCGTCGCGCGATCAATTCGATGCCGCCGGCTTGGTCGACGTCGAGCGCGACGTAGGTGCCGCCGGGGCGGAGGTCGGCGATGATCGGCGTGCGCCGGCTTATCGCGTCGAAGTCGTCGAGCGTCAGGTCGACGCCGGCCTCGCGGGCGAGGGCCAGCAAATGCAGCACGCTGTTCGTCGAGCCGCCGGTACCCGCAGCCGCCGCAATCGCGTTTTCGAAGGCCGCGCGCGTCAGCAGATCGCGCGGGCGCACGCCGCGCCGGAGCAGATCCATGACGATGACGCCGGCTTCGTAGCCCTTGCGCTCCTTGCGCGGATCGGTCGCGCCCGGCGACGCGCTGCCGACGGGCGAGAGTCCGATGAACTCCATGACCGTCGCCATCGTGTTGGCCGTGTATTGGCCGCCGCAGGCGCCCGCTCCGGGACAGGCGGCGTCTTCGATGGCCAACAGCTGCGCGTCGTCGATCTTCCCGGCGGCGTGCGCGCCGATGGCTTCGAAGACGTCGACGACCGTGAGATCGCGGCCGTCGAGTTTGCCCGGCGCGATCGAGCCGCCGTACAGAATGAGCGCCGGGACGTTGAGCCGGGCGAGGGCCATCGCCGCGCCGGGCGAGGTCTTGTCGCATGCGACCAAGGCCACGATCGCGTCGAACATGTGGCCGCGGCCGACGAGCTCGATGGAATCGGCGATGACCTCACGACTGACCAGCGAGGCCTTCATGCCCTCGGTGCCCATCGTGATGCCGTCGGAGATCGCGACGGTGTTGAACTCCATCGGCGTGCCGCCCGCATCGCGCACCCCGCGTTTGACGTGCTCCGCCAGCGCCCGCAGGTTGAGGTTACAGGGCATCGTCTCGGTCCAGGTGTTGGCGATGCCCACGATCGGCTTGGCCAGGTCGGCGTCGCTAAAGCCCACCGCCTTGTACATGGCGCGCGCGGCGGCCCGGTCGCGCCCGTTGGTAATGACCGCGCTGTTCGCCTTGATATCGTAGCCCACGCGGCGCGGAGTTCTCCACGCGCCCGTCCCGCGCCCGCGCCGGGCGCTCAGCCTATGGGCGCGCGGCTAGGCGGCCGTACCAGCGCACGATCAGCGTGTACCGGACGCACTCGCAATACACGAAGATCAGGAACAGCGCCGGTGCGGTGATGATCAGCGAACGCCCGTCGAGCGCATCGAAAACGAGCAACGCGATCAGGCCGATCAAAAACGGTACGCCGAGGATGAGCAATGACAGGGCGCAGATGCCGAGCGTCGTGATGAAGTGCTCGCGCGTGAGCGACACCGAGCCGCGCAACGCCGCGACGACGGCGCTGAAAAGATCGCGCAACGACCCGCGCTCGCCCGCCCCAAGGAGCGCCGCAATCAAGGCTTGCGACAACAGCACGCCCACGATCACGCCGGGAACGACCGCTGCCGCGTACCCGAGATCGGTCGCAAGACCCAGGCAGACCAGCATGGCCAGGGTCAAGATGCCGCGCCAAAAGGTCATGCGGAACGAGGGCTCGAGGCGGCGTAGCGCCGAGGGCAGCACGAAGAAGATCGCGATCAACGCGGCGACCATCACGGCATTGATCGGCGCGGTCCGGAAAACGGCAGCCGGATCGCCCGTCGCAAAAACCTGGAGCAGGTTGCCCTTGCCGGCCGCCGTCGCCGCCGAAACCGCACAGACGAGCGCGAACAGCGCGTAGGTTCCGAACCGCTCGCGCATCAAAGCAAAACCGTCGGCGAATAAACGCTCGTACAGGCGGCCACCGTTGCGCGGCGCCGCGATCGTTCCGACCACGATGCCCCCTCCCAGAGGACGGACTCCCGGACTCTTCCCGAAGTATCGGTACGGTGCGAGCGTAGCATGACGGACAACGCAAAAAAGCGTGACGGAGCGCACGCTTTTCCGCTCGGAGGCTCGGTGGGCTACAGCCGGATCGGGGTGAAGGCTCGCGGCTGCTGGTTGAAGTCGAACTCGCCGGCCGGGGAATTGGCCCGCGCATCGATCAGGCCGTTGGGCGGCACGCCGAACGCTTCTTCGGCGAACTTGAGCACGCTGCCGTGTTCGTACTGCACGTGCGTCACGTGACCTTGCGGTACGTAGGGCGAGACGATCAGCATCGGCACGCGCATGCCCAGCCCGTCCGGGTTTCCGAACTGTTGGCCGGCTAATTGCGGCGGCACAACGTGATCGTACCAGCCGCCCCAATTCGACCAAACGATGAAGATCGCGGTGTTCGGCCAGAACTTGCTCTCGCCGATCGCATTGACGAGTGAAGCCACCCAACGTGGACCTTTCGCGGCGCCGAGCAGATGATCGGAATCCGCGAGGTAGGGCGTAATCCAGGTGACGTCGGCCAGATTGCCCGCTGCAACGTCCGAGGCGAAGTCGTCGCTTTGAGAGATGTCGTTCGACCAATCGGGTCCTTCCCGGATGTGATCGATGGCGTCGAAGGCGTTGTAGCGATAGGCTATATCTGAACGTGGAGCTGAGTAGTATCTCCAAGATACACCGGCATCGTCCATTTCGTCGGCGAGCGTGGAGTAATTGAAACATGGAAAAACGGGTGCCAGCGGGTACATACGAACGATCGTCGTAGTCGAGACGATGTCGTCGCAGCCCCAGCCCGGATTTCTAATATCAGCCGTCGGATCACCGAGCGTCATGCCGTCCTGGCCGCCCGTAATCAATATCTGATGGCTCTGAAAATTGCCGTCCCACGTCGATGAAAACATCCTATCGGCGACTACGTACTGACGGCCGATCGAAAAGTACTGTCTCGTTTCCTGAGCGGGAACGTACGAATACGCAAAGTGAGGAGACGACTTCAGGTCGCCAACCTTCCCGCAGGTAGAGTTCTGTTTGTCAAACCCGTCCATCTTACCGCCATCGAACGAGAGCACGAAGTCGGTGTAGAGAGGATAGGGACTTAGACTGCACTGCGAGACCAGACCACGCGCCTTGAGGCTGACCTTCTGTCCTTTGGAGTCATAACCATATGGCTGGGTATCCGCGCCCGGAAATCCCTGGAACAGGTTATCGAAGCTCCGCTCTTCCTGAACGATGATGACCACGTGCTGAATATTCGGAAAAGCGGCGGCTTGTGCCGTCGATGCAGCGAGAACGCCCGACAGGGCAGTAATGGAAAGGCCGATAGGCAGTCTGTTCAAGGCTCGCACTCCTTGGTTGCACTGAGTAAGTACAAGGCCTGGCTGGAGTATAAGGCGAGGCGCGGAGCTTCTTTCCTTAACATTCGATGAGAATTCACTGGCGCCCAGCCGTATGAATAGCCTAGGCAATGCCTCATTGCCTGATCGGGGTGAAGGCTCGCGGCTGCTGGTTGAAGTCGAACTCGCCGGCCGGGGAATTGGCCCGCGCATCGATCAGGCCGTTGGGCGGCACGCCGAACGCTTCTTCGGCGAACTTGAGCACGCTGCCGTGTTCGTACTGCACGTGCGTCACGTGACCTTGCGGTACGTAGGGCGAGACGATCAGCATCGGCACGCGCATGCCCAGCCCGTCCGGGTTTCCGAACTGTTGGCCGGCTAATTGCGGCGGCGCAACGTGATCGTACCAAAATCCCCATTCCGACCAGACCACGAAGATCGCGGTATTCGGCCAGAACTTACTCTCGCCGATGGCGTTCACGAGCGACGCCACCCAGCGCGGGCCTTGCGCGGCGCCACGCACGTGATCGGAGTCGGAGAGGTTCGGCGTGATCCACGTGACGTCGGCGAGATTGCCCTCTTGTACGTCGGAAATGAAGTCGGCGTTCGAGCGGACGTTACTCCAATCCGGTCCGTATCGAACCGGGTCGATCGCATCGAAAGCAGACCACTCAAAACCGACGTCGGTCTCAGGGGCGGAGTAGTATCTCCACGAGACCTGGTTTGCGTCGAATTCGCCGGCGAGGGTGGGATAGAAAAAGCATGGTGCTACCGACGACAGGGGCGAGATGCGAGCGACGGTCTCGGTAGGAGCATCGCAACCCCACGCCTCATTACCTCCCTGCCCATCGACCGGATTTCCAAGCGTCAGACCGTCTTGGCCACCGCTGATGAGGATCTGATGATCCTCAAAATTACCGTCCCAGGTCGATGAAAACATCCTGTCGGCAAGGACGTACTGCCGCGCGATTGAGAAATAGGGCCGCGTCTCCTGCGCCGGCACGTATGAGTAAGTCAAAAGGGGCGTGGGTCGCTGTTTATAGATGTCGCTGCCGCATCGCGAACCCTGCTTGTCAAAACCGTCCATCTTTCCGCCATCGTATGAGAGCAAGAAGGCGGTGTAATCGTAATCGGGCGTTACGATGCACTTTGAGACGAAGCCTCGGGGCTGAAGATTCACCTTCTCCCCCTTCGAATCGTAGCCGTACGGCTGCGTGTCGGCGCCGGGGAAGCCCTGGAAGAGATTATCGAAGCTGCGAGCTTCTTGCACGATGATGACCACGTGCTGAATATTCCGAAATGAAGCAGCAGCCGGCGCCGGTACCGCGGCGAGCATCCCCGCGAATGTACCAAGCGTAAGACCGACAGGAAGAGTCCGCAAAGCTCGCACTCCTTGGCTGCACCGGGTTAGTGAGCGGCCTATCTGCAGTATAGGCCGCCGAGGGTCGGTTCGCTCCTTAATGTTAGATGAGAAGGCAACCTCGGCCAGCCCCTCGCACGGGCGTCAGCGTGCAGAAGCCTACGCGTCTCACGCTCCGCTCGGCTTCATCCGCGCATGCCGGCGCAGCAGCAGGATCGCGGCACTGTCGGGTTGCCCGTTTTGTGTGCGGCAAGGCCCTGTCGGGCTCGCTCGGAACAACGGCACGGTGAACCAGGCTGAGATCGTCGAGGAACTGCGCGGGATCGCCGGCGCACGGCACGTGTTGACCGCCGAGGAAGACCTGCTCGCATACGGCTACGATGGAACCTGGTACGAGAGCCGGCCGCTGGCCGTCGTGCTGCCCGGTACCCCCGATGAGGTCTCCGCGATACACCGGCTGGCGACCCGCGAGCGCATTGCGATCACGCCGCGTGCCATGGGCAGCGGGCTCTCCGGGGGCGCCGTTCCGCTCGAGAACAGCCTGGTTCTCGGCGTCATGCGCATGAACCGGATTCTCGAGATCGACGAGGTCAATCGCGTAGCGGTCGTGCAGGCCGGCGTCATCAATGCGGACCTGCAGCGCGAGGTCGAAGCGCGTGGGCTCTTCTATCCGCCCGATCCCTCGAGCCTCAAACAGTCGGCGATCGGCGGCAACGTGGCGGAAAACGCGGGCGGCGCGCGCTGCCTGAAGTACGGCGTCACCGGCGACTACGTCGCAGCGTTGCAAGTCGTGCTGCCGGGCGGCGAGATCATTCGCACCGGCGGTAAGATGGTCAAGAACGTAACCGGTTACGATCTGCGCCGGCTCTTCACGGGCGCTGAAGGCACGCTCGGCACGATCACCGAGATCACGTTGCGCCTCTTGCCCAAGCCGAAGTTCACGCGTACCGCGACCGCCGCGTTTTCCACCCTCGAGGATGCGGCCGGCACCGTCACCGCGATCGTCGCAGCCGGCCTCGGACCCACTTCGATCGAGCTGATGGATGCGCTGACGATTCGCTGCGTGGAGGATCACTCACCCAGCGGTTTGCCGCTCGATGCCGACGCGCTGCTGCTCTTCGCCGTCGACGGCGATGACGAGGGGCTCGTCGAACGCGAGCAGAGCGCGATCGTAGCACTGGCAAGGAGTCGCGGCGCTTTCCGCGTGCAGAGTGCCGCGACGCAAGCCGAAAGCGACCGGCTCTGGGCTGCCCGCCGTTCGATNNCGCGCGGTGCGCGAGATCGCCGAACGCAACGATCTGCTGATCCCGATCTTCGGACACGCCGGCGACGGCAATCTCCACCCCAACATCCTCTGCGACCGGCGCGACCCCGAAGAGATGGCCCGCGTGCTCGTCGGCGCGCGAGAGATCTTCGAAGCCGCCGTGGCGCTGGGCGGGACGCTCTCGGGCGAACACGGCATCGGTCTGCTCAAAAAGCAGTTCATGGAACTCGCGCTCGGCGCGGATGCGCTTGCGTTGATGCGCGCGGTGAAGAACGCGATCGATCCGCTGGGCATCATGAACCCGGGCAAGATGTTCCCGGAGCCCGGCGGCATCGAAGCCTTCAAGCTCTAGCCCAGCCGCCGAGGCCGGGAATCATCGGCTTTCCGGACAACTCCAAGACGAAGAGATGACGACCGAACCGGCACACCGCGGCTTTAGCGCGCCCGACCTCCCGCCCGCGAGCGTCTACGATCAATGCGTTCGCTGCGGCCTCTGCTTGCCGACGTGTCCCACGTACGTCGAGACGCTCGTCGAGACGTCGAGCCCGCGCGGCCGGATCGCGCTGATCAAGGCGGTGGACGAAGGCCGCCTCGATCTGACCAGTCCGGGCTTCATGCACCAGATGAGCGAGTGTCTGGATTGCCGCGCCTGTGAGGCCGTCTGCCCTTCGGGCGTCGCGTACGGCCANNTCATGCGCGGCATCGCGCTCGAGCGCCTGTTTTCGAACATGGGTTTCATGCGATTCGCGGCAACGTTGCTACGCTTCTATCAGCGCAGCGGGGTGCGTGCGATGGTGCGCCGCAGCGGGCTCTTGTCGCGCTTCGGACTCGAACGCCTCGAAGGCCTCGCGCCCGACGTGTCCGACCACTTCTTCGTTCCCGACGGCGGCCGTAAACCCGCACTCGGCGAACGCAAGGCGACCGCCTTCATGCATGCGGGCTGCGTCATGTCGGTGGCCTTCGCGCAGGTCGACGAGGCCACGGTGCGCATGCTGCAACGCGCGGGATGCGACGTCGTCACGCCTTCGGGCCAAGGCTGCTGCGGCGCGATCGCCGTGCACGCGGGCGAACTCGATCTCGGACGGCAACTCGCCAAACGGAATATCGTCGCCTTCGAACGCTCGGGTGCGGACTACTACGTCATCAACGCCGCCGGTTGCGGATCCTCGTTGAAAGAATACGGGCATCTGTTCGTCGACGAGCCGGCCTGGCACGAGCGCGCGATCGCGTTTTCGAGCAAGGTTCGCGACGCGACCGAACTCCTCGACGCGCTGGGACTACCGCCGGAGATTGGGCGGATCGATGCGGTGGTCGCCTATCAAGACGCCTGCCATCTGTTGCACGCGCAACGCATTTCGGCGCCGCCGCGGCGTCTGTTGGCACTGATTCCCGGCCTCGTCGTGCGCGAGTTCGGTGAAGCGGCTATCTGCTGCGGCAGCGCCGGCATCTACAACGTGACGCAACCCGAGATGTCGGACCGGCTCAAGAAACGCAAGGTCGAGCATATTCTCGCCGTCGCGCCCGACATCGTCGCTACGGCTAACCCGGGCTGCGCGCTGCAGGTCGCTGCCGGATTACGGGACGCGGGAAAAGCGGTCGCCGTCAAACACGTCGTCGAGCTGCTCGACGACGCCTACGCCAATTACAGTCCGACGAGCCGGGCATCGTCGCCNNCCTTCTTGGGCTACGAGCCGCACGCTGCCGTCCGACTCGCTCGCTCGCTTGTGCGCGCCGATCAGTGCGCCGAGCCCGGTCGAGTCGAGGAAATCGAGTTGGGAAAGATCGACGACCAGCAGGTGTCCGGCATGATCGGCAGCCTCCAACAGGGCCGCCCGCAACGTCGGCGAGGTCGCGATGTCCAAGCTGCCGTGCAGCGCGAAGATCTGCGTCTTGCCCTCGTTGGTGCTGGTTACGTCGATTCCAAGGGTGTCGTGAGCCATCAACCCTGGTATTCGCGCCACTCGGCTACCGTCCCGTCGCGAAAGGCGACGAACGCGCATCCGGGCTTCTCGCGCCAGCTTCCCTCGGAATCGGCGACGGCAAAGCGGTAGCGAACCGCCGCTCGCTCGCCCTCGACGATCACCTCGTCGACCTCGAAGCGCCATTGGGGTCCGTCGCGAAAGAAGCGCGTGAAGTGGGCGACGATCGCATCGCGGCCTTCGATGGGCTCGTGCCGCGTCTCACGGTACGTCGCGTCGGGCGCGAAATGCGCCGCCGAGCGCAGTGCGTCCCCGGCGCGCCAGGCCTCAAACAGACTTTCCAGCACTTCACGCGGCTTCATACGCGCGCGGAAGGCGTGGCTGGGGCGGCTGGATTCGAACCAACGAATGGAGGATTCAAAGTCCCCTGCCTTACCACTTGGCGACGCCCCACTGTGTCCTGCGAGCCCCCGTATACCGAGTGGAGAACGGCAACCCCTCGTTCGGAGGGCGGCATCACTCGTGGGCCGCTCGGCCAAGCGCGATTTTCGCGCCGTCGCGCGGGTAGGCACGATTTCGACCAGGAGTACCTGCAGGCGCAGATCGCCGGACATCTCGCCGCGCTCGCCGATTTTCGAGCCGAAGCGGACAACGGGACCGATGCGCGAGTCAAGGCCCTCGCGCAGCATTGGCTGCCCACGATTCAGTCGCACCTGGAGTTGGCGGTCAGCTTAACGAGCCACGTGGGCGGAGCCTCGCCCTTCAAGTCGCACTGACCGCCTTCGACCTCAACTCACCGCGCGGCCGGCGGCCGCAAGCCAATCGAACGTGCGCACGATGCCTTCGCGAAGCCCGGTGCGCGGCTCCCAGCCTAAGCTTTCGCGCGCGATCGTAACGTCCGGCAGCGCGCGAACGGCCTCGCGCCACTGCAAGTTCTGCTGCGTGAAGCGCAATTGCACGCCCGCTAGGCGCGCGATCAGCTCACCGACCTCGCGCAACGGCATGCGTTCCGGATGCGCGAGATCGACGCTCGCGCCGCATGCGTCGGGGCTCGCAGCCAATCTCACGATGCCCTCGACGGCATCGTCGACGTAGAGAAACCCTCGCGCCTGCTCGCCGTCGACCCGGATGCTCAGTGCTTCGCCGGCAAGCGTCTCCCGGATCAGCAAGGGAATGAGGCCGCCGTCGCTCGGCCGCATGCGCGGGCCGTAGGTCTCGAATACCCTGGCCACGCGCGTGTCGAGCGGTCCGGCGTGGATCTTGACGGCGGATGCATCGGGCGCGACCTCGATGCGCAAATCCGCTCGCGACGCACTCAAGGCCGTGCGGGCCGGGTCGGCCGGCTCGAAGCGGAAGTCGGGTTGATTCAAGACGTGGGCGAGGTTGGTCAGCGCGCCGGTGCGCAAGTCATCGACGGCCGTGACGTGATGTCCGTCGGCGAGATACCGATCGACCAAATGGGAACCCAAGAAGCCGGCCCCGCCCCAGATCGTGACGTTCATTGGCGAAAAGCTCTCCGTTTGTGACAAGTGTTCCGCACGTTGCACTGTGGGGCTCGGGCCAGACGTCTCGGTGGGGCTATACGCCGAGATGCCGCGGACTCACTTCGCTTTGCCCCGCGCAGGGGCATTCAAAACGGCGGCGTCCGGGTCAGGTCTGTTGATTGAGTCGGGAGTCGAAAAGCATGCGCACGCGCGTCCCTTCGCGGGCGTCGATCGTCACGCTGCGGGCGATCTGACGCACGATGCCCAGGCCGAAGCCGCGACCGCTGACCCGCTCCCGTTCGATGAACCGTCCGCTATCGCTGATGTCGACGGCTAACATGCCGTCGATCCCCCGAGCGACCAGTTCGACCTGGCTCCAACCCTCCGCTCCGGCGCCGTGCTCGACGGCGTTGGCCAGCACCTCACCACTCGCCAACAGCACGTCTTCGACGAACTCATCGTCGAGCCTGAAGACTCGAAGAAATTCCTCGAGGGCATGCCGGAGCGAACGCACGCGGGATGCGTCGGTCGCACATGAAATCCGGAGTTCCGACTTTCCGATCACGCCGTCTTACCACTGAGAAAGGTCAGCGCCGCGGCGCGGCTGTCGAAGATCGCAAAGGCATCGCCGAGCCCCGCGTATTGGAGTAGCCGCGCAAACTGGCGATTGCCGATGACGACGGCCACGGGCACGCCCGCAGCGGCCGCCTCGGCGTGAAAGCGCACGAGTTCGGCAACGGCCGTCGAGTCGGCGTAGGTCACCTCGCTGAAATCGATCAGGAACGCCTTCTCACCGCCGCCCACATGTAGGGCCGCCCGGATCTCGGCCCGACGGCCGATTTCGAGTTCGCCCGAAAGCTTGATCACGGATATGGATTGGGCGCTCACGATGCGGCTCGCTCAACGGCAAAGGCCGGCATGCGGGCCAAGCGCCGGGCCTCGACGCTCTTGCGCTGCTGCGTGCCGCCGGGCATGCGACCCGAGAAACCCGACTGAGCCTTATCCGCGCTCACCACGAAGCCGACGGCCGGGTCGGCGCTGAAGCCGACGGTCAAGATCGCGACGTCGTCGCCGACGGCGCGACCTTGGAAGATCGCTTGATGAATCCACGTAGCAGGGTCCACCTCCGGATGATCGGCTGATGAGGCGACGGCCGATAGCAGCAGTTCTTCGCCCTCGACGACGTTGCGCGAGTGCTCGACCGCCCCGTCGGTATAGAGCACGAGCGTGGCGCCCGGGACGCTTTGTACTCGCTTACCCGCATATTTGGTGTTGGGAAAGCCGCCGAGCGGCAAGGAGCCGCAATCGAGGAAGCGCGGTCTGCGTCCTGGCTCCAGCAGCACCGGCGGGGGATGCCCCGCGATCGCGTAGACGAACTCGAACGTACCCGCGTCCGCCACGCCGGCAATGGCGGTGACCAAGCGGTCTTCGCGAGCGGCCATTTCGTTGTTGACCCGCTCCAAAACGGAACTCGGTTCGAGATCGAACAACGCGCCCGTAACGAACGATTGGCGGGCGCGATTCATCGTGACCGCGGCGTCGATGCCGTGGCCGGTCACGTCGCCGATCGTGAAGAGCACCTTGTTGCCCGGCAAGGCGATGACGTCGTACCAGTCGCCGCCGAGCTTGGTCTCTTCGGTCGCAGGCACGTAACTCGCGCTGAACCGCAGCGCTTCGAGCGCGGGAAGCGGCCGTTGGCTGAAGGCAGTCTGCAGACTATCGGCGATGCGCTTCTCCGCATCGTACGCGGCCTGGAGCGTGGCTCGTTGGGCACGCTCTTGGTCTGCGAGCCGTTCCCCTTCCGCGACGCGCCGAGCCGCGCGCACCTGCTGCACGGTGTACGCGAGGGCGGCGACGCTCAGCGCAATAACCACGCCCACCACCAGCACCGTGATGCGATCGATCGCGGAGGTCAGGCGTTGGGAGAGTTGCGTGGCGCGCTCGGTCAGGAGCGCGTCCACGCGCGCGATATCCGCACGGAACGCGTCGACGAGCTTCTTTCCGTATCGTTGGACCGAAGCAGCGCCGCGATGCGGATGAAGCAACGTCGGCTCGGCGACTTGACGCAGCCAGGTATGGTTTTCAGTCGCGGCCCGGTCGAGCGCAGCGCGTGCCTCGGGGAGATCCAGACCGGCGAGGGCGACCCGCAGCTCGGAGAAATCGTGCTCGAGGGGCGCCTTCGCGGCAGCGAACGGTTGCAGCAGCGTGCGATCTCCGGTCGCGGCGAGTCCGCGAATGCCGACCTCCTCGTCCAGTTGTAACTTCAACGCGTCCGACGTTAGCGAGCGCACATCGTAGACGTGCCTCGTCGCGTCGGCTGCGAGGGCCGCATAGCGGTGCGTGTACAGGCCCGCCGCCAGAAAAACTGCGATCAGGACAAGGGCGACGACTGCGGTCGGGACGACAGCTCGGGCCGACGTGGACATTGCGACGTTGCACTACGAATTCTGCGCGGCGCGACCTTGCGAGCAAGCATCAGCGTCGCGAGAGCATGGCCCTCGCAGATGGAAAGCACACGCCTCACAATGTGACATTTGACGAGAGGGTTAGGTCCCCGAATTGGGAAGGGAGGAACACCTCGTTTGCCCCCTCTTCAGGAGACAAGCCACACACATGAACAACCTTGTAAAGTTTGCCTTACCGGCAAGCTTAGCGGTCCTTTTGGCGTCTTGCGGCCAAAACAATGGGACCAGCACCCTTCCCGGCGCCGTCGGCGCCCAGTCGCAGACCCATCAGACTCAGGTTGCCTCGAAGCTTCAGGACGGTTTGCAACTCGGCCGTGTCGAGATGCCCATCCGCGGTCATCAAGCGGTACACCGCGATCTGAGCGGGCTCCTGACGTGGGGCAACGGCGCAGTCCAGCACAACCCGGTCATCTACGTCATCTATTGGGGCTGGAAAGACACGGCCAAGAACAAGAAGGCCGATCCCGACGACATGGAACCCACGCTCAACAAGTTCCTCGCCAACGTCGGCGGTAGCAACTGGCTGAGCACCGTCACGCAGTACTACGACAGCACGGGCGACATCAACAGCCCCACCGGGCAGTACGCCTATGCAACGAAGAAGGTCGCCTGCGGCGTGACCGGCAGCCACTGCATCCAAGACAAGACGGTTCCGCCGCTCTTCCCGAGCGATAGCCAAATCCAGCAAGAAGCCGCGAAGCTCGTCGCCAAGTTCGGCGCGAACGCCAACGCGTCGTACGTCGTGCAGACGGAGCACGGTCACAACACGAGCGGTTTCGGTACGGAGTTCTGCGCTTATCACGGCGCGTTCACGTCGGGCGGCGCGATCATTGCCTACACCAACCTGCCGTACATTCCCGATGCCGGCGCCAACTGCGGTGCGGGCTTCGTGAACAACCCGGGTACGCTCGACGGCGTGACCATCGTCGAAGGCCACGAGCTGGCCGAGACCCAGACCGACCCGGGTGCCGATTACTCCGGCTGGGGCGGACCGGACGGCGAAATCGGCGACATCTGCGCGTGGGACAGCACCACGAGCAATCAAGCGATCAACGGCGCCACCTTCCCGGTGCAGCCGCTGTACAGCGACGTCGCATCGGCCTGCACGCTGACCGGCCCGAACGGACCGTAAGCGCTCGAGCGCCAAAGCAAAAGGGAGGTCGCCTAAAACGGCGACCTCCCTTTTCGTTTCTCCGGTCCTGTGCTATTCGAACTAGATCGTGCTGACGAAGCGCTTCGCGCCGAGATAGCGGGACGACCAGTAGCTATCGCTGAGCCGGCTGACCATCACACCGTGGCTCGAACTGTGGATGAAACGGCCGCCGCCGAGGTAAATGCCGACGTGCGACGGTCCCGGCTCGTAGGTCTGGAAGAACACCAGATCCCCTACCGACATCTCACCTTGAATCCGGCGCCCCGAGTAGAATTGCGCGTCGGCAGTGCGCGGTAAGTGGATGCCCAGCATCGCGAAGATGTGCTGGGTGTAACCCGAGCAGTCGAAGCCGGATGGCGACGTGCCGCCGAACACATACGGCGTGCCGATGAAGCGCATCGCGTTGCGCGTCAGGCTGGCCGCGATCGACGACGTGCGATTCACGATGCCCCGGGCGAACCGTCGGATCGAGACGGCGCGGGCGTCCTTACGCGGTTCGCCCAGCCACATCTTCATGTCGGCGGCCGAGGTCGCGTCCTTGGCGGAGAGCAGGTCGCCCAGTTCCGCGTCGACGGCGGGCGTGAGCCTCAACTGAGGCGCTGCTAAGGTTTGCGCGGTTGCGAGCCGGATGGCTCCGGTGTGAGACGAAGCGGCAGCCGGGTCGGCGGAAGCTGTTGCGAATGAGGCTGCAGCGATGAAAACGGCTGCACCGGCCGTTCTCCAGAATGGCAGCAAAGGCTCCTCTTTCAACGCCTACGAGGTTAGTTGACGGGTTCGGGCCGAAGGAGTTTGCCCGTGCGCCGACCGGCGCATTCACCCCACCTGGGAGTCCCCCGTTCCGGAACGCTAGCTCCGGATTTGGCGATTTGACGTAGCGTGTGACGATGCCGCGCTGTTCTCTAGGAGAACAATCGCGCCTCGGGATCCGGCGTAGCCGAGCTCCGATGTTGGTCGGTTTATACGCCCGTAACGGGTTCCCTTCAGACCTTACAGTACCCTAACCGACGGCGCTCCGGCCCCGACGGCCTCGGCGATGCCCCGCGCCAGACGGTCGATCAGCTCCGCTTGGTCACCTTCGACCATGACCCGCACGAGCGGCTCGGTCCCGGAGGCTCGAACGAGCACCCGGCCCCTGTCGCCCAGCTCGGCCTCGGCCGCGGCGATCGCCCCGAGCACCGCAGGGTCGGTCAAGACCTGGGGCGTGACGCCGGCCACGTTGAGCAAGATCTGAGGGTAGACGCGAACGGGCTCCGTGAGCGCACGGAGTGTCGCGCGCTCGCGAGCCAAGAGCGACAACACCGCCAAGGCCGTCATCGGGCCGTCGCCCGTCGTGTTCCGGGCGAAGTCGATGATGTGGCCCGATTGCTCCCCACCGAGGCTGAAACCGCCGGCGCGCATCGCTTCCAAGACGTAGCGGTCGCCGACGGCGGCGCGGATCAGCGCGATGCCGGCCGAACGCAGGGCGCGCTCGAGGCCGACGTTGCTCATCACGGTGGCGACGAGCGTGTCGCCCACCAACGTGCCGCTGCGCTGTTTCTCACGTGCCAGCGCGTACATCACGTGGTCGCCCGTGAGCGCAGTTCCGTCCTCAGCGACGAACATCACGCGATCCGCATCGCCGTCGAAGGCCACGCCGACCACGTGCGCCTGCGGATCGGCAGCGGCGAGTTCGCGCACGCGCGCGCTCAGCGCCGTCGTGTCCGTCGAACCGCAGGCGACGTTGATCCGCGAACCGTCGTCTTCGGCGTGCAACGCGACGACCTGCGCGCCCGCGCGCGCGAAGGCTCGAGGCCCGATCTCAAACGCTGCGCCGTACGCCGCATCGACGACGACGGTGAGCCCGGAGAGGTCGCCGGCGACCTCGAGCAAGGCGGAGAAATAATGCTCGACGAGATCGTGCGCGGGTTTGGCGATGCCGACGCGATCGTGCGTCGGCCGCGGTAACGCGTCGGCGTCGATGAGCGCCTCGATCTCGCGCTCGCGCGCGTCGTCGAGCTTGTACCCGTCCGCGCCGAAGAACTTGATCCCATTATATTCGATCGGGTTGTGCGACGCGCTGATCATGACCCCGCCCGCCGCGCCGATCGAGCGCACGATCACCGGAACCGCCGGCGTCGGCGCGATGCCGACCGACAGCGCGTCGCGACCGGACGAAGCGATGCCCGCAACCACGGCCGCCTCGAGCATCGAGCCCGACAATCGCGTATCGCGCGCGACGACGAAGGGGCGGTGCGCGTCGATCTCGCGCGAGAGCGCCCACGCTCCGGCGCGACCGACGCGAAATGCGAGTTCGGGCGTGAGATCGGCATTCGCCACGCCGCGCACGCCGTCGGTGCCGAAAAGGCGCGCCACTATTTCACCGCGGGCGTCGCCGCGCCGAACTCGCCCTGGACGCGAACGAGGTTGGGTTCGACGTCGATGGTGGGCAGTTCGTTACCGGCCGCATTGGTGGCGACCGGCTTGAGCATGGCATCGAAGGGCGCAGCGCTCGAGGCCAGCGGCACGTCGACGCGAACGCCGGCCACGTGGTCGAGATCGCCGGTAGCTCCCCGTAACACGACTTCGGCGGGGGTGACGGCCATGCGATCGACCACGATGTTGCGCCGGACCTGGCCGACGTAGCGGACGCGCACGGCAAGATGACGTTCTTCGATGCGTTCGATCGAGAGCGTCACCGAAGCCGGCGAGAGCGAGCGGATATCGAGTTTGGGCGCGATCACTTCAACCGGTACGTTGTAGACGCCGACGCCGCGACCTTCGAGATCGAGCACGGCGCGCACATCGTCCGGCTTCACCTCGCCCGAACGGGGCACCACGACCGAGACGACTGCCTGGCGTTCGCTGAAGCGCGCGACCTTATCGGACTTGAGGCCCGTGGTGACGATCGGGACGTTGAGCGTCTGCACGAACCGCGCCGCGACCACCGGATTGGGCGCGAGCCGGAAGTAACCCCAGGCAGCAACGGCGAGAACGAGCGCCAACACCTTCAATCCGAGATTGGCGCGGAGGCGCTCAAGCACTCGGATTGGCGAGTTCCTCCGAGGCCGAAGCGGCGGCTTTTCCCGGACGCAGACGACGCACGCGCGGTTTGCGCGCCGGACGCGGCGGCCTGCCGCCTCGCGCGGCGCGACAACATGCCAGCAGCACGCTGCGCAAGCGCAACTCGTCGTCGAGTTCGCGCGAAAGCTTCCCGAGCCGCGCGACCGAGATCGTTCCGGTTTGCTCCGAGATCACGAGGACCACCGCGTCGGTTTGTTCGGTGAGGCCGATCGCCGCGCGATGCCGCGTGCCCAGTTGGCTCGAGGTGCCGACGTTATCCGAGAGGGGCAAAAAACAACCCGCGGCTTCGAGGATGTTGCCGCGCACGATCGCCGCACCGTCGTGGAGCGCCGAGCGCGTCGAGAAGATCGTGAGCAAGAGTTCGAACGAAAGCCGCGCGTCCATGCGCGTGCCGCTTTCGAGGTATTCGCGCAAACCGGTCGCGCCTTCGATGGCGATCAGCGCGCCCGTGCGACTGCGTGAAAGCGCGACCGCGGCGCGCGCGAGAATCGCGACCGACTCCTCGAGCGTGACGGCCTCGGCCGCCGCCTCGCGCCGGGCCAGCATACCGCCGCGGCCGAGTTGTTCGAGCAGACGGCGAAGCTCGGGCTGGAAGACGATGGGCAACGTGACGGCCGTACCGAGCAGCACGTATTGCAGCACGGTCGCGAGCACGAGCAGGTGGAAGAAATTGGCCAGCCCGAGCAGCGTGATCAAGACCAGGATGCCGAACAGGATCGGCACCGCACGCGTGCCCCGGATCAGCAGCAAGAGATAGTACGTAAGCGTCGCGGTCGCCAGGATGTCGAAAACGTCGGCCCAGCCGAACTGGATGCTCGTCAGCCAGAGGGGCATCATGCACCGCCCGCGAGCAACGGCTCGGCGAACGTTTCGATCAGTCGCGAGGCATCGAGATCGGGGATGCCGAGCGTCGCCGCAGCCAGCGCCGCCAGGGCCGCGTCGCCGAGCGGCAAGAGCGGCCGGATCCGGCGCGCCCCGCTCGTTTCGACATCGATGAGGTCGAGCACCAGACGCAGCGAACTGCCGGGGGCGAGTTCGAGCGAGAGCGCACCGGCCGAGGCGACGGAATCGACCACGGCGCCGGCCCCCCCGGGGCCGGTCAACGCACGGACCAGTGCCGGCAAACGCTCCGGATCGTGCGGCACGACTTCGAGCGCGATCGGCGCCGGATCCGCAAAGCGCGCGGCGGGCATGTCGATCGCCGCGCTCGCGTCGGCCGGCGGCAAGCGAAGCGCCGCATACGTTCGGGTCCCGGAACGGTCTGCGGTCCAGGATGCGACCTCGATGCGGGCCGAAGCCAACAGGCGAACGACATCGTCACGCTCGCTTGGGGCGAGCACGCCGTCGAATCGCAAACTGCCGAGCCGTTTCACCGCGTCTCCTCGAGGCACCGAGGCACCGAAATCGGAGATATGTTTACACGTCCCGAGAGGGGAGTCATGCGCGAGACGAGCGACAGTGTTCCCGCGCGCGTGATCAGCGTGGGGCGGAACGCGCTGTGGGTCGCCTTCGAGGACTCCGAGGAACTGCACGTTGCGTCGATGCGCAAGGGCCGTGAGAAGGTTGCGCTGGTCGTCGGCGATCTCGTAACGGGCCGACTGCTCGAGGACGGGCGCGTGCTGGTCGACGCGCGCGAACCGCGCAGCTTCGCCCTCGAGCGCCGCACGGCGGGTGGACGGACCAAGACGATGGCCGCCAACATCGACGGGATTGCGATCGTCTCCGCCTTGGCCGACCCGCCGTTTCACGCGGCGATGGTCGACGAGCTGCTCGCCTTCAGCGAATTGCACGAGATCTCGGCGGCTCTTTTCCTGACCAAGCCCGACCTCGCCGCCGACACCGCCCCCGACGCAATAGCCGGACTCTACCGCAGCCTGGGTTACGAGACGCTGATCCTCAACCCCAAAGCCGGCCAGGGTCTCGACGAGTTGGAACGGCGGCTGAACGCGCACAAGACCCTCTTGATCGGTCAATCGGGCGTCGGGAAGAGCTCGATCTTCCGCGCGCTCGGCGGCCGCAGCGTCGTCGGCGACGTGTCGAAGATCGGGCGCGGCCGGCAGACGACATCGGCCGGCCGTCTCCACCGCTTTCCCGACGGGTTCTTGATCGACAGCCCCGGAGTGAGCGACTTCGAATTGCACGGCATGACGCCGGCCGAAGTGGCCCACGGCTTCATCGAATTCCGGCCGCTGCTGGGCACCTGCCGTTTCAGCGACTGTGCGCACCTGAGCGAGCCCGACTGTGCGGTCCGCGACGCGGTCGCAGACGGACGCATCGCCGCCTCGCGCTACGCGAGCTATCGCGCGATCCTCGAACGCGGGCGTCGCGCCGGCTAGCCGATGTCCCCGGGCTCGGCGATGGTGCGCGCAGTCCCCGCACCCGCGGGCACGTCGCCGTTTTCGACGATCTGCTCCATGCGCTCGAAGGCGGCCCAGACGAACGGGAGAATCGGCCGCAAGCCATAGCCGAAGATCGCGTATCCGTCGACGTGCGTGCCGTTCTCGACGAGATACTGCCAATAGCGGTCGCTGCGTCCGGCGGCGCGGACCGCATCGAGGTATCCGGTCGCGTTCCGCGCGGGCGTGACGAAGACGTCCGCGCTTCCCGCCACGCCGATCAGCGGACGTTCCAGCGAACCCGTATGCGCGAAGCCGGCGATATTTGCGCGCGCCGCGGCCGACGGGACGTACGCGGCGCGCACTTCGGGCAGCGCAAAGCCGCTTGCGCCGGGCTCGCCTCCGCCCGCGCCGGAGACCGGATCGGTCAGATTGGGAGGATTACCCGCCTGCGAGTGGAGCTCCGGATCGAGCAAGCTGCCGAACACGAACGTGGTCAGATCGGCATAGAACGGCGCTACGTTGGCATAGTGATCGTTCCACAACGACGGATGCGCGGGGTCGTCTTGCAAGCGATCCGGCGGAAAGCCGGCGGCGTGAATCGCCTCGCGCGCGGACTCATCCGTGAAGCCGCTGCGCACGTACGCGGGCATGGCGCGCAAGAAGGCCGGCAGATAGTCGAGGATGCTCGATTGCGGCGACCAGAAGGGCGAGGCCCACTCGACCCCGCCGTCGGCCAATTCCGGGTGGCGTTCCAGCAGCCAGCGCACCTGGCCGCCGCCCATCGACAAGCCCAGCGCATACGTGCGTCGCGGCTGCCGCCCGGTTACGGCGCGCACGTGGGCCCGGGCGGCGCGGGTCAGGCGAGCCATGTCCTCGTGCCACTCTCCGATGGGAACGCGGCGCGGATAGAGCGCACCGCCGCGCACGACCGTACCGGCCTCGCGTAGCCCGTAGAGGTCGAACGGCACGGGATAAACGACCGATGGGTCCGGCGTCTCCGATGCCGGCTCGAAGACGCCGTTGTAGGGCACGCCCTTGTTGCTCGACGCGAAAGCGTAGCCTCGGGCCAGGAGCCAATCGCCCAAATTCAAGTCGTTGGCGAACTCACTGCGCGTCGCGGGCGTGCCGCAGACCGTCAGCTTGCCGTTCCACGCATCGGGCACGCGCACGACGAATCGGCTGCCCTCCCCGAACGAATCCAAAATCTGGACGCCCGGGATCGGCTCGAGCGCCGGCGAGGTCATGCCCGGGGAGAAGAGTTGGACGGCGTCACCCGCCGGCTCGTAGCCGGGCCCGGGTTCGGGCAGGGGCACCTGTCCGAAGCGCAGGTCGGGGTAGCGCACCCCGGCTTTTATGGTGCGACCGCGGCCCGGAGTCTTTGCACGAAGCGGGCCTCCGTGGTATACTGCCCGGCGTGCCCGAGCGGGCGCGTTTTCGTCATTTGCCCTCGGGGAGCCTCATTGCCCAACATAAAAGCCGCCATCAAGTGGGTCCGCCAGTCCGACAAGCGTACGTTGCGCAACCGCGACGTGAAGACTCGTCTCAAGACCCTGTTCAAGAAGGCCAAGGCCTCGGGCCAGGCCGCCGTCGTCTCGTCGGTCGAGAGCCAGTTCGACAAGGCCGCCCAGAAGGGCATCATCCATCCGAACAAGGCCGCCCGTAAGAAATCGCGCCTGGCCAAGGCCGCGCGGGCCAAGCAAACCGCCTAAGAGCACCCGGCTCACCCGCGAACGTACGTCCCGGGGGCCGGTGCCAGCGACGCGAATCGCTTGGAACCCGGAGTTGCGGGCGCGGGAACGCGCTCGCCCGAGCGTTCGGCGAGCCACGCCTGCCAGTCGCTCCACCACGATCCCGGATGCTTGCTCGCAAGTGCGAACCATTCGTCCGCGGTCGGCGGGTTCGACGGCGCGCTCCAGTAGTTGCCCTTGTTCGCTCCGGGCGGATTGACGATGCCCGCGATGTGGCCGGAGTGGCCGAGGCGGAACCGCGTGTCGCCCGAGAAGCGCTGGGTCATCGTGTACACCGAACGCCACGGCGCGATGTGGTCGTCGATCGAGGCCACCGAGTAGACGTCGTTACGCACCTCGCGCAGATCGATCGGCACGCCCTTGAAGCTGAGCTTGTCGGGCTTGACCAGATTGTTCTCGAGGTACATGTTGCGCAGGTAATAACGATGCATCTTCGCGGGTAGCCGGGTGGCGTCGCTATTCCAAAANNACGTTCCAGATCAGGTCGTTGGCGCGCAGCAGGTTGAACGTGTCGGCCATCTCCGACGAATCGAGCACGCCCTTCTTCTTCATGTCGGCCTCGATCGTGCGCATCGCTTCGGGACTCAAGAAGGCACGAATGTCGCCTGCATCGGCAAAGTCGGTCAGGGCGGCGAGGAAGGTCACGGCGTTGACCAGCGTTTCGCCGGTGCGCGATAGGTAGGCCAGCATCTCGGCCGTGGCCGTTCCGCCGATGCAGTAGCCGATCATGTTCACGTCCGGCACGTCGGCGATCGACGATGCCACGCGCGTCGCGCTGAGCGGGCCCAGCTCGACGTAGTCTTTCCAGCCCATGTTCGCCAGCGACTTGTCCGGATTGCGCCACGAGACGACGAACGTGCGGATGCCGGAATCGACGGCAAACTTGATCAGGCTGTTCGCCGGCTGCAGGTCGAGGATGTAATACTTGTTGATCCACGGCGGCACGATGACCAGCGGACGCGCGTAGACCGTCTCGGTCGTGGGAGCGTACTCGATCAGTTCGATCAGCTCGTTACGATAGACGACGGTGCCGGGAGTGGTCGCGACGTTGCGACCGACCTCGAAGGCCTTCTTATCGACCAGTGCCGGGCGGCCGGCGTTGTCGCGCAGATCTTCGAGCACGTTCTGCGCGCCGCGCTGGAGATTTTGGCCGCCCGTCTTGAGCGTTTCCTCGATCACCGCCGGATTGAGAAAGGCGAAATTCGTCGGGCTGAGCGCATCGCAAAATTGCTTGGCGAAGAATTTGACGCGTGCTTTCGTCTCGGCGTCGGCCTCCGAGGCATCGATGCCGTCGAGCATCGCTTTGGTGGCCAACAGATAGCCCTGCTTGAGCGCGTCGAAATACGGGTTGTCGGTCCAGGCCGCATGCTTCCAGCGGTTATCGCCTTTTGCGGGAGCGATGATCGGCGGCTTCTTCTCACCGGCCGGCAGGCCCGTCTGCGCGGCGACGCCGAGCCACGCGTTGGCGAACTGCATCTGCGTCGCCAGCAACGACTGCGGATTCGTCAGCAGCGATTGCCAAACCGCGAGCGAGGCCTTGCCGATGCCGAGCGGATCGAGCGGATTCGGGGAAACGTCGGCCGCGGTTTCGGGCGGCGCGAACTCCTTGGCGAGCGCGGCGGGATCAAAAGCCTCTTCGTGGGCGCCGTTGGGAGAAGCGTGCGGGCGATCGTCGGCAATCATGGCATAGATGGGTTTTGCCTTCACGAAAGGCGTGACCTCTGCTCGCCCCGCAGGCTACGTGCTTACCGGCGTTGCAAGCCCAAGCATGGCCCAGCACCATCACGCGCATCCGAGCGAAGTGCCCAGCGGACAGCGAGCCGCTGCGGCGCTCACGCACTTGGGCGGCATGCTCTTCCTCTTCATCCCCTCCGCCTTCGTGTGGTTTCAAACGCGCCGCGATCCCAAGGATTCGTGGCTGGCGCATCAAGCCAAAGAGGCGCTGAACTTCCAACTCACGGTGACGGCTCTCATCTGCGTCTGTGCGATGCTGAGCTGGACGCTGTCGCCGATCGGGGTGCGGATGGTGCCCCTGGTCATCGGATTCAATTGGCTATTCTCGATCATCGCCGTGTTTCGCTCGTTCCGCGGCGACAAGCACGACTATCCCTTCAAGTTCAGCTTCATCCGATAACGAGAATGGGCGATAACGAAGCCGCGATCGGCGAAACGCGCTTCGAACGCGGGCAGCGGATCCTTTCGCAGCAGCCGTTCAGCGTGCTGCTCGGCACCGAACTGGTGCGGGCCGACGAACACGGCGTCGAACTGCGCATCCCGCTGCGCGCGGAGTTTTTGCAGCAGCACGGTTTCGCCCACGGCGGCTTGTTGAGTTACGCGGCCGACAACGCGCTGACGTTTGCGGGCGGCATGGCCCTCGGGGGGCGGCCCGTCCTCACCTCGGAATACAAGATCAACTACGTGCGTCCCGCCGTGGGCGAGGCGGTCATCGTGCGCGCGCAGGTCGTCTACGCCGGCCGCAAGCAAGCCGTGGCGCGCTGCGACGTCTTCACGCTTCGCGACGGCGTCGAGACGCTGGTCGCCGTCGGCCAAGGCACGACGGTAGTGGTGGAACAGCCCGCCTCGACCACGTAGGCAGCGACAGCGCATCGATACGCCCGAACGCGGATATTTTACGGGTCGACGTTGACGATCAGGCGCGTCGTTCGGTCGGCGTGGGCTGCGGGTTGCAGGCGCTCGCGTACGAAAGCTCGGGCGGCGCGGCCGTTCTTGGTCTTGATCGCGAGACGGTAGCGCCACTCGTCGTTCACCCGGGCGATGGGATACGGTGCGGGGCCGAGTACGTCGCTCGCGCCGCCCTTGCGCAGCATCTCCGCATAGCGTTGCGCGGCGGCGAGCACCTCGTCGCGACCGCGTCCGATGATGCCCAGATAGATCAATTCGCCGGAGGGCGGGTAGCCGAGTTCGGCGCGCTGCTCGAGTTCGTGAGCGGCGAAGCCGTCGACGTCGTGTTCGGCCGCGAAGACGATAGCCGGATGGTCGGGGCTATAGGTTTGCACGATCGCCTCGCCCGGCCGCTCGGCACGGCCGCTACGGCCCGTCACCTGCGTCAAGAGAGCGAAGGTCCGTTCGGCGGCGCGAAAATCCGGCGCGTGCAAGCCCACATCGGCCGCGACGACGCCGACCAGCGTCACCGTCGGGAAATCCAGGCCCTTGGCGATCATCTGGGTGCCCACCAGCACGTCGCCGCGTTCGGCGAATTCATCGAGCAGGCGCGCGTGGTCGCCGACGCGCGTCGTCGTGTCGCCGTCCATGCGTACGCAGTGCGCTTTCGGGAAGAGCGCCTGCACGGCTTCGGCCACCTTCTGCGTACCGATGCCGAACTCGCGGATCTGCGGCGCGCCGCACGCCGGGCACTTCTCGGGTAAGGGCGCTTGCGCGTCGCACTGGTGACAGCGCAAGAGGTGCTCGGCTTTGTGCTGCGTCAGCGAAACGCTGCAACGCTTGCACTCGGGGACGTGACCGCAGGCGCGGCAGAGCATGAAGGCCGCACTGCCGCGACGGTTGACGAATAAGATCGTCTTCTCACCGCGTTCGAGCCGGCTTTCCAGTCCGGCCACCAGGGCCGAACTGAAGATGCGCCGGTTGCCGAGTTCGAATTCGCGGGCCATGTCGACGATCAGCGTTGCGGGCAACGCACCGGAGCCCGCGCGTTCGCGTAGGCGCAAGTGGACGATCTCGCCGCGCAGTGCCGCAGCGTACGCTTCGAGCGGCGGGGTCGCGCTGCCCAGCACCAGCGTGCCGCCGGTCGCCGCGAGTTTGGCGCGCGCGACGTCGACCGCGTTGTAGCGCGGTACGCCGTCCTG
>PLFC01000128.1:24719-46583 GCA_003136655.1 Vulcanimicrobiota bacterium
ACGACGACGCGCTCGCCGAAAGCGCCTTCAAAACGTCGCGCCGTCTGCGGCGTCAACGCGATCTCGGGCACGAGCACGATCGCACGGCCGCCGAGTTCGAGCGTGCGCGCGATGGCCCGGATGTAGACGAAGGTCTTGCCGCTGCCCGTGATGCCCTGCAAGAGAAACTCGGCGAACTCGCGCGACTCTACGCCGCGTACGATCGCATCGACCGCCACGCGCTGCTCGGGCGTCGCCGTGAAGTCTTGCGACTCGGAGCGTTGCGCTTTGCGCGCCGTCGCCGCGCGGCGCTCGGTCTCGCGCAGCGCGCCCGCCTTGATTGCGCGTGCGATCGTCGCTTGCGAATACCCGGCCAAGAGCGCATCGCGGCGGCGCAACGAGCCTTCGCCTGAAACCAAGGCGACGAGCGCCTTGGCGCGCGGACCCGTAGGCGCGACGTCGCCGGCTTCGAGCACGCGTTCGACCGCGGGCGCCATGCGTGCGGCCTCGAAGGCCCGTTCGCGACGAAGGACGCCCGCGCGCACGAGCGCCCCGAGCGCTCGCAAGAGCGTGGCGCGATCCCCCGCGCGGCGCGCTTCGGGGTGACGTAAGAGCGCGTCGAGGCCGAAGCCCGCACTCAGGTCTTCTTCGATCAAGCGCAGCAAGCGCGGCGGCAGTGAGGGGAAGCGCAGCGCGTCGAGTTTTCCGGTAACCACGAAGCGATCGACGACGCGCGGCAGCGCCGCGCCGTAGACGATCGGCCCGAGCGCCTCGCCCAACGAACAGCAATACCGTTCCGCGATCCAGCGGGCGAGACCGAGCGTTGCCGCGTCGAACGCGGGCTGCCCGTCGAGTCGCGCCGCGATGGGACGCAGACCCTCACGCGCCGGCGCTTCGTACGGATCGCTGACGGCGAAGCCGTAGAGTTCCTTGGGGCCCAGCGGCACGCGCACGACATCGCCGAGTGCGACCGCCATGCCGTCGGGCACGAGGTACGTCAGGGGCCGTTCCACGTTCGCCGTGCGCTGCTGGAGCAGCACGTCGATTGCGCGGCTCAGCGGAACTCCGCAACTCCCGGGGCTTCGCGCAGCCGGCCGAGCACGGCTCGAACGGTGCGCGCCGGGACGGTCACGCCGAATTCAACGTCGCCCAGGGCGCGCGGAACGACGAAACGCAACTTGCCGTCGCGCGTCTTCTTATCCGCGCCCATGGCGGCCAAGAGCGCCGTCGCGTCGTCGACCGGCCCGATCATCGGCAAGCGCAACAGTGCGAGCAACGACAACACGCGCAGATGTTCCGTCGCGGAGAAGCGCCCGGTGCGCAGTGCCAAGAGTCCGGCCGCGCGCAAACCGACGGCAACCGCATTGCCGTGCGAGATGCGATAGGCGCTGACCACTTCGTACGCGTGCCCGAAGGTGTGGCCCAAGTTGAGCGCTTCGCGCACGCCCGCCTCGAGCCGGTCTTCGGATACGATGGCGGCCTTGACGCCGAGCGATTGCGCCACGACCGTTTCCCACGGCCACTTCGTCAACGCGTGCGGCGCGAGCGTTTCGAGCGAATCGAAGACCTCGTCGCCCTCGATGATCGCATGCTTGAGCACCTCGGCGAGACCTTCGCGCATGTGCCGTTCGGGCAGCGTCGCGAGCGCGCCGATGTCGCAAAACACCGCCGCCGGATCGCGGAAGACGCCGGCGAGGTTCTTGCCCGCGCGCAGATCGACGCCCGTCTTGCCGCCGATCGCAGCGTCGACCATCGCCACCAGCGACGTTGCGACGTTGACGAAGGGCACGCCGCGCATGTAGGTGGCCGCCGCAAAACCGAAGAGGTCGCCCGCGACGCCGCCGCCCACCCCGACGATCAGGGTGCGCCGCTCGGCGCCCGCAGCAGCCAACGCCTCCAGGACCCGCTCCAGCGTGCGCAGCGTCTTGCGGCGCTCGCCGAGCGCGAATTCGAGCACCTGCGTCTTGGCGCCGAGCGCCCTGGCGACGCGTTTCGCGCGCAAGGCGACGTTGGCATCGGCGAGCACGATCGCAGTGCGGTAACCGCGCCGTTCCGCGAACGCGGCGACGTGAGCGGCAACGCCGTCGTCGATGACGATCGGATAGCCGAGTTGATCGAGTTGGGTCACGCCGGTAGCGGACGATGGGCGCGAACGAGTTCGGCTACGTGACGGGCGATCGCGCTGCTGGTGCGCCGGCCGCAGTCGACCACGATATCCGCTTCACGATAGAGCGGCAGCCGTACGTCGAACAGCGCTCGCACGCGCTCGGGACTCGCGTTGCCGCCGAGCATGGGGCGCGATGCGGCGCCGCGGCGTAGACGCGCGAGCAGCACGTCCTCGGGAACGTCGAGGAAGACGCGTAAGGCGCGCTCGGCGAGGAGCGCGCGCGTCGGCGCGTGCGTGACGGCGCCGCCACCGAGCGCGAGCACCGCCGCGGGTCCGGCGAGCGCGGCCTCGACGGCCTCGCGCTCGCGTTCCCGGAAGCCGTTCTCGGCCACGCGTTCGAAGAGTGCGGGAATGGGACCGTGCACTGCGACGATCGCGTCGTCGGTGTCGACGAACGGAACGCGCAACTCGGCGGCCAGCCGTCGGCCCACGCTGGATTTACCGGCTCCCATGAAGCCGATCAGCGCGACGTGACGGTCCATCAGCGTTCGGCCCGAAGCGTGGCCGGTTCGAAGAGTTCGGCGGCGGCGGCAACCGCGCGGCGCATGTTGTCGCGCGTTTCGTCGAGCGAGTCTCCGCCGAACTTCTCGAGGATGGGCCCGGTCAAGGCCAGGCGCACCATCGCTTCGCCCACCAGCGACGCGGCCGGAACGACGCAGACGTCGCTGCGCACGATGCTCGCCGGAGCGACCGTGCCTTCGTGCAGATTGACGCTCGGCAGGGCCTTCATCAGCGTCGGAATCGGTTTGACGCTCGCGCGCAAAACGATGTCTTGACCGTTGGAGATGCCGCCCTCGATGCCGCCGGCGCGATTCGAGGGGCGGGCGACGCCGCCGCCTTCGCCGAGCGTGAAGATGTCGTGCGCCTGCGAGCCCGGCAAGGCCGCAACCTCGTTGCCCGCGCCAACCTCGACGGACTTGACCGTTTGCATCGCCATCAACGCGCCGGCCAGGACGCCGTCGAGTCGCGTGTCGGGTTGGCGGTTCGCCCCGATTCCGGCGGGCACCCCGGTCACGTGCACGACGTACGCTCCGCCCAGCGTATCGCCGGCAGCCTTGGCCGCATCGATCGCCGCAATCATCTTCTCTTCGGCTTCGGGGTCGGCGCAGCGCACCTCGCTCGCCGCGATGCGCTCGCGATCGAGGTCGCGCGGCGGCGCGGCGACCACGGGCCCGATGCGTTCCACATAGGCGAACGTGCGGATGCCCAGCGCTTCCAGGAATTGCGCACAGATCGCGCCGAGGGCCACGCGCATCGCCGTTTCGCGCGCGCTGGCGCGTTCGAGCACGTTGCGCAAGTCGCGCTGGCGGTACTTCATGGCGCCGGCGTAGTCGGTATGTCCCGGCCGCGGATTGGTCAGCGGTTTGCCGCCGCCCGTGAGCGGATCCATCAGCGCCCGGTTGTTTTCGAAGTCGGCGTTACGCACCACGACGGCAATCGGCGAGCCCAGCGTCACGCTGCCGCGCACTCCGGCCAGAAACTCGACGCGGTCGGTCTCGATCTTCATCCGGCCTCCGCGGCCGTATCCGCCTTGCCGCGCGCGCAAAGCGGCGTCGATGGCGGGCGCGTCGAGTTCGAGGTGCGCGGGCAACCCGTCGAGGATGCCGACCAGGGCCGGACCGTGCGATTCACCGGCCGTAAGGTAGCGGAACATACGCAGCGGTGTTCGACGCGGCGCCCGGCGAGACCCGGACGCAGCGGGGCGGGACGGGCCTGCAGCCGAACGATAGCCGCATGTCAGGCCCTCCGGCTCGGGTCGACGCCGTCACGCTCGAAGCGCGGGCCGCCGCGCTTTTTGGGCGTGCGGTTCGCGGTGCGGCCCTGGAGGCGGCGCGACGCCTCACCGTTGCCTGCCTCGACCTCACGACGCTCGAGGGCACCGACACGCCCGAGACGGTCCGCTCCCTCTGCGTCCGCGGCCGGGCGAGCGGCGTGGCTGCGGTCTGCGTCTACCCGGCACTCGTCGCGGCTGCGGTTGAGTCGCTCCGGAGCAGCGGCGTGCGCGTCGCGGCCGTCGCCGGAGCGTTTCCCAGCGGGCACTCGACGCTCTCGGTAAAGTTGGCGGATCTGCGCAGCGCGCTCGACGCCGGAGCGGATGAAGTCGACGTCGTTCTCGACCGCGGCGCGTTCCTCGCCGGCCGCTACGGCGAGGTCAGCGCGCAACTCGAAGCGCTACGCGCCGAGTCGGCGGGAGCCACGCTCAAGGTGATCGTCGAGGCCGGCGAACTGGGCTCGTACGCAGCGCTGCGGCGCGCCTGCGATCTCGCCCTGGCTGCAGGCGCCGACTTCATCAAAACGGCCACCGGCAAGATCGCGACCTCGACTACGCCCGCAATTGCGCTCGCGATGTGCGATGCGATACGCGCGCACCGCCGCGCAACCGGACGTAGCGCCGGGCTGAAGCTCGCAGGCGGGATACGCAACGCGCGAACGGCTTTCGGTTACCTTGCGATCGTCAAGGAATCGCTCGGCGACGAATGGCTGCAACCGGCGCGGCTTCGCTTCGGGGCATCGCGGCTGCTCGAAGAGTTGGCGGCGACGGCCTGATGGATACGCTCGAGCCGCAGTTCGATTACGCGCCGGCGCCGACCCAAGGCGGTCCGTCGATCCTGCGTGCGCGCTACGGCATGCTCGCCGGCGGGGCATGGTCCGAGGCCGCCGGAGGCGTTTTCGCAACGGTCGACCCGGCTACCGAAAAACCGCTCGCGGAGGTCGCTCGCGCATCATCGGACGACGTAGAGCGGGCGGTGCGTGCGGCTCGGCGCGGGTACGAAAAGTATTGGCGCAAGCTACGGCCGAGCGAACGCGCCAAGCATCTTTTCCGGCTCTCGCGGGCCGTTTCCGAGCGCGCTCGCGAACTCGCCCTGGTCCAAACGCTCGACGCCGGCACGCCCATCCGGCGTAGCCGCGAACACGACGTGCCCAGCGCGATCGCGACGCTCTTCACGTACGCCGGATGGGCGGATAAGCTCGCCTGGGCCGTGCGCGCGGGCGAACGGACGCGCCCGCTCGGCGTCGTGGCCTCTTTCGGGTCGGGCTCCTCACCGGCGCTCGAGGCGGCGTGCGCCCTGGGGCCCGCCCTCGCTGCGGGAAATGCCGCTATTTTCGTGCCGTCCGAACATGCTCCGCTGGCCGCGCTCGTGCTCGCGCAGGCCGGCCTCGAAGCCGATCTCCCGCCCGGCGTCCTCTCGATCGTGACCGGCGACGCGCGCACGAGAAACGCGTTCGTCGATAACGCCGACGTCGACGCAATCGCAACGGGCGGGGCGCGCGAAGCATGCGCCGCGATCGCACGAGCGCTCGCAGGGACGCAGCGCCGCGCCGTTTTGCGGCCCGAGCTTCCCGGCATCGTCATCGTGTGCGACGACGCACCGCTCGACGCCGCGGTCGAGGGCATCGTCCGTTCCGCGTTACTCGAGCGTGGGCCGTACGCGCCGGACGCACTCCGGGTGTTGGTTCAAGAAAGCATCTTGAGCGAAACGATCGCGTTGCTGCACGAGCGGCTCCGGACGTTGCGCATCGGCGACCCGCTCGACGAAAATAGCGATGGCGGCCCCGCACTCACGGACGCTCGCCGGGAAGACCTCGAGACCTTCGTCACGGCAGCGCTGGAGGCAGGTGCAACCGTCGCGCGGGGAGTTGGGCCGCTACCCGAACGCGGCTTCTGGCATGTCCCCGCCGTCCCGCTCTTTGGATTCCGCACGATCGCCGAGGCCCTCGAGAAGGCGCACGCCTTCGGCCGGATCGGGGGCGCCGGCATCTGGACCTCCAGCGGCCAAGGAGCAGTCTACTTGGCCGAACGGCTCGCGGCGGAGACCGTGTGGTGCAACGGCTACGCGCGCTTCGATCCCACCACGTACGCCGGCGGAGCGGCTGCTCTGCGAGCGTACCTGCATACCTAAAGTGTTCGGGGGTATTACAATCAGCGATGCCACTTCTCGTGCGGACCTCAACGGAACTCGATCGCGACCGGCTCGTCGCCAGGTATCGCGCCAATCGCGCGCGCAGCGCCGAGATCTTTCGCTTTCTCGAAGCAGAAGCGTATGCCGAGCGGCCGATTCCGCTGCGCCATCCGTTCGTTTTTTACGAAGGGCATATCCCCGCTTTCAGCTTTATCAAGTTGATCCGCGAGGCGCTCGGCGGCCCATCGATCGATCCGCAGTTGGAGAACCTTTTCCGGCGCGGGATCGATCCGGCCGACTCGGCTGAGGCGGCCCGGCACGCGCGCGAGTCGTGGCCTTCACGGCAGCGAGTTCTCGAATTCGCCACGGCCTGCGACGCCGCAGTCATCGACGCGCTGGCGCACGCGGACATCACCGATGCGGCCGCATCGCCGCTGCTCGAGCGCGGGCAAGCCGCCTACGCGATCCTGGAACACGAAGAGATGCATCACGAGACGCTGCTCTATATTTTGCATCGCCTCGAACACGAAAGAAAGGTCGCACCACCCGGCGTCGACGTGACGGAACGGTCGCCGGCGGCACTCGGGCGGGCCTCGGTTCCCGCAGGCAGGGCCACGCTCGGCGCGCGGCGCGATGCGATCGCCTTCGGCTGGGACAACGAGTTCGACGAGTTCACCGTCGACGTCCCCGCCTTCGAAGTCGACGTCAATAACGCGACCAACGGCGATTGGCTGGCGTTTATGCGCGACGGTGGTCCGCGTCCGGACTTCTGGCTCGAACGCGACGGCGCGCTCTATCTCAATGGGCTATTCGGCGAAGTACCGCTGCCTCTGACGTGGCCGGCCTACGTGACGCAGAAACAGGCCGCGGATTACGCGCGTTGGCGCGGCGGCCGGTTGATGAGCGAGGCAGAATATCATCGCGCGGCCTTCGGTACGCCTGCGGGCCAGGAGCGTGCCTTTCCGTGGGGAGACGCCGAGCCGGATCCGCACAAGCACGGCAACTTCGGGTTTCGCCGCTACGACCCGGAGCCGGTGGGAACGTCGCCCGCGGGCGCGAGCGCGTGGGGCGTGCACGACTTGGTGGGCAACGGTTGGGAATGGACCTCCACGCCGTTCGCACCGTTTGACGGGTTCGCGCCGATGGCCAGCTACCCGGAGTATTCCGCGGATTTCTTCGACGGCGCGCACTACGTCATGAAGGGCGCCTCGCCGGTTACCGCAACGGGGTTGATTCGGCGCACCTTTCGTAATTGGTACCGTGCGGAATATCCTTATGTGTATGCTGCATGTAGAGTCGCATACGACTGAGGCGTCGCGCGGCTCGTAGTTCCTTTACATTAGGACCAAAGTCCCATAATAAACACGCCGTCACGGCTGCTTGCCAGGCAGGACCGAGTTCGCTTCGGCGAAAGTGGAAAGGCTAGCCTCCGGCCATCGGCGCGGACGCTCAATGTTCGAAATCAAGTCCCCACGTTCTTACGAGGAATCCGATCCATGCAGATTAGGAAAAGTTTGCCGTTGTTTACGCGCGGTCTCATGGCATTAGCTTTAGGCGGCCTCCTGAACGCGTGCTCTACCTCGGGGCAAGCAATGAATCCACTTCAAGCCGGCAATTTGGCCGGCACGGCGAGCGTTGCCGGCGGTACGGCGGACGCCGGCAGCGTTCAAGCGCGAGCGATACTTCGCTCCCCGCGGACGGCGCTGCGGGGGCAACGCGGTTTGGGCGTCGCGTACGTCGCGGCGAGCCGCGGTCCGGCGATCGTGCCGGTCCAACCCGCTGAGGTGCACCACGACGCCAACACCGTCGTCTACGATAGCATCGGCGCGACGGTGGGCCCCAAGAATCAACTCAGCAGCTATATCGCAAGCGAAGGCTACGACTGCTGCTCGGTCGCCGAATTCGGCGACGGCGTCATCTTCACGCAGGCCGGCGGCCGCCTCAAGACGGTCGAGGTGGTCATGGACTCCTGGGCCTGCCAGGAAAATGCCTGGTATGAGGCTTCGTGCTCCTCGGCACCCAACAGTACGTTCTCGCTACCGATAACCCTCAACATTTACTCCGTCACCGGTTACCCCAGCGGCGTGCCTTCCGTCGGCGAATTGATCGCCACGCGCACGCAAACGTTCGACATCAAATATCGCCCCTCGGCAAACGTCAAGGATTGCAGCGGACCGAATCTGGGCGCCTTCATCGGGCCGGTCGATAAAGAGTGCGACTTCGGCATCGCGCAAGGCATCAGCTTCAACATGACCTCACCCAAGACGATCCTTCCCGCGCAAGCAATCATCACGGTGGCCTTCAACACCAGCAGTTGGGGCTACCAACCCTACGGCACCGGTACGTCGTGCTTCAATAGTTCCGGCGGCTGTCCGTATGACAGCTTGAACGTCTCGGCCAACGGCAACGGCGCGCTGGCCGGAGAGGGCGGCAACATCGACCCCAACGGCACGTTCGTCAACTTCCAAGACCCGGCGTTTTACTGTCCGGGGAATCCGTACGGCCAGCCGCCGGGCAACAGCCTGGTAATCGACACGCCGTGCTGGACCGGCTATCACCCGGAAATCGAAGTCACTACGTACTGAGTCCGCAGACGCGGACCATCCGATAAAAAAAGCGGCCGGCCTCGCAGAGACGAGACCGGCCGCCTTCTTCTTCAATGAAATCGGACTAATGCGCGAGGATGAAAAAGTCTCCGTAGTTGGAGAGCACGTAGCCGTTCTCGAACAGGCTCGGCGTGGTGAGCGCGCCGTTGACCGGCGTTCCCAACGTGCGGGTGTCCGCACGGTTCCAATTCAGGCGCTGATCGGCGGCGAAAACGAAGAGGGTATAGCTCGTCGAGGCTTTGAGTTGCGGTCCCGAAAAGCGCATCGCGCGCTTGGCCGGATCGAAGGTCACCGTCAGATTGTCGTCGGTGGAAACGATGCCTTCCCAGTCGAGCGTGTAGCCGTCGGGAACGGCCGGCGTGTTTCCGCCGAGAGGCTGGTCGCACGCATTGGTGTAGCCCTTGGCCGCAGCTTTTCCGAGACTGTTGGACGCATAGCCCAGGCTCGCCGCAATGCCCGAGTCGGGCCGGAACACGTAGGTGCCGCCGCGGCCGTACAATTGCGAGGGGAGCGGTTTACATCCGGTGGTGTCGGCAAACGCGGTCCGGGCGGCGCTCGATACGTTGCTCTGCGAGGCAAGGGAGCTGCCACCGGCGGACGGCGAAAGCTGCGCCCCGCCGGAACATCCGGCCAGAACGGCACAAGCGACAAAGCCCGCCAAGACGTGCTTGGCACCGGAAAGCATGGCAAGTATCTAGGACGCCGACGGCTCGAAACCTGCCCGCCGGCGTCACACCGTGCGCCGCGCTAACCTCTCGTTCATGTCGCGCGCCCGGCGCGCTCGGCTTAGACGGCAGCGGTGGAGAACGTCCAGCTGATCCGCTCGTTCAGTTCGACGTCGAGCCGGTTGATGAACTGTTCGGTCGTGAGCCAATGCTGATCGGGACCGACCAGCAAGGCTAGGTCCTTCGTCATCTTGTCGTGTTCGACCGTGTCGATGCAGACGCGCTCGAGCATTTCGGCAAAGCGCACGACGTCGGGCGTATCGTCGATGCGACCGCGATGCGCCAAACCGCGCGTCCACGCGAAGATCGACGCGATGGGATTGGTCGACGTCGGCTTCCCCTGTTGATGCAAGCGATAGTGGCGCGTCACCGTGCCGTGTGCGGCTTCGGCTTCGATCGTCTTGCCGTCGGGCGTCATCAACACCGAAGTCATCAAGCCGAGCGAGCCGTACCCTTGCGCGACGGTGTCCGACTGTACGTCGCCGTCATAGTTCTTGCAAGCCCAAACGTATTTACCGCTCCACTTCAAGCATGCTGCGACCATGTCGTCGATCAGACGGTGCTCGTAAAACGTCCCGGCCTCCTCGAACGCTGCCTTGAATTCTTCGTCGTACACGCGTTGGAAGATCTGCATGAAGCGGCCGTCGTAGGTCTTCAAGATCGTGTTCTTGGTGGAGAGGTAAACCGGCCACTTGCGCATCAAGCCGTAGTTCAAGCAGGCGCGCGCAAAGCCGCGGATGGAGTCGTCGACGTTATACATCGAGAGCGCCACGCCGGGGCCGGAGAANNGTGCCCGCACCGGGAATGGCCAGCTCTGAGGCGCGATACTGGTCGCCGAAGGCGTGACGGCCGATCACGATCGGATCCGTCCAGCTCGGCACTAAGCGCGGCACGTTGCGGCAAATGATCGGCTCGCGGAAGACGGTGCCGTCGAGTTCGTTCCGAATCGTGCCGTTCGGCGAGCGCCACATCTGTTTGAGGCCGAATTCTTTGACGCGAGCTTCGTCGGGCGTGATCGTCGCGCACTTGACCCCGACGCCGTATTCCTTGATCGCGCGCGCGGCGTCGAGCGTCACCTTGTCGTCGGTTTCGTCCCTGTGCTCGATCCCGAGGTCGTAGTACTTCAGGTCGACGTCGAGGTACGGCAGGATCAACTTTTCCTTGATCATCGACCAGATGACCCGGGTCATCTCGTCGCCGTCGAGTTCGACGATGGGATTCGCGACTTTGATCTTCTCCACGTCCGGGGTCATTACGCGCCGCGAAGCGCTTTTCTTCGGCAGGTCCGGGGATTGGCGGGGTGTGCCGCGATGGATGGACTGGTAGGAGCGGAACGCCGACCGCCGCCGAACTGCACGGGCCGATGCGAATCGTGAGCTTGCTGCCCAGCGCGACGGAAATCGTCTACGCCCTCGGTCTCGGCGACCTGCTGGTGGGCGTGACCCACGAGTGCGACTTCCCCGAGGCCGCCCGGGCGCTGCCCGTGTTGACCTCGAGTACGCTTCCCTCCGCCGGTTCGAGCGCCGAAATCGACCGTCACGTGCGCCGCAGCTTGCATGCCGGGTCGAGCCTCTACGCGCTCGATGCCGAGTTGCTGGAACGCCTCGCGCCCGACTTGATTCTCACCCAGGAACTCTGCGTGGTCTGCGCGGTCTCCTACGAGATCGTCGCGAGCGCGGCGAAGCGCTTGCGCGGCGACCCGCGCGTCATCTCCCTCGAACCCTCGAGCCTCGAAGACGTCTACGCGACGATAGAAACCGTGGCCGCGCTCGCCGGTGAGGAATCACGCGGCCCCACGCTGGTCGCGCAACTCCGCAATCGTGCCGCTGCGCTGGCGCAGCGCGTCCAAGGTCGGCCGCGCCCACGCGCGCTCGTGCTGGAATGGACGGACCCGCCGATGAGCGGCGGGCACTGGACGCCCGGGCTCGTCGAACTCGCCGGCGCCGCGCCCGTGCTCGCCGACCCGGGCGCGAACTCGCGCGTCCTGGAGTGGGACGCGATCGCCTCGGCCGACCCCGACGTGATCCTCGTGGCGCCTTGCGGCTTCGATCTGGCGCGCGCGCAAACGGCGGCCGGGGAGCTCGCAGCGATTCCGCAGTGGCGAGGCCTGCGCGCGCTACGCGAGGGTCGCGCATATGCGATCGACGGCAACGCCTTCGTCAACCGCCCCGGTCCGCGGCTACTCGATACGGCGGAGATCTTCGCCGGCGCCGTTTTCGGCGAACCACTCGACGCGGCACACGCCGCGCCCATCAGGCAGCCGGCTTAGTGTGGCCCGCTCTTGAAACGCTCGGCCGATTCGACGATCGTGCGCCGCGCCGAGGCCGCATCTTGCCAGCCGCCTTCGGTACTCGTAAGTTTGCCTTCGAGGAGTTTGTAGGTCTCGAAGAAGTGCGAGATCATGCGCAGCGTGTGCGGAAAAATCTGCGTGCAGTTGTGCACGTCGTTGTAGGCGGGCTCGCCCACCGGCACGGCCAGCACCTTGTCGTCGGGCTTGCCTTCGTCGACCATCCGGAGGATGCCGATCGGACGGGCGACGACCAAACATCCGGGAAACGTGGGCTGAACCACGAGGATCAGGACGTCGAGCGGATCGTCGTCTTCGGCGAGCGTCTGCGGCACGAAGCCGTAGTCGCCGGGATAGTAGATCGGTGAGTGCAGGGCGCGGTCGAGCCGGAAGATGTCGAGCTTCTTGTCGTATTCGTATTTGTTCCGCGAGCCTTGGGGGATCTCGACGACGACGTTGATTTCCTCGGGTGAGGTTTCACCAATTGGGAGATCGAGGTAGTTCTTGCGTTGGTCGCTGGGCATGGGGCCTGGTCTTCCGCGCCGGTGTTGCTCCTCGCCTCCCAGGCCGTTACGACTGGTGCGGAACGGCCTTGGGCGCCACGTTCACTTCGACGAGTTCCGCAGAACCGGGAAGCAGGCGCAGCCGGGTGACGGTGGCCGGCTCGAAGCGAACGCCCAGCGCATCGGCCGCTTCCGTTCCGAGGGCGACCCTGAGCAGCGCGTGGAGCGCGCCTGCGTGGGTCGCGACCAGGACGGTGCCGCCGTCGGGAAAGCGCTCGCGCAAGCTCGCGACGGCGGCGGCAACCCGCAGGCACACCGCTTCGAAAGACTCTCCATCGGGCGGCGTATGGAATTTGCCGCCGGCATTCGGCGCGGCTGCGACCGACGGAAAGCGCTCGGCGATCTGCGGCCACGTGAGCCCTTCCCAGCCGCCGAACTTCATCTCGCGCCAGCGCGCGTCGGGCTCCACGGCGAGTGCCGGATTACCCCGGACGATCCTCTCTGCCGTGCTGCGAGCGCGAATCAGATCGCTGCTCACCGCGGCGTCGAAGCGCTCGTCGGCGAGATGCGCCGCCAAAGCCGCCGCCTGGGCCAAACCGGTCGCGTCGAGCGCGATGTCGGTGTGACCCTGAAAGCGGCGGTCCAGATTCCACGCGGTCCGTCCGTGACGGACCGCGACGAGTTCGAGCGGCTTCAGCGCCCGGGGACTTAGTTGGGCAGCATCGGGCGGCCTTCGCGGGCCACCAAGAGGTCGTGCATGTCGTTGGCGTGCTCTTCTTCCACGCCCAAGATCTCCTCGAGCATGACGCGCGTCGTCGGATCCTTGTCGGCGAAGAACCGGATCAATTCGCGGTAGTGCTCGACCGCGATCCGTTCCGCGATCAGATTTTCCTTGATCATATCGATCAGGAGCGTCGCGTTGCCATACTCCGATGCGGAACGCGTCTGGAGGCCGTCGGGGTTGAAGTTGGGCACGCCGCCGAGCTGGTTGATGCGGTTGGCGACGGCCATCATGTGCTCGCGCTCTTCGTCCGCATGCGTTTGGAATTCTTCGGCGACCGACTCACTGTCGATGCCGTTGGCCGCAACCGCGTGCGAGGTGTAGCGCAACACGCAGACGATTTCGGTGGCCAAAACCGCCTGCAAGATGTCGATCGTCTGATGGACGTCGCCCTGGTAGTTCTGCGTGATCGCGCCCTGGTCGATGTGCTCCTTGGCGCGACGGCGCAGTTCCTGAATGTCGCTGAGAAATGGCTGCGTAGCGTTGTTGCTCATGAACTCCTGTGTGGTCCCTCCGGCTCGTACAATCCGCTTGGCCGCTCTTCGTGACGATTCGCGGCATCCGTTCCCCGAACCGCGGGAACGTCGGGAATGAGGATATACCCCTCCGCTCGGTTGCCGAACACCCTGACGTGCGGTCCGGCGGTGCCCCAGCGCCAGGCGAAGGCCGCGATGTAGGCACAGGTCAGGGCATCCAGGATGTCTTCAGCCCGTTTATACGCCTGTGACTTTTCGCGAATTTCCGCGGGGATGTCGGCCGGCATGCGGAGCGCGGGGTCGGCGGTCGCCAAACCGGCGAGGGCCGCCCTATACTCGGCCCACTCGGCCCAAACGGCCTGCCACGAGCGGCCGGATTTCTTCTTGTATCGAAAGATCGTCTGCCTTCCGAACAGACGCACGTGCGCGGGATGCGGAAAAACCTCGAACGCAAAACGTCCGGGCGCCCGCGGTTCCAGTTCGAGCCGCTCCGTGAAGCCGTCGGGGGCGAGCGCGTCGAGCAGCCTGCGGGCCCGTCCCCCATCGCGAAAGTCGGGACGCGAGCGATTCGCAGGATGGGGACCCGCATGCGCGCGATGGAACTCGGCACGCAATTCGCTCTCGCAACGTCGCGTGCCGGAGGCGTTGGGCACGATCGTGGGCATGTCGATACCGAGCACGCAGGTCGGCCGCGCATGCGCACGCACCCAGCCGAGGATGTCGTCGAAGTCCACCAAGTCGGCGCGGTAATCGAGGACGGCGCCGTTCTCGTCGAGCGCGGCCAGGCCCGATGGATTCCTCTCGGACCAGGCCAAATCGAGACCGAGAAAAATAGCGGGCTGCACGAACCTCGCGCCTAGTCGGCGTTGCGGCGCGCGGGCGCGCCGTAACCGCCGCCGCCCGGCGTCTGCACGACGATCTCGTCGCCTGCGCGAAGCTCGACGCTGCATTTGGCGGGCAGGCTTTCCGCTTCGCCGCCTGCGCGGCGCAAGGCGTGCGCGCCGCGCGCTCCCGGCTTGCCGCCTGCGGCGCCTTCGGGCGCCACACGATGGCGCTCCGCCAACAGCGAAAAGGTCGCGGTTCCTTCGGTCAACGTGAAGCCGCGCACGAGGCCGCAGCCCCCGCGGAATTCGCCGTCGCCACCGCTGCCCTCGGCGAACTCGTAGCGCGTCACGCGAATCGGCGCGCTGCGTTCCAACGCCTCGACAGGCGTATTGAGCGTGTTGGTCATGTGCGTGTGAATGCCGTCGATGCCGTCGGCGCCGGGTCGTGCGCCCATGCCGCCGCCGATGGTTTCGTACAGCGCCCAGATCACGCCGCCGGCGCGTTCGCCGCCGGCCATCACGTTGGCCATCGTGCCGGCGGACTGCGCCGGCACGCGACCCGGGGCTAATTCCGCGAACGCGCGGAACAGCAAGTCGGCGTTGCGCTGCGAGGTTTCGACGTTGCCGCCGCCCACGGGCGCGGGCCGCCGTGGATTGAGCAAACAGCCTTCCGGCGCGCTGACCGTAACGGCGCGAAAGCAGCCTTCGTTCATGGGGATGTCGTCGCCGGTCATGCAGCGCAGGGCGTAGTGCACGCCCGAAAGCGTCACGCCGAAGACCGCATTGAGCGGATACGGCACCTGCGCGTGCGTGCCCGCGTAATCGACCGACATCGCGCCGCCGGCGAGACGCACGCGGGCAACCAGACGTAAGAGATCGCCGCCGTCGGGCGGTTCGAGCACTTCTTCGACGCGCGCCTCACCGTCGCCCAAACGGCGCAGCGCTGCTTGCAACAAGACGTCGCTTGCATCGAGCGATGCCTCGATTGCCGCTTCGAAGACTGACTCGCCGTGCCGCTCCAGCACCTCGAGCACGCGGCGCTCGCCGATGACGTTGGCCGCAACCTGTGCCGTAAGGTCGCCGCTGCGTGCGGCCGGCGTGCGCGAGTTGGCCCGCACGAGCGCAACGATCTCCGCGACGAGAGCGTCCCCGCGCACCAAGCGCAACGGCGGTAAAATGAGGCCTTCTTCACAGAGTTCGCGCGCGTCGGTAGAGATCGAGCCGGGCACCTTGCCGCCGACGTCGGTGTGATGCGCCTTGTTTGCGGCATAGCCCACCAGCCTCGCCGTCGAACCGTCGCCGGCGAAGACAGGGCGGATGAGCGTGACGTCGTTGAGGTGCGTGCCCGCGACGTACGGATCGTTGACCACCCACTGCTCGCCCGGCTCGACGCGTTCGCCGCGCGCCGCGATCGCGCGCAAGGTTTCGTGCAAACCCCACGGCAGCGAGCCGAGGTGCACCGGAATGTGTTCCGCTTGGGCGATCATGCGCCCGCGCCGGTCGAATAGCGCGCACGAATGATCGAGCCGTTCCTTGATGTTCGGCGAATAGGCGGCGTTGCGCAGCGCGATGCCCATCTCCTCACAGGCGTAGGTCAACGCGCTGCGGACCACTTCGTTGGTGACGGGATCCGAGGCGATATCGCTCACGCCGGCTCCAAGATCAGATTCTCGAGCGGGTCGAGGCTCGCGTTCCAGCCTCCGTCGACGTAGGCCGTCGCATCGTAAAACTCCACGATTGCCGGGCCTGCGAAACGCGCGCCCGGATGCAGACGTTCGCGCGCGTAGACCGGCGCGACGCGGCGCTCGCCCGACGCGGTGATGACCTCGCGACGATCGAGCAACGCGTCCCCGCCGGGCTCGTGCGCGGGCCCGGCGGCAGGCGCCGCGGGCGCGTCGTTGCAGAGCGAACCGACCGCCGTGGCCCGCGCCGTCACCGCTTCCACGGGTTCGTCGTCGGTAGCGAAACCATACACCGCACGATGACGCGCGTGAAATGCCGCGAGCGCCGCAGCTCCGGCAGCCGCGTCGAACGGGTGCCCGGCGGCGACGCGTAACTCGAAGCTCTGCCCGGCATAGCGCAATTCCAGCTCTCGCACGTGCAGCGTGGATTCCGCGCCGAGACCCTGCGTGGCGAGTTCGGCCGCTCCGCGACGTTCCAGAGCGGTGAAGACGGCCTCGACGTCCTCTGCGACCAAAGCCTCGAACGGAAGCAGCAACGAGTGCACGTGCGAGATGCGCACGTCCGCTTCGAGCAAGCCGCGCGCCGAGAAGAGGCCGGGTTCGGCGGGGACGACGATGCGCCGAATGCCCAGTTCCGCGGCCACCGCGCATGCATGGAGCGGGCCGCCCCCACCGAACGCGATCAGGCTGAATTCCCGCGCATCGTAGCCGCGCTCGACGCTGACGATGCGCGCGACCTTCGCCATCTCGCTATCGATCAGACGCACGATCCCCGCCGCCACCGAGAAGCGGTCGAAGCCGCGCAGGCGCGACGCGAGCGCGTCGAGTGCGAACTCCGAGCGTCGTGCGTCGATGGGCAGAGCGCCGCCCAGCAGTGCTCGCGGGTTGAGGCGACCCAAGACGATGTTGGCGTCGGTGACGGTCGCGGCGTCGCCCCTGCCGTACGCGGCGGGGCCCGGATCGGCGCCTGCAGACAGCGGCCCGACCCGGAGTGCGCCGGCGTCGTCGACGCGTGCCATCGTGCCGCCGCCGGCGCTGACCTCGGCGAGGTCGACGAAGGGAAAACGAACGGGATAGCCCGAGCCTTTGACCGCGCGGCCCGAGTGCGTGCGGCCTGCAGCCTCGAACTCGTGCACGACCTCCGCGCGTCCGTCGACGATGGTCGCGGCTTTCGCGGTCGTACCGCCCATGTCGAACGAGATGACCCGCGCGTACCCGAGACGACGGCCGAGCAGGGCGGCGCCGATGGCGCCCGCGGCCGGCCCGCTCTCGATCGTGCTCGCCGGACGCGAGGCCACGGCCGCGAGCGAGGCCATGCCTCCGTTCGATTGCATCACGTAGATGGGCGCGGCGATGCCGAGGCCGGCGACGCCCGCGGCCAACGCGGTCAGATAGCCGCGCACGAGCGGCCCGAGGAGTGCATGCACCACGGTCGTGCTGCTGCGTTCGTATTCGCGATACTCCGGGTCGACGTCGCTCGAGAGCACCACGTCGAGCCCGGGCATCCTCCGTCGCAACAGGGCGCGAGCGGCGCGTTCGTGGCTCGAATTGCGATACGAGTGCAGAAAGGCGACCGCGGCAACCGTCACCCGCTCGCGCTCGAGGAGCGTGCAGGCCGCTTCGACCGAGGCGGCGTCGAGGGGCTCGAGCACCGAACCGTCGGCCCCGATGCGCTCCCGAATGCCCACGCGTAACGCCCGGGGCACGAGCGGACGCGGACGCGTCACGTAGGGGTCGTAGAGGGCGCTCCGCTGCTGGCGCCCGATCTCGAGCACGTCTCGAAAGCCTTCGGTCGTCAGAAGGGCGATGCGGGGCAGATCGAGGCCGACTTGACCCAAGAGCGCGTTGGTCGCCAGGGTCGTCGAATGGCCGATAAAGCCGATGGACGCGGGCGCGACGCCCCCTCCGAGTAGCCGGCGCAGGGCCTCCAAAACGGCGCGCTCGGGCGCATGCGGCGTGGAAGGAACCTTGATGCGCACGGGCCGCGCGGCATCGTCCAAGGCGAGCAGATCCGTAAACGTACCACCTACGTCGAGGCCGACGCGCATGTGGCGCTAGTGTGTCGCCGAGCCCACCTCGCCCTCCGCGGGGCGAGCGGGCGAGGCGGCCACGGGATTTGCTTGCCCGTCGGGTAAACGTACGACCACTACCGGTACCATCCATGGAGAGCACATGCGTATCGTGCGGTTCGCAGCTTTGAGTGGAGCGGCTTTGGCGCTGTTCCTCGTCCCATCCCAGGCGCGCGCGGGCGTGTCGTCCCACCCCATGCAGCCTCCACCGGTTTTCCGGTCGGTTCGAGGCACGATCCAGCGACCCGACATGCGCGATGCATCGGGCGGCAAGATCCAGCACGTCGTCTACATCTTGCAAGAGAATCGCAGTTTCAATAACCTCTTCATGGGCTTCCCCGGCGCGCTGACCCAGAATTACGGCTACGATACGAACGGGACGAAGATCCCGCTGCATTCGCAGACGATCGCCACGAGTTGGGACATCGATCATTCGGCCAACGGATTCTTTGCCGCCTACGACAACGGCAAAATCGACGGTTGGAATAACGAGTATGCCTGCTGCGGCCAACCCGCGAACTTTGCCTACGCCTACGCCCCGCGCAAAGAGACTCGGACCTATTGGGACATGGCCAAGCAGTACGTTCTCGCCGATCATAACTTTCAGTCGAACCTCGACGGCAGCTTCATCGCGCACCAATACGCGATCGCGGCGTATGCCAATTCCGAGGTGAACTTCCCGAGCGGCGATTGGGGCTGTCAGGGCGGCGACAACGATCAGGTACAGACCCTCACGCAGAATCGTACGTACGGGCCAAACGTGCCGGTCTGCGAAAATTACGAGACGCTAGGCGACGAATTGGACGCCGCGTCCATACCCTGGCGCTTCTACACCTACCCCTACGATCGGGACGGGGGCCTGTGGAACGCGTATTCGGCGGTCGAACACATCTACGATGGGCCGGATTACACGAACGACGTGATCACGCCGGCAAACTATTTCATCAACGACGTGAGTGACGGAAATATGGCCGCGGTCAGCTGGATCACGCCTCTGTACGAGAACTCCGATCACAGCGGTTTCAATTCGACGGGCGGTCCCTCGTGGGTCGCTTCGCTGGTCAACGCCGTCGGAGAGAGCAAATATTGGGATTCGACGGCCATCTTCATCATTTGGGACGATTGGGGCGGCTTCTTCGACCCGGTCGTCCCGGTCTATGAGGATTACGACGGCTTGGGCTTCCGCGTGCCGTTGATCGCGATTTCGGCTTATGCGAAGCAAGGCTACGTCAGCCACGTGCAATACGAGAGTTCGAGCGTGCTCAAGTTCATGGAGGACACGTTCGGTCTCGCGCCGCTCGCCGCGTCCGACACGCGTGCCGCCGATCCGTCGAGCGACTTCTTCGATTTCAGCCAAACGCCGCGCACGTACAAGCCTTTCGTCGGGAAGTTCGACGTGCGATACGATCCCAACGCTCCGCACGTGCACGCGCCGGTGCCCGGCGACTGACGTATGTCCAAAGCCAAGGAACCGCTTCGTCTCGACGTCCGCACGACGTACAAGCTCTTCATCGACGGAGAGTTCGTACGTTCGGAATCGGAGCGGAGCGAAGCGGTTGCGGGCGACGACGGGGTGCGCTTCGCGCGCGCATCCCGCGACGATCTCCGCATGGCCGTGGCTTCGGCGAAGACCGCATTCGGCGGCTGGTCGCGCGCGCACGCACCCGTCCGCGGCGAGGCGCTCTACAGGTTGGCCGAGGCCCTGGACGCACGGCGCGCGCAATTGATCGAACGCCTGCGCGCGGGCTCGAACGCCGACGAGACGGAAGCCGCGCGCGAGGCCGACGCCGCGATCGACCGAACGTTGTGGTACGCGGGTTGGTGCGACAAGTACGCGCTGGTCGCGTCGGGCGTCGCGCCGGTGGCGGCGCCCTTCGTGACCTACGCGCATCCGATACCGCTCGGCGTGGTCGCGGCTTTCGCACCCGACGAACCGTCGCTCCTGGGCATCGTGGCGGCCGCCGTTCCGCCGCTGGTCGCGGGCAACACCGTCGTGGTCGTGGCTTCTGAGGCCGCTCCGCGCAGCGCGATCGCCTTTGCCGAGTGCGTGGCGGCAGCCGGACTGCCGGCCGGAACGCTCAATATCCTGACCGGACGGCGGATCGAACTGGCACCTCATTTCGCCAAGCATCCCGACGTCGCCGGGTTGCATGCATTCGGGCTGGACGGCCCATTCGCGGCCGAACTCGAACGCGTTGCGGCCGACGACCTCAAACGCTGCCGGATGGTACCCCAGCCGTCGCCGGCCGAGTGGTTCTCGGCGGAGGGCCTGGATTTGGCAAACGTGCTGGCCTTCACGCAGACCAAGACCGTCTGGCAACCAGCCCTGATCTGAGCGCCTCCGCGCCTGGGAGTGCGGAACGCAGGCCGGGAAATGCAGCGGCATGGCCTGGTTGACCGCAACGTATCACATCAGCGCACCGCCCGACCGCGTCGAGGCGCGGGCGCGGGCGCTGGCTTTGGAGCAGAGCGTCGAGTGTCCGCTCGAAGCGATCGGCGACCCGCGGATCCTCGCGGAAATCGTGGCGCAGGTCGGCGACATCCGGCAACTCGGCCCCGAACTCTTTCGTGTCGACATCAGGCTCGCCGTCGAAACCCTCGGGAGCGACAGCGCGCAAGCGATCAACATGCTCTTCGGCAACGCGTCGCTCTGGGACGATGTCGAGTTCGTCGACGTCGACGTGCCGGAGAGCGTACTGGCAGCGTTCGCCGGTCCGCGACACGGCATCGCCGGCCTGCGCGCGCTTACGGATGCGCCGGAACGCGCGCTGACCAACGTCGCGCTCAAGCCCCAGGGCCTACCGATTCCGGCGCTGGCCGAGATGGCGCGTACGTTTGCGCTCGCCGGCGTCGACATCATCAAAGACGATCACGGCATCGTCGACCAGCGGTACTCGCCGTACGCGCAACGCATCCCGGCGCTGCAAGCCGCCGTGGCGGAGGCCTCGGCCGAAACGGGGCGGCCGTCGTTCTACGCGCCGAACGTCAGCGGTGCGCCGCGCGACATGCATGCGCGAACGAAGCTGGCGCGCGAAGCGGGTTGCCGCGTCGTGCTGGTCGCGCCGATGCTCGTCGGGCTGCCCGCCTTCCGGGAACTGGTCGACGACTTTCCCGATCTCGTCTATCTCGCGCACCCGTCGTTCGGCGGAGCGACGCGCATCGCGGCGCCCCTGTTGTACGGCAAGCTACTCAGGCTCTTCGGCGCCGACGCGGTCATCTTCGTCAATTACGGCGGCCGTTTCGCTTGGGCGCCCGAGACCTGCGCCGCAGTGGCCGAAAATCTCCGCGCGCCGTGGGCTCAGCTAGCGCCGGCAATGCCCGTGCCCGCCGGCGGGATGCTGCTCAGCCGGGTCGACGAACTGCTCGATTTCTACGGCCCCGACTCGATGTTGCTGATCGGGGGCAACCTGCTGATCGCGCGGGAGCGTCTCTTGGAACGCAGCCGCGAGTTCGTCGAGGCGGTCGCGGGACACCGCTTCGCCCCGCTGGGCATTGCCTGACGGGGCGCCTCGCCGCAACGTGGAAGAAACCCGGATGCCTCAGGATCCCGCGCCTTTTCCCGCCGACGAGCTGCGCGCCGCAGCCGCCCACGACGACGCCCGCACGGCCGTCGATGCACTGCACGCCGAGCTGCAGTCGGAGCGTCCCGACCTCAAGCGGATCGAAGGCCACGTCGAACACCTGCGGGGCTGGGACAACCTGGTCGCGGGCCTCGAACGCTGGTACCTCGACCCGCGCACCCAACTCTTCATCTCCGACCTGAATTCCACCGGCCTCTAACGAGCCGCAGGCAAAGCCGCCCGAAGTCCACAAATGAGCATCGCCGAAGGGGGCGCAATTGGGTTGCGGCGGCATGCCGAAAG
>PLFC01000128.1:46606-60199 GCA_003136655.1 Vulcanimicrobiota bacterium
AAAGGTCTCGGGAGTTCGAATCTCCCCCTCTCCGCCACTCACGCAGAGCGACCCGTCGCAAGCGGATATTCAGCCGTGCCGGATCTTCGCCCCGAGGATGCACAGGTTCAACGCTAAGGTCACGACGTTCCATATCACCACCGGAAACGAGTGAATCGCCACGCCGAAGGCGATCCACAAACTGACGCCCACGACGAAGGCCAGAATCGTCGCGAGCGACAGGTCGGCCGTCGAGCCGGTGCGCCACGCGCGCAGCACTTGCGGCAAGAAGGCGAACGTCGTGAGAAATCCGGCGAGGTTGCCGAGGGCCGCGCTCACGACGCGCCGCCCGAGAGTCGCTCCACCTCGGCCCACAGGTCGAACGACGCACGGGCCGAGGCTTCGAGCATCGTAAAGCCGTCGGTGATCTGCCGCCCGAGGTGCGCGCCGAGCGTCGCGCGCGGACCGTAATTGGCGTCGATCACGAGCGGCGCGGCCAGCAAGGCTTCGCGCACCGCCGCGTCGATTTCGGCGTTGGGCGGGAGCGCCGAGAAAACGGCATCGACCGGTTGTCCGTTCCACACCTCGAGCGCGAGGTGTTCTCCGAGCGCCTGCGCGGCGTGCGCGGTGCGATTCCACAACGTCACGCGCGCCCAGCCGGCGCGGCTGAGCACGTAGGCGGCGGCGCGGGCGGTGGGCCCGACGCCGAGGATCAGCACGTCGATGCCGTGCGGAACTTCGCGCTTGTGCAAACCCGCCGCGAGCGCCGCGAGCGCGCCGACGCCGTCGGTATTGCAGCCGAGCGTCGGTCCGTCGTCTTCGAACACGATCGTGTTGACCGAGGCCGCTCGGCGCGCGATCTCGTCGACGTGCTCGCACGCGGCGAAGGCTTCTTCTTTGAGCGGCGTGGTCACGTTGAGTCCGCGGTAACCTTCGTCGCGCAGACGGTCGATCGCGGCCGCGCAGCCGCCGGCGGGCACGCGAATCGCTTCATAGGTGCCGAGCATCTGCGCTTCGTCGAGGAAAGCTCGCTGCAAGCGGGGGCTCGCGCTGTGCTCGACCGGATCGCCGATGAGGGCCAACTTCATCATGCCGCGATCCTCATTCCCGGACGAGATCGGCGAGACTCGCCACGATGCGCGCCGGCGGCGCGCCGAAGGTTTCCGGCGGCAGGCCGCTGCGATTGCACCAGGTGACGGTGAAGCCGAATTCGGCGGCGCCGGTGGCGTCCCAGCCGTTCGACGACACGAAGCCGATGCGCTCGCGCGGCAAGGCGAAGCGCTCGACGGCCATGTGGTAGACCTCCGGGCTCGGCTTGTATGCGCCGACATCGTCGACGGATAAGAGCGCTTCGAAATAACGGCCGATGCCCGCGTGTTCGACGGCGCGCGCGATCGCGCTGGGCGTACCGTTGCTGAGCACCGCGAGCCGCACGCCGCGCTCGCGAAGCGCGGCCAGGGCAGGAGCGACGTCGGGATAAGCGGGCAGTTCCGACCACGCGCCGACGAGTGCGGCACGTTCTTCCGGATTCACGCTAGCGCGGTGCAGTGCGGCCGCGTAGTCGAACGCGAGCGCGGTCAACGTATCGAAGTCGAGGTAGCGACCCATCAGCGAAGCCGCAAAGGCGTACTGCAGTTGCTTTGCGCGCCACGTCTCGATGAACGGCGACGCGTTGCCGGTGAGCAGATAGATGCGCTCGCGCAGCGACGTGAAGTCGAGCAGCGTGCCGTAGAGGTCGAAGGCGATGGCTTCGGTCGTCATGGTTCGCGCGGCGCCGCCGGTTTGCGCCCGAGCAGAACGCGTTCGAGGAAGCGCAAGACGCGCGTGCCCAGCCAGTCGTGGGCCACGATGGGCTCGGTCAAGATGCTGCGCAAGCCGCAAAATTTTGCGCCCAGGACGTCCGTGAAGAGTTGATCGCCGACCACGATCGTCGCCGCTTTCGGCGTGCCGAGCACCCGGAGGGCCTGCAGAAAGCCCCGGGGCAGCGGCTTGAGCGCCGAGGAGATTGCCGGCACGCCCAGGATCTCGCCGATCCGGCCGACCCGACCGGTGAAGTTGTTCGAAACGAGCACGATGCCGAATCCCCGGGCGCGGGCCGAACGAATCCAGGCCTCGTCGGCTTCAGCGAGATGGTCCTGACCGTAGCCGACCAGCGTGTTGTCGAGATCGACGATGATTCCGCGGATGCCGCAGGCGCTCAGCTCGTCGAGCGAGACGCCGCTCAATCGCTCGGCGAAGCAGTCGGGACGAAGCACCGACCGTGGGTTCCCCGGCGGTCCCCGCTATCCTCGGAATCCTCCACAGGCAATGCACCGGCGGCCCCGTCCCTCCACCGCCCGCTCACAGAATTCAGTGTCGAACCCACAGAAAGCGCCTTTTCTGGACAGGCGCTGCACAAGGGGCCCGAAATCCATGACCCCAATATCTTGTGTCCCGCGACGCATGGGTGTACTATATGAGCCTCAAGCGTCGCAGCACCGTTCTCGTTTCTCGAACAGGTGTTCGATTGCCGTCCGCCGAACACCGTCTTTTCGAGATGGAGGGTCTCAATGTCCGACGCCGTCACCCCCGTTACCGCCTCCGTCCCCGCCGGCCTGGCCGAACCCGCCTTTGACGCGAACTCCATGCGCGTGCTCAAGGAGCGCTATTTCGCGAAGAAGGCCGACGGGACCCAAGAGTCGCCCAAAGAGTTCGTCTGGCGCGTCGCCGCCGCGATCGCCGAACCGGAGCGACCCTATGCCACGAAGATGGGCCGCGATCCCGATGCCGTCGCCGACGGCGTCGCGCGCCAGTTCTACGACATGATGAGCCGCCGCGACTTCTTGCCCAACACGCCCTGTTTGGTCAACGCCGGCCGCCCTCTGTCGATGCTCTCGGCCTGTTTCGTATTGCCCGTGCCGGACTCGATCGAAGGCATCTTCTACAATTTGAAGGCCATGGCACTCATTCAGAAATCAGGAGGCGGGACGGGGTTCTCGTTCTCCGACCTGCGACATCAGGGCGCGGAGGTCTTCTCGACGGGCAAGGATGCATCGGGCCCCGTTTCATTCATGAAGGTCTTCAACGCGGCAACTGATTCCATCAAGCAAGGCGGCGTGCGCCGCGGCGCCAATATGGGCGTGCTCCGCGTGGATCATCCCGATATTTTCCACTTCATGCGCTGCAAGAAGGAACTCGACGCCGAGAACAAAGCGCTCTGGAATCGACTGTCGGATACGGGACGCTACACCGAAGCGGAGCTTGCTCACCTCTATCAAGAGTTGCTGCAGACGCAGATCAACAACTTCAACATTTCGGTCGGCGTCACCGACGCGTTCATGCAAGCGGTCCGGGACGATGCGGACTTCGATCTGCTCGACCCGCGCACGAAGGTCGTTGCGCGCACGGTCAAGGCCCGCGAGATTTGGGATGCGATCGTCGAAGGCGCATGGCAGAACGGTGAGCCGGGCGTCCTGTTCCTCGATCATCCGGAAGCAAATCCTCTGCCGGGACTGGGGCCGATCCAGGCTACGAATCCGTGCGTGACCGGTGATACGCTCGTTGCGGTTGCCGACGGCAGAGGGCATGTTCGCATCGACGAGTTAGCGGCATCCGGACGGGACGTTCCCGTCTTCTGTCTCGACGACCGGGGCAAGGTCGCGGTTCGCACGATGCGCCGGCCTCGGAAGACCGGCGATCAGGTCGCTGTCTTCAAGATGACNNGAGACGGCACCTATAGGGAACTGCGAGATCTCGCTCCCGGTGACAGCCTCAAGATCATGACCCGCTTCGAGGCCTCGATCAAAGAGGTATTCCCAGGCGCGAATAGCCGCTCTGAGGATTACTGGTGGGTCAACGATGGGCAGAAAAGCAGCCGGCTCGAGCATCGCTACATCGCTGAGTTTGCCTACGGTACGACGATCCCAGCCGGCTACGTGGTGCACCACCGCGATTGCAACGCGCAGAACAATGCGCCCGAAAACCTCGCGATCATAACTCGGGCCGAACACGATGCTCTGCACCGCGCCGACAGGCTCGGAGACGCGAATCCTATGCGACGCGCGAAGACGGCGCGGAGCGCAGATCGTTGGACCGAGTACAAAGCGAAGCACTCGACAAACAACACGGGCGAGGGCAAGAAGCGCTTCTCGGGCGTGTCCAACGAACAGTTGCGCCAAGCAGCGCTTACCTTGACAGGTCAGTTGGGCCGGCGATTCAGCACCGTCGAGTGGGAAACATTTGCCCTCGCTAACGGGCTGCCGCAGCAATTCGGTGGTTGGCGCAGGAACCATCTCAACGGCGGAGTTCGAGGCCTCTCGGGATGGGCTGCTCAACAACTGGGCTTCCTTAACAACGTCGGCGTCGATCCGCGCGTCTTACGGCACTTCCAGGAGGCACTGGATCAGGGATACGATGCGGAAATTCTTGGCGGCGTCCTGGTCGTCTACAAGCGATGCGAGGTATGCGCTGAAGAATTCTCCTTACCGTATGTGAATCGCGAGATTGCGTACTGCTCGGCAGGGTGTAATGCGGAGCGGCTCAACAGCAAGCCTGAGATCCATCGCAAGCGCCACGCTTCGCGGGCCCGAACCTTACGGGCGAAGAAAACCGCTATCCGCGAAAAGCAACTAGCGGTATTCACCGAGGTGAAAGCCATGCGCGGAGGCGTTCTCGAGCGCCACTGGGTTGAGGCTTGCCGCGAGCGCGGCGTCTCTCCCGAGGTCGCTCGGGAGAGCAGCCCGTTCCGGAGCTTCGACGAGCTTCGCGAGTCCGCAGCCATGTTCAATCACCGCGTCGTTTCGATCGAGCCCGACGGACTCGCTGATGTCTACAACGGCACGGTAGATGACTTCCACAACTTCTTCTTGGGTGGATTCGAGTCCAAGACTGCTAGCGGAAAAAAGCAAGCCGCATATCTCTGCTCATTGCAGTGCGGTGAGCAGTTCTTGCACGGATATGATTCTTGCAACTTGGGATCCATCAACGTCGGGCACTTTTACGACGCGCAGGCGAAGGACGTGGACTGGGAGCGCCTCGCACAGACGGTCGCGCTCTCCATCCGCTTCCTCGATAACGTGATCGACGCAAACATTTACCCGATCGACGAGATCGAGGATATGGTCACCAACAACCGGCGCGTTGGTTTGGGCGTCATGGGCTTTGCAGACCTGCTGATCCAACTCGAGGTCGCATACGGGTCGCCTGAGGCGATCGCGTTCTCCGAGAAGCTGATGAAGTTCATTCAACAGCGTGCCGAGGAGACGAGCGAAACGTTGGCTCGCGAGCGCGGCGACTTCCCGAACAAGCATCTCTCGGTGTGGGCCAACGACTCCCGCCCGCGGCGCAATGCGGCCTTGCTCTCCGTCGCTCCGACCGGCACGATCTCGATGATCGCGGGCTGCTCGTTCGGCTGCGAGCCGTACTTCGGCATGGCCTATACCAAGCACGTGATGAAAGATGCCGAAGGGCGTCCGCAGCATCTGTACTACGTGGTGCCGCTGTTCGAAGAGATCGCCAAGGACGAGGGCTTCTTCTCCGATGAACTGCTCGGAAAGATCGAGGAGAACCGCGGCTCGCTCAAGGGCCTCAGCGGCGTACCGAAACACTGGCAAGACGTGTTCACCACCTCGGCCGACGTGACGGTCGACCAGCACATCGACATGCTCGCTGCGTTCCAGAAATACACGTGCAACGCAGTGTCCAAGACGATCAACGCGCCGAACGACGATACGCGCGAGAACGTCTCGCGGGCGATCTTCCGGGCATACGAAGCCGGCTGCAAGGGCTTCACGTACTATCGCGACGGATCGCGGACGGAACAGGTCGTGACCTTCTCCAAGGACGGCGACATCAAGGGCGGCAACCGCGACGTGGCAGCCAAGGAAGCGGCCGCACCCGCGGCGGCGGAGCCGGTCGCTCAAGCGGGTACGAAGAGCTTGGAAGAACTCGACATCGATGCGCTGCTCGCGAAGGCGAACGCGCTGCTAGAGGTACGGTAGGATGGACGCAACAGCAGTCAAGGCGACGATCGCCGGACTGATCGCCAAAGTCGAAGCGCTGCAGACCGAAAACGCGGAACTGCGGAGCAAGAACGTCGCGTGCGCGCAAGCGGTGTCGAAGCTGATCACCAAGACCGAGAGCCTGCAGGCGCGGCTCGAGGAGCAACGCGGCGCTCCGGCTCCGCACCACATCCAGTACCGTAAGCGTCCGCCGGTCATGGTCGGCCGCACGGTGCAAGCCAATGTGGGCTGCGGTCCGCTCTACATCACTTTGAACGAAGACGAGACCGGCAAGCCGTTCGAGGTCTTCTTCAAGCTGGGTAAGAGCGGCTCGTGTCAACAGTCGTACCTCGAAGCGCTCGGCGTTGCGATCTCGGTGGGCTTGCGTTACGGCGCCGACCCGCAGAAGTTCGTCGAGAAGTTCGAAGGCATGCGCTGCCCCAATCCCAAGATGCGCGATGCGAACGGGCCCACGACCCTGTCGTGCGCCGACGGCATCTCGCAGGGCTTGGCCAAGGCGCTGGCACTCGCGCTCCCGTTGACCGACGTGAATCCGCGGGCCGAAGCGCACGTCGTGCCCGTTGCCGAACCGCAGTACCCGATCTCCAGCGAAGAAAAGTTGGAGATCGACGCCAACGCGAAGTCGCTCGATCTGATTCCGCATCTCACGGGTAACGGAAATGGCAACGGCAACGGCGGGAGCGCGCTGCAGTCGCTCTCGACGCTGACCACCCTACCCTCGCCCAACGTGCGCAAGTCGATGCTCGCCGGCGTCGGCATGTGCCCGAAGTGCGGCGGCAACCTCATCTCGCAAGGCGGATGCATCCAGTGCATCCAGCAATGCGGCTACGTCGGAAAGTGCTCGTAAACGGGCCGACGTTTTTGAGCGTGGTACGGTGAGGGGCATAAGGGCTTTCGCGATCGAGCGAGAGCCCTTATGTTTCTGTGGGCAAACGGGAACAACCGCATGAACGACGTCGAGCGCCGTTCCGAATTACGCCGATTTCTCAAGGATCGCAGAGCGCGCATCAGCCCGGCCGACGTCGGACTTGCGGCGATCGGCCGACGGCGGGTGCGTGGTCTGCGTCGCGAGGAAGTCGCCGGGCTCGCGGGGATCGGCGTCTCGTGGTACACCGCTTTCGAAAGCGGCGACGCCGAAGGCGTTTCGGAAGCTACGGTGCTCGCTGTCGCGGATGCACTCAGGCTTTCAGAATCTGAACGACGGTATCTCTTGACCCTCACGGGCCGCGCGCCGATCGTCGAGGAACTGAGCGAACCGAGCCCGCTGCTCAAAGAGACCATGCTGGCTCTCACCGTTCCGGCGTACATCATCACCGCTTCGTGGGACGTCCTCTGCTGCAACGAAGCCTTTCGCCGCGTGTGGGGCATCGGTGAGAGCGAAATGCCGTTCAACGCGATCGAGCGCCTGTTCCTCGCCCCTCAGGCACGAACGTTGCACGGCGAACACTTCGTCGCAAACATCAGGCCGGTCGTCGCCATGTTGCGTTCCGCCGTCGGGCGCCGGCCGGGCCTGCAGAATCTCCAAAGCCTGCGCGACACGCTGCTCGCCGAACGCGAGATCCGCGATCTCTGGGATGCATACGAAATCAGCGACCCGCTCGCTCCGAACAGATGCACGATCGAATCGCACATCGGCACCTTCAGCTACGAGGCGCTGACCTTGGCGAATCCCGGCGAAACGTCGGGCCTCGTCGTGCAAATCCCGGACGAAGTGAGCCGGAGGCGGCTCGCGCAGGCGATGACGAAGCCCGCCTAGAGCGTCGTTCTCCGGACGTTATTTGCCGGTCTCCTCGAAAGCGCGACGCAGTATAGGCAGCGCGGTATTTGCCGTCGGCCAGCCGGAATAAAATGCCAAGTGTGTGACGAGTTCGACGAGTTCGTCCCTGCTCACGCCGTTCTCGAGCGCTTTCTTCACGTGAAACGGCAATTCGTTGATGCGATAGAGCGAGACGAGCGATGCGACGGTGATCAGACTGCGATCGCGCGGCGAAAGGCCGGCCCGTCGCCACACGTCACCGAAGAGGACCGTATCGGTGTACTCGGCGAGCGCCGGCGCGATGTCGCCGAACGATTCGCGCGCGGCCGTCGGGATGTCAGCCATGGGTTACCTCCAAGCGGTATTGCTGATCCGTGACCTTCTCGAGCCAGTCGACGTTCTTGCCATCGACGGCCTCTTGAATTGCGATGTGCGACATCGCGGTGGTTGGTGCGGCACCGTGCCAATGCTTCTCGCCGGGCGCGATCACGACCACGTCGCCGGGCCTGATCTCCCGGATCGGTCCGCCCCAGCTCTGGACGCGCCCGCAACCGGCGGTGACGACGAGTCGCTGTCCGAGCGGATGGGTGTGCCACGCCGATCGCGCGCACGGCTCGAACGTCACCAAGCCGGCGCTGACGCGCGACGGCCCCACGGCCGCGAACAACGGATCGATCCGAACCGTCCCGGTGAAGTTTTCCGCGGGCCCGGCCACCGAAGGCTGCGAGCCCGGCTGGTGAAGTTCCATAGTCGTGCTCCTGTAGTGTGGCGACTCGGCAGACTAGTGAATGGTATACCCGCCATCGACCACGAGCGCGTGGCCGACGACGAGACTCGATGCCGAACTGCATAGCCAGAGTACTGCATCGGCGATTTCATCGGCGCGACCCAGGCGCCCGATCGGCACCTCCTTCAGCATCGCCTCGAGCGCTGCGGTTTGGCCCGCGGCCTTCATGCGATCGCTCATCGGCGTGTCGATCATGCCCGGACAGATGGCGTTGATGCGAATACCTTTGGCGGCGTACTCGAGCGCCGCGCTCGTCGTCAGGCCTATGACGCCGTATTTCGCCGCGTGGTACGTGCCGCGTCCCGCGCCTCCGACGATACCGCCGATCGACGAGCAGTTCACGATCGCCCCGCTGCCCTGTTTGCGCATCTGCTGCAGCTCGAACTTCATGCAACTCCAGACGCCGCGTAGGTTGACGGCCATGACCCGATCGAAATCCTCGCGCGTCGCGTCGGCCGTTTCCGCGAGGACGTTCTGGATGCCGGCGTTGTTGTACGCGGCATCGAGTTGCCCGAAGGCTGCGACCGTCTGCTCCAGCATCGCTTGCACGTCGCCGTCGTCGGACACGTCGCACCGGATGGCGAGCGCCTTTCGACCTTCAGCGTTCAACGCATCGGCCGCGGAGCGGACCGACGCTTCGTCGGAATCGGCGAGCACGACGGATGCGCCCGCTTCGGCAAACGCCTTCGCCGTCGCTAAGCCCAGACCCGAACCGGCCCCCGTTACCAACGCCACCTTGTTCTCAAATGAAATGTTCACGATGCTAATCTACGGCAGCCCGACCACCTGAGAAAGCCCCGCGCGTATCGTACCTTTCCTAGTGTAAGGATATAGGGGAGCCTCCGCGACCTAACCGGCTGGGGCGAAGGAGCCATCCTCTTGCTTTCCTCCTCGGCCCGGCGAGAAAGGGCTCCTCGGGCACCAACTGCGCGGCCCGTACGTTGTCACCTACGATGCTCGCAGCCGATGCTACGCCGGCGCCGGACCTCCGCGCCGAGGATATCTTCACGCGCACGCGCGTGGCCTTCGCCGCCCGGACGTATCCCTCGACACTCAAGTACAAGGTGCGGATCAGCGGCATCAAGGGCTCGACCGTCACCGCGCGCACCTACGACACCATCGAACACTGGCCCGAAGAGACCGTGCACGCGCGCTCGATCAGCGAAGAGGAAGCGGCAAATCCGGTCAAGCCGCCGCAATTCTGCTTCTTCGGCATCGGCGCGCCCAAGCGCGCGGGTCTCGAGCTTCCGGGCATCCTCGGCATCCCCAAACTCGCCGCCACCTACGAGTTCGGGCTGGCGCAGCCGAGCACGTCGCAGGCACAGGCGTCGCATGGCGACGCGACGCTCAAGACGATCGGGTCGGTGCGCGCGGTTCGTCGCATCTACGACGTTCGACTCGCCGGCGAGGAGACGATCGACGGAAGCGCGTGCTGGCACCTCACGCTCAAGCCGCTCGGCAATCCCGGCACGTATCGTTTACGCGACCTTTGGGTGGACGAAGCGACGTATCAAACCAGGCAACTCGTAACCGACGGAAACTTTACCGGCAAGGAAACAGGTTCGGGACGGTGGACCGTCTCGTACGCGCACTCCGGCGATGCGTGGTATCTCTCGCGCGAGGTATCGAACGGATCGGTGAGCGACGGAACGGGTCGCTTCGATAGCGTCTCCGTGGAATTTCTCGACGTCGCACCCGACCGTTTCGAGACGCTCGACTTCGGCATATCCGGCGCGACGAAGGACGTCGAAGTGATCGAGCCGCCCGAGTTCGTCCCGCAGCCGCTGTAGCGCAGAGCCGTAGCCGCGACCAGGCTACGTTCGCTCTAATCGGTTAAGCGCGCCGGGCTCGCGTTCTTGAGCGCGGTCAGCCTGGCCTGGATTGCCGGTTCGTCAACGACGAAGGCCGCGCCCGTGCCGGCGTTGCCGGCGAGTTGCATGAGGGCGGCCGCGCGGGCTTGGGCTTCCATTGCTTTATCGCGCGCGCGCTCGACCATGTTCGCAACGTCTTCCATGTCGCTCGAGAGACCGGTCACCGTTTCGCCGGCACGCGACGTCGCCTTGGCGGCGACATAGCGCGCGCCCAGCGCGATCTTCTCGGTACGGAATTGCTCGACGCGTTGCCCGATCCGCCCGGCCAAAGCTTCGAGCCCCAGGCGTTGCGCCCTGACGTCGGCGACTTCGCCCAGCAGACGCTCGCGCTGTGCCGAAACGAACGCTTCGCGCTCGAGCGCGGTGCGCGCCGCGGCATCGTCGCCCGCCCCTGCGGCGGCCGCGGCGCTCTGTGCCTGCCGCTCGGCTTTACCGCGCAGCGATTCGGCTTCGAGTTCCAAGCGCTTCTCGCTGGTCAGCACTTCGGCGACGCCGCGGCGCGCGTCGGCCAGTGCCGCGAGTTGCTTCTGATACGCCGCCTCGAGCGTTTCGCGCGGATCTTCCACGCGATCGAGCGCCGCTTGCGCCTTTGCGCCGAAGACCGACATCAGGCGACTCCAGAGGCTCATGACTTCTCCTTCGATCCCGGGTCGATGCGGGTCACGACGGCGGTGCCGTTGCTACCCGGCGCGGTGACCTCATCCTCGCGCCGCGAAGCCTTCGACAGCAGCGTGCGCGCGAGGCCGAGGCCGGCCGCACCTTGGGCCATCACCTTGCCCACGATCTCGCTCACGCCGTCGGCGCCGTTGAGCACGATCATCTGATCGATGTTGTTGAACGCTTTCGCCGCAGCTTCCACGATCTGGGGCCACTTCTCGGCCAACTGCTGGCCGATGACCGCGTCTTGGTTACTCGCGAGCGCTTCGGCACGGGCCCGAATCGCGTTGGCTTCAGCCGTCAGGCGTGCGCTGATCGCATTGCCTTCGGCAATACCTTTGGCTTGCGTCGCAGCAGCTTCGGCCTCGCCGATCTGACGCGTCGCGGTCGCTTGCGCCGTGGCGTTCAGTTCGGTGCGCTTCGCATCGGCCGCGGCTTGCAGTTCGACCTGGCGCGCGCGCGCCTCGGCGGCGGCAATGTCGGCGTCGCGTTGACCGGCAGCAACCGTGCGCTTTTCGTATGCGGCGGCGTCGGCCGGTTTGCGCACCGAGACCTGTAATTCTTGCTCGCGCCGCTCTGCCTCGAGTTGCGCGACCTTGGTTTCCTCAACGACGACCTGCTGGCGAGCCGTGGCCTCGGCGAGCGGTCCAGCGAGCTTCGCTTGCGCGGCCGCGCGGTCCACGTCGGCCTGGTACGTGGCTTGCTTGATCGAACTATCCCGTACTGCCTCGGCCTTGAGCGCGGCCGAGAGTTGTTCGGTCTCGGTCGCTTCGCGGTCGGCGTGCGCCTGCGCGACGCGCGCGTCCTTGAGCACGGCGACCGCATGCGGCTTGGCCAGATTCTGAATGTACCCGGTCGGATCTTCGATCTCTTGAATTTGTAGCGAGTCGATGACCAATCCGAGCTTTTCCATCTCGGTGCCGGCGGCAGCGCGCGTGGCCTCGGTCAATTTGTCGCGTTCGCGAATCAATTCTTCGACCGTCAAGCTGCCGCAAATCGCGCGCAGATGGCCGGCGAAGACGTTCTGAATCCGCGTGTTCATCTTATCTTGCTGATCCAGAAACCGGCGCGCCGCATTGGCGATCGAGGCGAAGTCGTCGCCGACCTTATAGATCACCACGGCCTTGAGGTGCACCGGAATGCCCTGTTGCGTGACGCAGTCGACGACGAGTTCGGCTTCGTTGAGATCGAGCGAGAGTTTGCGCACCACTTGGATGCCTGGAATGACGAAGGTGCCGTGTCCGGTGACCATCTTGAAGCCCATGCTCTCACCGATGGCGTCGCTGGCGCGACGGGTTCGAAAACCGGAAATGATCAGCGCCTCGTTCGGCTCGGCGACGCGCCACATGGCCTTGAAGAGCACGACGATCGCGATGAGCGCGACGACGCCCACGACGACGACCGTCGCTAGCAACGAACCGAAACTGGATATAGCCATGAGGGCCTCCTACGCCTGACTGACGACGACGGTCCGCGGCGGGTGGTACTCGACGACGACGACGCGCTCCCCGCGCTCGATCGTTTCGTCCTTTGCCCCGGCGTACGCGTGGAACGCCTCGGATCCGCCGCGGATGGAAAGCATCACTTCGCCCACTTTCTTGGGGGCGATCGTGCCCGTCACCCGACCGATCTTACCGACGACCTCGTGGTCGAAATTCACGTTTGCGCTCCTAATTTTTGCGTACCCGAGACGTTCCGGCATGTTGCAGGAGCAAGGGGGGCACTCCTCGCGACTCGTGTCATGGCGGGAGGCAGGAACCTCGACCCGCAAACTCCTGAAAAGATGACGCTGCTGCATGGCCTGGCGGCACTCTCGAGCCCCGGATGCTTGCTCGCCTTCCTCGCCTACGCCGTCGTGACTGCGGTTCTGCCGTTCCTGAATCGCTTCGCCCGGGTCGGCACCTTTCTCAACTCGTGCGTGCTCACGCTGGGCACGCCCGCGCTGGTGATCTTCCTGACGCTCGCGGCGGGACACGGGCTGCATCCGCTCGGAGCGCACGGCACCGGAACGTCGGTGCACGCGGACCAACGGGAAATCATCTCGCTGATCGTGCTCGCCATCGCCCTGTGCATCGCGCTGATCCTGATCGAGTTTGCCGGCATCGATACGCGCGGTCTGCCGTCGTATCTCGTGGGCCTCTTCACGATCAAGCTCTTCTTCGACACCAACCCCGCGCTCGAGCCGGTCTTTCCCGGCTGGCTAACCGCGGTCGGAATCTTCGTGCTCGTGGCCTTTGTCGCGATACTGTTGCGGCTCGTGGTCGACGAAGAGGCGGCCGACATCGCCGAGGCGCTGAAACGCGATCGGAGCCAGGCGCGACTCTTCGTGAAGCAGTCGCTCACGCCGGCGATCAACGTGCTCCCGGCAGTCCTGGGCGCGTGCCTCTACGGCGCCGCGGTCGCCGTGCGCTAGACCCGACCACGAAGCGCCGGGAAATGAAAAAGGGGCGGCACCGTGTGCCGCCCCTCTTCCCGTTGCTTTGGGCTTACTTAGGCTTTGAGTTCGATGTCGACGCCGGCCGGGAGGTCGAGGTGCATCAGCGC
>PLFC01000021.1 GCA_003136655.1 Vulcanimicrobiota bacterium
CCCTTGTCGTGCAGCAGTTTGCCCAGCGCGTGGAACGTCTCGCTGCCGTAGCGCACCGCTTCGGCGAGCGTCGGCGCGCCGACCGGCACGATCATGCACTCTTGAATCTGCAGCGCGCCTTCGGCGTGTTTGCCGCCGTTGATCACGTTCATCATCGGCACCGGCAACGTCGACGCACTCGGGCCGCCGAGATAGCGATACAGCGGAACGCCCACGCTCACCGCGGCCGCGCGCGCCACCGCCAGCGACACGCCGAGAATCGCGTTGGCGCCGTAGGTGCTCTTGTTGGGCGTGCCGTCGAGCGCGATCAGTTGGCTGTCGATCTCGCGCTGCGCGGTCGCGTCGAGACCCTCGAGCGATGGCCCGAGGACATCGTTGACGGCATCGACGGCCTTGCGCACGCCCTTGCCGCCGTACCGCGCCGGGTCGCCGTCGCGCAGTTCCACGGCCTCGTAGGCCCCGGTCGACGCGCCAGACGGCACGAGGGCCTCTTCAACGGCGCCGAAGCTCGTGGCCACCGCCACCGCGACGGTCGGGTTACCACGCGAATCCAAGACCTCGCGAGCGTGGACGCTTTCAATGAGCGGCCGTCCTGCGCCGCGCAGCATTTCTATCACCCGGCCGCTTTCTTGGGCGGTTCGACCGGTCCCTCACGCTCAAGCGTCGGGCCGTATACTCGACGCCTGGGCGTGCAGAACGAGCCGAGGACAACCGAAACAAGTGAAGGATAATGCGTTTGTTGCGAATATTGACAACATCGAGTATACTGGTGAGCCCAGGAGGAGCTTCGACGTGTCAACCGGCCTGCTAGAGCGATCGACCGTGCAACCCAGAAATGTGGATCAACCGGCTATTCGCTCTGTAGATAACATGCTCAGTCAGGCTGCCATACGGAGTGAGCAGCGGCCCCGTTTAACGGCTGCGGACGGTACCGAGATCGACCTACCGGAGTCTGTGTTCCAGGTGTTGCGCCAAGTCGTCCATATTCTGGCGCAGGGCGATGGTGTGTCCATCGTCCCGGTCCATAAGGAGCTGACAACTCAACAAGCGGCCGACATCCTCAATGTGTCACGCCCATATCTCATAGCGCTGCTCGACAAAGGGCAGATCGAGTATTCGCGAACCGGCAAACACCGTCGCATACAGTTTGGGAATTTGCTGGCGTACAAGCGGAAGCGCGATCAAGAGCGCCGCGAACAACTCGCAGAACTCACCCGCTTGAGCGAAGAGCTGGGCGGCTACCAGTAGGACCGTACCATCTCTTCGTTTCATGTCGTACTCGACGCTTGTGTCCTGTATCCGCTCTACGTTCGCGACACTTTGCTCAGGACCGCGGAGAAGGGGCTATACCGAGTTCATTGGAGCGCGGAGATCATCGAGGAAGCACGCCGAAACTTGGTCGACAAAGGAAAAATGGACGAGGATGGTTCCCATCGTCTTGCCCAAGTCATGTTACGAACATTCCCTGAGGCGACGGTTACGGGATACGAGCCACTCGTCGAGGCCGTCCAGAATAATGAGAAGGATCGACACGTCGTTGCGGCAGCGATTCGATGTAACGCGCAAGTCATCGTCACGACAAACCTCAGAGACTTTCCTGATACGGCACTCGAACCGTACGGCCTCGAGGCGCAGCACCCCGACGAGTTCCTTTGCAACCTGCTTGATCTTGATCAGGGGCGCGTCCTACAAGCCGTGAACGAACAAGCTGCGGATCTACGTAGGCCCCCGCATACCGTGCTCGAGCTGCTTGAAGCGCTAGGGAAAAGCGTTCCTAACTTTGCAGAACTGGTGCGAAATGAACTTCCGCCGTCGATGACCGAACCAAAATGACGCAAATGATTCGAGGCGCATTTCGCGCTCGCGCTGACCCCTGCTACGACGAGCTCGAGCTTGGCCGCCGATCAGGCGCCGAGTTTGAACGTCGCGGCGCCCGCCACGATCCCCGCCGGCACGCGGCTGCGCTTCCACCTCACCGCGACCGTGTCGTCGAACGACAGCCTGACCGGCCAGCGGTTTCTTTCGTGATGCTCTATCCGGTAGTCGTCGACGGTCAAACCGTCATCCCGGCCGGCGACCGTTGCTCCGGCGCCCGCCGGTCCGCATTAGCGAATTTCGACTATACGCCGTATTGCTCGTGCAAGCTCCGGAGCGTGCTGGTGTAGAGGCCGTCGAGTTGACGCTCGTTCGCGACAATCGAACCTACCTGATTAGCCAGGCTCACGGTAGCGAAAAAGTAGTTGTCGGCCGCGGGCTCTTGCGGCGAGAAGACCGTGTCCGCGAAGCGTTGTTCGCTCGCGACGAACACCGTCTGCAGTTGGTAGACCCACGCGAGCTGGTAGCGCTCGTCGTACGGGAGGAGCGCGAGTCCCCGGTCGTTCTGCGCGATCTGCCAGGCGATTCCGAGCGGGATGTTCTGGGAGAAGGGCCGACCCCGGAAGAGCGTAACGATCTGGCCGCGAGAAACTGAAGCGCGAGGCGTCGCGCTCTTCACGAGCGCGTTGAGGTCCGTCGCGAGCTTGGCATGCGCGGCCATGACGACGTGCAACCCTTGCTGGTTCGAGCGCACTTCGGTAGCGATGTTGCCGACGGTGTCGTGCAGGGTGGCCTGCTCGCGAAGCCGGTCGGTCCACGCTGCGGCGCCCAGGCCGAGGAGTACGCCGAGCGCGACAGCAACGACTTGCACGACCATGTCGCCGAGATCGATGTGCACGGGCCGCAAGGTGAAGAAGCGGGAATCGCCGTCGGGCACCATTGGGGAGAACGTTGACCATGCGACTGCGGCCGCCTCCCGCGATGCGGCCGCTCAGGGGACTCCGCTCGGCTGCCGAGCGACGGTGCGACATCCATTTCGGCACATTGCGATTCGCCTGCCGATCGATCAACTTCTCAAACCCGCAAAATAGGCCTATCGCGAGCTTCGGTCAGGTATCGCGGCTCGAAACCATCTCCAGAGGCCTCCGCGATGCCGCCGTCTGCAATTTCGTCCAATCCACCACATCGAAGTCGACGCGCGCTCCGTCTTCGTACGTCGCGGCACCGGGCGGTACGACGATAAAGCCGCACGCCTCCGCCGCGGTGCGGGTCAGCGACGAACACTGGTTGCCCAGCGGCCGCGCGACGAGGCCCTTGTCCGTTGCGAGCAATTCGGCAAAGGCGGCAAAGTGGCGCCCGGGCTTCGAGTGGATCGAACCCTTCAGCGTCACGCCGAGCCGCGGCGGCAGCACCTCCGCGCAACCGCAGAGCGCACGCACCGCCGGGCCGACGAACTCGTGCAACGCGACGAACGCCGCGGCCGGATTCCCGGGTAGCACCGCGAGCGCCGTCGCGCCGCGCTTGCCGAACGCGGTCGGCTTCGCCGGACGCAGCGCGACGCGCTCGAACGCGAACGTAACCCCCAGGGCAGCCGCCGCGGCCTTGACGTAATCGCGTTCGCCCATCGACGCGCCGCCGGTCGTCACCACCAAATCGCTCGCGTCGAGCGCGCGCTCCAAAGCGTCAGTCAACCTTGCACGGTCGTCGGCGATCGTGACGACCTCGCGTACCACGCCGCCGAACGTCGCAATCGCGGCGGCGAGCATCNNAGTTCGTCGCCGCTGCAAACGATCGTGACGACCGGTCTGCGATACACCGAGACACGCGGGTAGCCCGCGGCAGCCAAGATGCCGAGCACCGCGCTCGTCACGACGCTGCCGCGCCGCGCGAGCGTCTCGCCGGCGCGCGCATCGTCGCCCGGCGGAAACACGGCATCTCCCGGCGTCACCGGCCGCTCGACACGGATCGCGCCGTCGGCGAACACGACGTCTTCGAAGGGCAGCACCGCATCGCAGCCCACCGGCAGCGCCGCACCCGTCGCAATCGCCAGGGCGGTGCCGGGCACGTGCACGCCG
>PLFC01000099.1:0-4639 GCA_003136655.1 Vulcanimicrobiota bacterium
CATGGAGGCCCCATTTTTGTCCAGCCGCTATCTCGCGGCGTTTCTCGCTATTGCTCTGCTGGGGGCATCGGGGGATGCATTTGCCCCCGTACGGCCCGTGACCGACGATTACTTCGGGACCAAGATCGTCGACCCGTACCGGTACATGGAACAGAAAGATCCCGCCTATGTGGCCTGGCGCGACAAACAGGCGGCGGTCACCCTCGAGCTGCTCGCGAAGATTCGCAAGGCCGAAAACTTCGACGCCGCGGCGCCGGCCAAGTCGCAGCCCAAGATCGAATATCTCACGCTCGCGGCCGGGCATGCCTTCTATCTGAAAGAGGCCGGGCCGCTCGACGAGTTGGTCGATCGCGATCTCGCCGCGGGCACCGAGCGCACCATCGTCACCAACGCGACATATGATACGGCTGCCGCACGCGCGCACCTCGGCGCGCTTGCGGTCACGACCGATGCGAAGACGCTCGCGATCCACGTGTACGTCGGCGACTCGATCGCATCCGACGTGCACGTGCTGCGCGTCGCCGATGGTTCCGATGTCGAGCCGCCGCTGCACGACACCATCTACGATTATCTCGGCTTCACCTCCGACGGCAAGGAACTCTTGTATGCCAAGAGCGCAAAGCCCGTGACGTCGATCGCGATGCCCGACGTGGCATATGATTACATCCATCGCATCGGCACCGCGCAGAGCGCCGATACCGTCATTTTCGGGAACGGCGTTTCGCCGCTGGTCGACGTGCCGCCGCGCGCCTTTGCCTTCGTCGACGTGAGCGCCGGCACGCAGGCCGTCGCCGAGGTTCGCGACGTGGCCGTCGGCGGCAGCCGGTTCTACGCAGCACCCGTCGACACGCTCGGAAAACCTGGTACGCCGTGGCGTCTGCTCGGCACGCCGAGTTCGCACTTCACCGACTACGCCGTGCACGGCACCACGATCGACTTCGCCTCGAACGCGGGCGCACCGAACTACAAGGTCGTGCGCGGAAGCCTCACCGGGCCCTTCGAGCCGCACGTCATTTTGCCGCCGTCGCAATCGGTCGTGGTGAGCGGCACGCTCGACGGCATCCCCAAGGCCGGGATATTCTCGCTCAACGCGGCCGCCGATGCGGACTACGTCCAATTACTCGATCGCGGCATCAACCGCATGGTGCGCATCCCCTACGAGGGCAACCAGAAGCCCGAGCCCGTTCCGCTTCCGATCGCAGGCAGCATTCTCCAAGTCACGGTCGACCCGTCTGCGCCCGGCGCGCTCGTCGATCTCAGCAGTTGGACGCAGCAGGGCGACATCTACGCGTTCGAACCCAAACGCGGGGTGGCGGTCGCGCTGGGCTTCAGAAAGGCGCCGGGCTATCCGCGGCGCGTCGCGGAAGAGATCGGCGCGAAGGCGGCCGACGGTACGTCGATTCCGCTCTCGGTCGTGCACCGTGCCGGCATCGCGCTCGACGGATCGCATCCGCTAATTCTGCGCGTCGCCGGCGCCTACGGCTTTTCGTTCACGCCCGACTACGACCAGGTTCCCGAAGGCTGGCTCGAGCGAGGCGGCATCTACGCGGTCGCCCACGTGCGCGGCGGCGGCGAACTCGGTGAAGCCTGGCACCGCGCCGCCTTGGGCTCACAGAAGAGCCGGAGCTGGACCGATTTGATCGCGTGCGCGCAAAAACTGATCTCGCTCGGCTACACCTCGCCCAAGAAGCTCGATTTGTACGGTACCATACAATCGTATCTCGGCGGCATCGCGTCGAGCATCGCGATCGGCCGCGCGATCGAGGAGCGCCCCGATCTCTTCGCCGCGGCCGTGGTCGATGCGCCGTCGTTCGACATGTTGCGCAGCGAACGGACGCCGCTCGGGCGCCAAAGTACCTCGGAGTTCGGCTCCGTCGCGACGCGTCCCGGTTTCGAGGCGCTGCTCGCGATGAGTCCGTACGCGCACGTGAAGCCCGGCGTCCAGTACCCGCCCGTCTTGATCCGCTCGCTCGCGCGCATCGGGCTCGGCGACAACTGGGAGGCGGCAAAGATGGTGGCGCGCCTCCAAGCCGCCGAAGGTCGCACCGATCGCGCCTATCTCGACGTCCTGGGGGATGCCTCGGTCGATAAGCGCGGCCGCGACGCGCTCCGCGACGACGCCTTCGCGTTCTTCCTCTACGAAGACGGCGCCCACTGAGCGATGCAAGACGTCGTTTTGCCGGAGACCACGCTCGAAACCGAATGGGTGCGAGGCCGGGCATTTCAAAGGGTGAGCCCCACGAGGCGGCACTCGCTCCTGGGTTATGAGCTCGAGGTGCCGCGTCGGCGCGTGGACGACCCGCCCCGTTAGCGGCGTGTCAGTCCGGCGGCGTATCCTCGGTGTACACTCATTCCCACCCGTCCGACCCCGAGGAAACCCCAAGACATGAAACCCAACCCTAGCGCCGCCGTCGTGGTCGCCCCGGTCGTGGTGGTGCTCGACGATTGGGAAGGCCGCTGGGCCGCCTACCCCGCCCTCTCGACCATCCGGCCCCTGGCCGACGTGCGCATCTTCGCCGACCGCTTTCTCGGCCTAACCGACCTCGCCGCGGCGGCCGGCGATGCCACGGTTCTGGTGCTCAATCGCGAACGCACCCGTGTGGATGCAGCGCTGCTCGATGCATTGCCGCACCTGCGCGTCATCGTCAACACCGGCGGCGGGCTCAACCATGTCAATCGGGCCGCGGCCGAAGCGCGCGGCGTTCGCATCCTCACCACGGGCGGCCGTTCGCGCGCCGTTGCCGAGCAGACGTTTGCGCTGATGCTCGCCGCCGTAAAGCACCTGCCGCAGTTGGATCGCGGCATTCGCGTGGGCCGCTTCGCCACGCGGCCGCTCGTCGGGGATCTCTACGGTAAACGCCTGGGCCTCGCCGGGCTGGGCACGATCGGCACGCACGTCGCGCGCATCGCGCCGGCCTTCGGCATGCACGTGACCGCGTGGAGCCCGAGCCTCAGCGATGAGCGCGCCGCAGAACTCGGCGCGATCCGCGCGCCGAGCCTCAGCGCATTGGCGCGAGCGAGCGATGTCTTCTCCGTCCATTTGCGGCTCGTGCCGGAGACGCGCGGGATCGTTAGCGCCGAGGTTATCGCCGCGCTTCCGCACGGTGCGCTCTTCGTCAACACGGCTCGCGCCGAACTCGTCGACACCGAGGCGTTGCTCGAGCGCGCCGAGCGCGGCGATCTCTCCGTCGCGCTCGACGTTTTCGAAGACGAACCCGACATCGATCCGCGTTATCGCATGCTGCCCGGTGCACTGAGCCCGCACGTCGGCTGGAAATCCGAAGGCACCTGGGACGAATTCGTCAGCCTGGGCGTTGACCGCATTCTCGAGGCCCTAGCGAGCCTCGAAGGCGCGACGACGTAAGCGCGTTACATCCGAAGTACGAGGCCGTTCGTTGTAAGAGCATGTTCAAGAACCTCACCCCGACCCTCGCGATCGCGCTGTTGCTTGCCGCCGGCAGCACGGCAGGCGCGCAAGACAGCATGAGCAACATGAAGATGTCGAACGGCATGGATCGTTACGGCGGCGGCACCTACACCAAGTCGCCCGACCTCCCGTCCACGATCGCGTTCGTGAATGCCGGCGGCGGACCGGGCAAGTTCTCGACGGTTACGGCGCTCACCGCGCTCGTCGGTTCCGATCTCACCAATAAGGAGGTCGCTAAACTGACTAGCCAATACGGCAAGGACTCCGTCGACTCGTTCGTCACCGTGTTCAACTTCGCCGTCAACGACGCCGCGAAGATCGCCATCGCCGACGGCGTGAAGTTTCCCGAGCCCGGCCTCTCCGGCCAGAAGCTCGCGGCGCAACTCGTGCACGACGGCACCACCAACGGCACGTTCTGGACCGGCTACATGCTCGATCATCTGGTGACCCACAAGATCCACGACCAGACGATGGACGACATCGATGCCAAGTACGGCGCCTCGGCCGATGCCAACTATCACAAGCTCTCGAACCAAGCGATGTACGACCTGGCGCAGGCGCTCGGCGCGAAGAGCGTGATGCTCGCCTCCTTCCACTAAACCGAGACACGAATCAAAAAGGCCCGGCCGGCGCAAACCGGCTGGGCCTTTTTTCTTGTCGCCTTGCGCGGCTTCGGCTACTTCACGGTCATCGTCGCGGACTGCAGCTTCTCCGCAGCGCGCCGCGTCATATCCGTCGTCGCAATGACGTAAAAGTAAGGATTGCGCCCGATCTTTTTCGTGACGCAGATTTGCACCGGGGTTCCGTGCGGACGCAACTCGTCTTTGACCGTCACGACCTTCTTGCCGGGCTTCGGCGTTTCATCCAGCGTCTGCGTCGCGTAAATGTCGCCGTTGGTCAGGAACCAGATGACCTCGACGATGCGCCGGCCCTCGCCGGGCAGTTGTCTGATCGTCGGACCGACATTCATGTGGCTGACCGCGCCCATGGAGCAACCCGGCGTCGGTATCGGGCCGGGCGCCGCTCCGGCAACGCTTGCGGAGCCGACGCCGATGGACGCGGCTAATCCCAACGAGGCAAGGAAGTTCCCAATTCGCATGTGGGCCTGAGTTTGCCCGTACGCGCGGCGTCCCTGCAAGAGACGCCCGGCTTGCACCGAAGCCCGAGCAGCATGAAAATGCTTCTTCCATGGTAGCGAGCTGGACGCGAGCG
>PLFC01000099.1:4710-4838 GCA_003136655.1 Vulcanimicrobiota bacterium
GTGACGCGCCAGCTGTACAACGCGCTACTCGACGAGCGCCGCTACGCGTGGACGGCCCGCCGCATCGTGGTTACCACGCAACAGCAATACAAAGAGATCACCGAGCTGCGAGCCGAGGATCAACGGAT
>PLFC01000054.1:0-14179 GCA_003136655.1 Vulcanimicrobiota bacterium
GCGGTAACGGGAAGTCGCCGCATCCACACCGAGAAGACCGTGAAATGGGACAAATCGTCATCCTGTCGGGCCCCGTCGGCGCGGGGAAGAGTACGGTGGCGCGGGAGTTGATCGCCGCATCGGGCGAAGGCACCGCCTATATCGAGGGCGATACGTTCTGGTCGTTCATTGCGAAACCGGCGACGGGTCAGAGCTACCCGAAGGCCTTCACGATGATCATGCGCGCGATGACCGCGACCGCCCGGCACTTCGAACGCGACGGCTATGAGGTGTTGCTCGATTTTTCGATACCGCCGTGGTACCTGGAGGCTATAAGCAAACTTCTTCAGGGCAAGAGCTTCTCGTACGTCGTGCTGCGACCGAGCGAGGAGGTCTGCGCGGCGCGCGCGGCCGCACGCCCCGAGGGTACGATCGCCGACTACGAGCCGTACGCGGAACTGTACCGGGCCTTCGACGGAATGGAGCGCCATACGCTCGCCGACGATGCGGCGACGCCCGCGGCGATGGCCGCACGCATGAGAGAAGGGCTCCGGGCGGGCGCGTTCGTGATCGAACCGGCACCGCAGGCAGATCGACAGGCGCCGCGGTTTCCATCGAGCAACCGTGACTTCGATTGAAGAAGCGACGCATCACGCACCGGAAACCTCGTACCCACGTCGACGGGCCTGCGCTCGGGTGCGATCGCTCGACTCATCGAAGCGGCGACGCGCTAACGGCGCGCGGCCAGTCTAATAGCGAGCGCGGAGGGCGGGCAGCTTGAGCGCGCAGAGCGTGTAGCAACCGGCGTAGATCGCGCCGTTGACGATCACCGGCGTCGCCGGTGCGGCGCCGTTGCCGAACGAACTCGCCCAGAGGAGCGCGCCATTTTTCTCGTTGAGCGCGGTGAGCCCATCATTGCCGTTGTTGCCGCCTCCACCGTCGGTGAAGACGATGCCGTCGGCCACGGAGAGCACGCCGCCGTTCGTGTAGTTGGCGTTAGCCGAATAGTTCCACAACTGCTTGCCGTTGCCGGTCGAGAGCGCGTACACGCCGGCCAGTCCGTCGTTCACGAAGAGACGGCTCCCGGCCAAGGCCAGCGAATCCACCGTTCGAGGCAGCGTCGTCGTCCATTCCTGGGCGCCCGTCTTTGCGTCGAACGCGACCACCTGGCCGTCGCTGCCCGCGTTTTCCGCAACGTACAGCATTCCGCCGCCGGCTATCAAGCCCTGAACGTAGACGCTTTCCGAGGCCGCGCACCACACGGACGCGCCCGATTTTGCGGACAGAGCGCAGATGTAGGTGCTGCCGGAGGGACCCTGACAGCCGAGTACTGCGAAGACGAGCCCGTTCGCGCCGGGCAACGGATTGCCGCTCGTATCGCCCGCATCCGGACAATGGTACTCGCCCGGGACATCCCAGAGTAGCGCGCCGGTCTTGGGATTGAGCGCCTCGGTATCCGGTTGCTCGTTGACGCCTTCGGTGGTCTGGAAGACGATGCGGCTATCGTAGAAGGTCGGCGACGTTCCGTTGACGATGCCCTCACATCCGCCACCTTGATATTGCGAGCATAGGTGCGTCCAGACGATCGCACCCGTCTTGCTGTCGACGCCGCAGAGCCCGGTGAGGAAACCGCTGCTCTGCCCGTTGCTGCACGGAGTAACGACGACGTTGCCGGCAACTGCGGCAACCGGATGAACGAAGTTTCCCCAAGAACCGTTGAGGTTGACTTGCGCGAACCACTTCTGCGCGCCGGTCGTCGTGTCGAGCGCGTACAGGCCCGCATTCGACTGACCCTGGTCGTCAACGTAGGCGATGCTCCCATCCACCACGATGCCGCCGGGTTGGACGATGCTCGAATCGTTCCAGAGAATCTGAAGCTTCGATACGTTCTTCGTCGTTATCGTCGTTTCCAAGGGATTATACGCGGTCTGGCCGGGGTCATACCCGAACTGCGGCCACTTTGCCGTGCCGTCCGTACCAGCGAACTGTTGCGGGTTGAGCACTTGCACGCCGGCGGCCGACGAGGGGGCCGCGACGGCAAAGGACGCGATGAACAGCAGCGCGCCGGCGGCGGCCGAAGCGCGACGAGAGTTTGGCACGGGCATGACACTCCTTGGTGGCGGTGCGCCCGGTACGGGCGAACGTCCGGAGTGTAGCGCCCGCCGCCGCACGTCACCATGGGGGGCGAAACCCCACCTTCGGGTAGGGGTTGGCTATCGAAGGGCGCCGGGCAACTCGCCGGCGGACGCGCGAAGCTCGCGGCGCGAGCGCATGTCGAGTTTTCGATACGCGGCAGTGAGGTGTTTCTCGACCGTCTTGTACGTGATGCCGAGCTGCTTGGCGATTTCGAGGTTCGATAACCCTCCCGCGGCCATGGCCACCACCTCCCGTTCGCGCGACGACAGCGGCGAGGTCTCCGGCTGCGCGCCGAGGCGACGCGCGTGCCAGGTGGCGCCGCAGCGCTCGTACAGGGCGGCCGCCGAGGCAATCTCGCCGGCGAGTTCCCTCGCCTCCGCCTCGAGAAGGGGATAGCGCAGCCGGCGGAAGCCTTCGGCGGCAGCGCGCGCATGCTGAGCGGCCTCGGCGTCACGGCCGGCGCGGCGATGTTCGAACGCGTCGAAGAGCGCTAGCGCCGGAGCTTCGACGAGTTCGCCGGGAGCCGAGAGCGCCGCACGCTCCAGATACGCTCGCGCCCGGCGACGGTCGCCGGCTGCGCCGTGGCGTCCGACGGCGAGCAGGGTCAGTACCTCACCGCAGATCGTCTCGCAATCGGGCAACGCCGCATGCAGCAACGCTTCGGCGTCGCGCACGCGGCCGCGACGGACCATGAGTTCGGCGAACCCGGCTCCGGCTTCGATTTCGGGAGCCGGAGTAATCGCAGCTTCGCACGCATCGAACCAGGTCGCAGCCAGCGCATCGTCGCCGGTGTAGGCGGCGACGAGCGTACCGGCCGCGGATGCGAAGATCAGGTTGACGCGATTGTCGGTCGTCGCCGGAACGGCATCGAGAGCGGCGCGAGCGGCGCGCAGATCGCCTGCGGCGACGTAGCAGAGCGCCGCCGTCGCCTGCGTGCACTCCTCGGCGTGCCGGCCGCGCACTTCACGCGAGAGCCGCAGTCCCGCTTCGATCTGCGCTCGCGCCTCGTCGTGACACCCGAGTCCCGAAAAGAACTTCGCCCCGTTGTAGTGCACGCCGATCACGGCCCCCGTGCTGAGTTCTCGCGCCGCGGCGAGCCACGATGCGTGCGCTGCATGCAAGGCGCCGACATCGCCGCTCAGCACCGCCACGCTGCTCCTGACGTTGTAGTAGCGCACCGCGATGTCGGTCGCTTGCATCGAAGCGGCGTCCACCTGCGCCAACTCTTCCAGTGCGACGGCCGGACGGCGCAGCGCGGAATTGATCCAAGCGATGGCCAGATGCAATCGGCTGCGCGCCAGCCGTTCCGCCGGATCGATGCGGGCGAGCGCCTCGTGCAGCGGCGCGGTCGTATCGGTGAGGCTCATCGTGTACGCAGTCATCGCGGCGCGTGCCCGGCACGTCGCTTCGCGATCGGTCGCGCCGGCTTGCCGGAAGAGTTCGGCCGCGGCGACGAATGCCGCCATCGCTTCCTCGTTTGCCGCCAAGATGAGATGCCGGTCGGCCACCTTTTGCAGAATCTGTCCGCGCCTGAGCGCGTCGAGTCCAGGCTGCGCCGCGGCGCGCTCGTAAAACGCAATTGCATCCTCGTGTGCGTACACGCGCGCCGCTGCGTCGCCGGCGCTCTCGTTGGCGCGGGCGGCCTGTGCGGCGTCTCCGGCCAGGGTCCAATGGTAGGCCAGCGCTTCGAGCGCGCGGCTCTCGGGCGGCGCCTGTTCGAGAATCTCCGCAATCGTGCGATGCTTGGCACGCGCTTCGGCGCTGAGAAAGCCGTCGTAGATCGCATCGCGCGTGAGGACGTGACGAAAGCGAAATTGCTCCGAGTCGAGTTCGTCGATCAGCTGCAGGTCGCGCGCGCGGCGCAGCGCCGGAAGCACGGCCTGCGCGGTCGTGCCGAGCGTCGCCACCAACAGGTCCAGGGAAAAAGAACGGCCGATGACCGCCGCCTGTTCGACGACGCGGCGTTCGTCGTCGCTGAGGGGTTCGAGCCGGTCGAGCAGCGTTGCGCGCAGCGTCGTGGATACGTCGGGCGTCAGTGCCGCTCGCGACGCGAGCTTGCGCGTGCGGGCGTGCTTCTCGACCGCGCTCTTCAGCAATTCCTCGACGAAGAACGGGTTGCCCTCACTGAGCCGGGCAACGGCGCGGCGCGTGTAGTCGGGTAATTCGATCTCGTCGAGCGCGCCGTCGATGAACGCGCGCAGTTCGGTGCCGTGCAGCGGCGGCACTTCGATCCGCGCCGCTCGAGCGACGCGCGCGATCTTGGCCACGAGTGCGGCGGCCCGACGGTCGATCTCGACCTCCGCCGCCCGCAGCGACGCGATCGTCAGAATGCGCGCGTTTTGCGTGCGCTCGCCGAAGTATGCCAAAAACTCGAGGGTCGCGGCATCGGCCCAGTGGAGATCCTCGACGACGACCACGAGCGCCCGACGCTCCGCAATGTCGCGAAAGCGCGCGACGATCGCCTCGGCCTGCTCGTGTTTCGACGCTGCGGCGCCGAGTGCGAAGGGACGGTCGTCGACGCGAGCGAGCGCCTCGAGAATCGGACCGTACGGCCGGCTTCCGAACTCCGGGCAAGCGCCCGTCGCAAAACGCCACCGCGTGTAGGCAAGCGACGCCGAGAATTCCCCGATCAGCCGCGACTTGCCGATGCCGGCATCGCCTGCGACCAGGACGAACGCGCCGTGCGACGCCGCGGCTTCGATGCGGCGCTCGTGCAGGTACGCCAGTTCCTCACGGCGCCCGATGAACGGCCTGCACAGTACGGGTCGGAGGATCACGTCATATCGATATTTCCGCGCGCGAAGCCGCGCTTCCGGCTGCCGGTCGCGCGCGGGCCGCATCCGTTTTCCATCGTCACGATACCCATATCACGATACCCATATTAAGTAAGAACGGCTCGTAACCGCCCGCTCCCGGGCAGGTTAGCTCGGTGGGCCTGCGCTGTAGGCCAGAGGGACCGAATCGCCCAGTTGCGGAAGAGGCCGTTCTCGTACTGGAAGCATTACCTGGGCAAACTCGGCGCGCCCGGAGCCGGGTTTCGTGCAACCGACCGGCGCAGCTGACATCGTGAGGAGTCCGGACATTGAGACACCTACCAAAGTATGTTGCCTTGGCGGCGTTCGTTGCACTTGCCGGATGTAATAACGGCACCGCCGGGACGCCCGTCCCGGTCAGCCCGCAATCGGTATCGCAATCCGGCGCCGTCGGCCCGCTGAAAAAGTCAGGCGGCTATACGACCAAATGGGTCCAACTCGTCATTTTCGAAAACGAGTCGTACGACGACATCATCGGCAATTCGTCGGCGCCGTACATCAACGGCTTGGCCAAATCGTGGGCGTTGATGACGCAGAGTTTCGCCATAACGCATCCGAGCGAACCCAACTACTTGGCGCTGTTCAGCGGCTCGACCCAAGGCGTGACCTCCGACGAATGCCCGGTCTCGTTCAGCGCGAAAAACCTCGGCAGCGAACTGATCGCCAAGAAGATCTCGTTCACCGGTTTCGCCGAAAGCATGCCCAGCAACGGCTTCACGGGATGCCAGGCGGATCCCGATAAATTGCCCAGCGGCTACCTGTACATGCGCAAGCACGTGCCGTGGACCGACTTCACCAACGTTCCCGCAGCCGACAGCCAGGTGTACTCCAGCCCGCTCAGCCAGCCGCCTTCCCGATTCACCTGGATCACGCCCAATATGTGCGACGACATGCACGATTGCTCGATCGCCGACGGCGACACGTGGGCCTCGAAAAACCTCCCGGGCCTGATCGCGTGGGACACCGCAAACGACGGCCTCTTGATCCTGACGTTCGACGAAAACGATGGAAGCGCGGGAAATCAGATTGCGACGATCCTCATCGGCAACGTGAATCCGGGGCAGTACAGCCAAACGATCAATCACTACAGCGTGCTGCGTACGATCGAAGACATCTTCAAGCTCAAACCGGTCGGCAATTCGGCGACGGCCACCGCGATCCAAGGGGTCGTGAAATAGCGCCGTTACCCTGAACGTCTCCAGGGTGGGCGGTCCGGCAACGCCGGCCGCCCACCACCTCGGCAGGGCGACACTCCTCGCCCTCTGTTTTCTGGCTTCGTTCGTTGCCGGGTGTGCCGGGAGCCATCACACGGTCGCCTACGACGGCAACGCTTTGGTGGTCGACGGACAACGTACGGCGCTCGCCGCAACGCAGTTCCATTATTGGCGGCTGCCCAGTCCGGCGCTCTGGCTTTCTTCACTCGAGCGAATAAGAGCCGAAGGCTACAACGCGGTGGCCCTGGATTTTTATTGGGGCTATCACTCCGCTCATCGCGGAGCGTTCGATTTCACCGGCGTGCGAGACGTCGACGCACTCTTGCAGGCCGCCGCGAAGGCGCACGTATACGTCATCGCCCGGCCCGGACCGTTTATCGACGGGGGAGCCGAGGCCGGCGGCGTTCCCGACTGGATGCTCGCGCGTAGCGGCCGGCCCGAAACGATGGCCGCACGCTACGCGCGCGAGTCGCGACGCTGGCTGCAACAGATCGACGCGATCATCGCACGCCATCAACTGACGGACGGCAGCGGGACGGTCGTCCTCTACCAAATAAGCGACCGGAATACGCCCGGACTTTCGGCTGCCCGTCAACGCGAAGCACGCGCCGACGGGGTCGCCGTGCCGTTCGCCGGCGGCGCCCTCCCCAGCGCCGAAGACGGCACGCACTGGGGATGGACGGGCGATCCGCTGCACGCCTACGGGCCGCGAAACTCCGGCACCCTGGAGCCGGCGCCGCTCGCAGAAGCGGCTGCATCGCTGCCGGCGATCGTGCGGTGGCGCCGGCAAGACGACGACGCCGAGTCGCGCCGCGTCTTCGACGATCAAGCCTGGCCGCCGCTCATCGCCGGCCTGGCGATCGATCCCGACGAACCGACGACGGGAGCGCGCTACAAGCACGTTCCGCGATCGCCGCGGCTGGACTTTGCGAGCGTCAACGACTACGGGTTCGATCACGGCGCCGTTTGGTACCGCGGTCACTTCAGAGCAAACGGCACGGAACGCGCGCTGCGGCTACGCGGCTCGGCGGGGCGCAGGGGAGCGTGCTCGATCTGGCTCAACGGCCGCTTTCTCGCAAGCGCGTCGGCGGACGACGCGGGCGAGATTTCCGTCACGGTGACGTTCGGCGCTGCGGCCTTACGCCGAGGCGCCGATAACGTGTTCTCGGTGCTCTTCGAGAACATGGGGCACAACGAGGATTTCGATCGCGACGTGAATCGCGCGCAGCCACGGGGGATGCTCGGAGCGGTGCTAGCGGGATCGACGCAGCCGATTCAGTGGCACGTCCTCGGAAACGGCGTGTACAATACCGATCCCGTTCGCGGACCGCTCAACGCGGGCGGCCTCGCCGGAGAAATAGCCGGTTGGCAGCAACCGGCATTCCCCGACGCCGCGTGGCCCGCGACGACGTTACCGGCGCACGCGGGCAGGCCCGGCGTGACCTGGTATCGCGCGCGCGCTACCGTAAAACCGCCCGCCGATGCGGCGACATCCGACGCAGTGCGCATACGCGACGCCGAGCCGGGTTCGTACAGAGCGTTCGTCTACGTGAACGGCTGGCTCGTGGGCCAATACGTCAGCGAAGGCGGCTCGCAAAGCGTGTTCCCGATTCCGAGCGGCGTTCTCTCCCACGACGGCGACGCGACCATCGCCATCGCCGCCTGGAGCCTCGATGGACGCGGTGGGCTCGGCACCGTTTCATTCGAGACCGTGCGCGCGCCGGACGACCCACACGTCGCGCTGCCCGACATTCCGGAAGTTCGGTCGAAGGACGGCGTTGCCCGGCTCAGTCTCGACGTCGCAAGCGGGAACAGCGGCGACCGGCCGCACTTCGTTTTCCACGGCCAGGATGCGACGCCCACGCTTCGCGTCAGGCCGGGCGATACGATCGCGATCGCGCTGCACAACGGCTTGCATCCGTCGAACGACACGGCGAACGCCGTCAACCTCCACTTCCACGGGCTCGACGTCGCGCCGACCCCGCCGGGCGACGAGGTGCTCGAGACGCTCGCCCGGCCGGGGCAAACACTGCATTACCGGGTGCACGTCCCCGCCAATCAGCCGCCGGGTACGTATTGGTATCACTCCCATTCGCACGGCGAAACCTATTGGCAAGTCACGAGCGGCATGGGCGGAGCGATCGTCGTCGAGGGTCTGCAAGATCTCGTGCCCGATCTCGCCACGATGCGCGAGCGCACGATCTTCGTCCGCAACGTGCAAGACGCTCCCGGCATCATGCAGATTCCCTGGTACGCGCGGCCGCAGACGCGCGGCCGTGGGAGCGTGGATAGCGACGAAGCTCTCGGCGCGAACGAACCGTGCGCCGCCGAGTTCGGCACGCACGTCACCGTCAACGGAGCCTTCCAACCGCTCATTTCGATCGCGCCGGGCGAGAAGCAATTCTTCCGCCTGGTGAACGCCTCAGCGAGTCGCGTCCTCGACCTCGCGATCGATGACGAACCGATCGGGCTCGTTGCGGTCGACGGCTATCCGGTGGGGGACAGTCCCGGCAACGCGACGGTACTCTGGACCGATCACATCCTCATCCCGCCTGCCGGCCGCGCGGAGTTCATCGCAACCGGCCCATCCCGCCCGGCGATGTTGCGCTCACGCTGCTACGACAGCGGCCCGGCGGGCGACCGGGACCCCGAGACCGTCCTCGCAATCCTTCAGCCAAGCGCTTCGGCGCGGCAAGTCGAAACGCCGAGCCCGAGCGCAACGGCTCGACCGGCGGACTCGGCTACGATCTCTCGTGCGGCGCCCGTACGTAAACGCATCATTCGGCTCAGCGAGGATGCGCGCGGCTTCTACATCAACGGAAAGGCTTTCCGCATGAGCGGCATGCCGAGCATGAGCGGCATGAACGCTGCACCGTCGCTCGTCGCACGCGCAGGCACGCTCGAGGAGTGGACCGTGCTCAACGAGACCGACGAGGTGCACGATTTCCACATCCACCAGGTGCACTTCCAAGTCGAGTCGCTCGACGGCGCGCCGCTCCTCCCGCAGGTGTGGCGCGACACCGTGCTCGTGCCCGCGCAGACCCGTGCGGCAGGGCGGCGCTCCCCGGGCGTTGCGAAGATCCTCGTCGACTTCAGAAACCCGGGAATCCGCGGTACGTTCGTATTTCACTGCCACATGCTCGACCACGAAGACGGCGGCATGATGGCCACCATCAAGGTTATCTAAATCGTCACGCGCGCTCGACTGAACGCAAAGACCGTCGGCGGTGTCCACGATGCGTGAGCAACCTCTTCGAGCGATCGACGCTCCGCGTCTGGTTCGTTGCAGCCGCGCTTCTGGGCGCAACCAGCTGCAGCGGCGGTAACGGCGGCAGCCCTCCGGCGGCCGCGTCTTCGCCGCACTTTTCCTCGAATGCGAGCATTTGGTTTCATCCCATGCCCGCCGCTTCGCTTTGGTCGAGCGCGCCGCCGGGAGATCTCGGCTCGACGGATTACGCTGCGCTCTTCGCTCCGAATAACCAATGGCCGCAGGTCGCCGCGCACACCGGCACCTTCGGTTTGTACGCGGGGTGGGTGTTGGCGGCCGGGGATCCCGTGCTCGCCAGTACCGTGGCGTTCCTCAACGCACACGGCATGGGCATCGAACTCGAAGCGCCCGCGCTGCAGGCACGCGCGACCTGCGGCTCGGGCGTGGAGGGCTACGTACCCGTGCACCAGACCGTCAAGGCCGTGACCCTCGCTTATCTGAGCCGCCTTCAGGCGCTGGGAGCGAAGGTCACGTACGTGAAGGTCGACGAGCCATATTTCTTCGGAAGCGTGGTCGCCGATCCGCGCGCGTGTCACTTCCCCGTGGCCACGGTCGCGAGCGAAGTCAGCACCTACGTGCAGATCGTGCACGAGGTGTACCCGAACGCCGTCGTGGGCGATGTCGAACCCGTGATCACCGGTCCGTACGTCCCCGACGTCGTGACCGCGCTGACGCAGTGGCACCAAGCATACGCCGCCGCCAACGGTGCACCGTTCCCGTTTTACATCGCCGACATCGATTTCAGCAATATCGGCTGGCCGCCGCTCGTGAAGAGCTTAGAAAGCGCGACGCATTCAGCGGGGATGCGCTTCGGCATCATCTACATCGGGGATCCGCAAGATACGTCCGACGCAGAGTGGACGGGCAAAGTTGTGTCGCGTTTCGAAACCTATCAGGGCTCGATCGGCGGTTCACCCGATATCGTGCTCTTCCAATCGTGGGAGTATCACCCGAAGCATTGCCTGCCCGAAACCTCGCCGCTCACCTTCACCGGCGCGATCTCCCGATACATCGCGGAGACATCGCCCTAATCCACGCGCGAGAGGACGAGATGGGGCACCGCGTAGACGCCGGCGAGTAGGCGAGGGCGCGCGTCTCCGAAGGCGAAGCCTCGAGCATGGCGAGCGAGGCTCCGGCGGGCGTCCCTGGCCCGACGGCACCGACCGGAAACGTTACGTTTCTGTTTTCGGACATCGAGGGGAGCACGCAACGGTGGGAGCGCCATGGAGAAGCCATGGCCGCCGCGCTGGCGCGCCACGATGTCGTCATGCGCCGGGCGATTACGGCACACGACGGCTTCGTCTTCAAAACGATCGGCGACGCATTTTGCGCGGCCTTTGCCCGCCCGGGCGACGCGCTGGCCGCGGCAATCGATGCGCAGCGCGCGCTGAGGGCCGAGGATTTCTCGGCCGTCGAAGGCCTGTTCGCGCGCATGGGCCTGCACGCGGGCACGAGCGACGAACGCGACGGCGACTACTTCGGCGCCGCGGTCAATCGTGTCGCGCGGCTGATGTCGATCGGACACGGCGGCCAGATACTGATTTCCGATGCGGTGCGCGAAGCGCTGCACCGCGACGCGTGTGCGGACGTGCGCCTCATCGACCTGGGCGAGCGGCGGCTCAAGGATCTCCTACAACCCGAGCGCGTTTGGCAAGTCGGCGTCGCCGAACTACCGGACCACTTTCCCCCATTGAATTCGCTGGACGCGCGACCGAACAACCTGCCTATCCAGGTGACGTCGTTCATCGGGCGAGAGAGCGACGTGAACGATGTCAAAACGCTCTTGCACGCACATCGCGTCGTAAGTGTGCTGGGTTCGGGCGGCGTGGGCAAGACGCGCGTAGCACAACAGACGGGTGCCGATTTGATCGATCGCTTCGAGCACGGGGTGTGGTTTGCCGACCTCGCGCCGATTCGCGATCCCGCATTGGTTGCCACCGTCGTCGCTCAGGCATTGGGCGTCAACGCGCCCGCAGGCAGGCGGCTCGACGAGGCCATCCCGCAGCTCGTCAAATCGAAGCAACTGCTGCTGATCCTCGATAATTGTGAACAGGTCTTGGACGCGGCCGCAGCTTTGGCCGATGCGATTCATCGGACTGCTCCAGGCGTGCGCATTCTGGCCACCTCGCGCCAGGCGCTGGGGATTGAGGGCGAATACGCTCACCGCTTGCCATCTCTGGCCATGCCCGAGGCCGGACTTCGAAATCTCAGCGCGCATGAAGCGCTGGAATTTGGTGCGATCGCGGTCTTCGTCGACCGCGCGTCGCTCGCCGGCGCCCGCTTCGAGCTTACCGACGACAACGCGCCGATCGTCGCCGACATCTGCCGGCGGCTCGACGGCATTCCGCTCGCGATCGAACTCGCCGCGGCGCGGGTCAACGTGCTGAGCGTACCCAACCTCGCGAAGCGGCTCAATGAGCGGTTCCGAATTCTCACCGGCGGCAGCCGCACGGCGCTTCCGCGCCAGAAGACGCTGAGCGCGCTGATCGACTGGAGCTACGACCTGCTCACGTTAGACGAGCAGAGACTCTTCAGTCGCTTGGGCGTTTTCGCCGGGAGCTTTTCGCTCGAGGCGGCCGAGACCGTGTGCGGAGACGAGGAGATCGATGCGGACCATGTGTTCGATCTCGTCTCGTCGCTAACCGAGAAGTCACTGCTTCACGGCGACACGAGCGGGTCCGAGGAGCGCTACCTGCTGCTCGAATCCACCCGCGCGTACGCGTTGACGAAGCTCGCGGCGTTCGGCGAGCGCGAGCGCTTCACTCGTCGCCATGCCGCCTATTTCAACGATCTGGCCCTTGCCGCCGCCGCCCGCCATCAACCGGGCATCGCGTGGAACGAGAGCGTCGAGCGCGAGATCGACAACTACCGCGCAACATTGGAGTGGGCGCTCACGGAGCAGAACCACGCGGAGCTAGGTGGCACCATTACCGGCGCGCTCGCATGGTTTTGGCTCGAAGGCGGTTTTGANNATCGTGGCGACGTTGTGGCTCGCAGCCTCGGCGCTCTGGCACGGCCAGCACGCCTGTGATGCTGCCGCCCATGCCGTCAGACTCTATGAAGCCGTCGGGAACGAACGCCGGACCGATCTCGCCCGGCAATTCTTGGTGTTCGCGCTCATTAACGTTGGCCGCATCGAGGAAGCGCGCGACGTCAATGCGCGCGTGCTCGACCGATTTCGGGCACTTGGCGACTCAGACGGCATCGGCCGGTCGCTGAACAGGGAGGCCCTGTGCCTGCGCAAGCTCGGGAATCTTCAAGGCGCACGCGAACTCTACACGGAGGCCCTCGCCATCTTTCGCTCGCTCCAGAACCAGACGTGGTTGCCCATGACTTTGGATGACCTCGCATTGTTGGAGTTCGAAGCCGGTAACGCCGAACTCGCCTTGCGCCTTTCCGGTGAGGCGTTAGAAATAAAGCTGCGCGGCAAACACGCGGTGGCGCTTGCCGCCAACTACACCACCAGCGCAATCTATCGAATCGCACTGGGTGAGTACGAGGCCGCACGAGAGGCCGCATTGCAGGGTTTGCGCTGGTCCCAGCGGGCTCAAGATCGGATCCGCACGGCAGACGCCATTCAGCAGCTTGCGGCCTGCGCCGCAATCGCGGGCGACTTCACACGCGCGATTCGTCTCGCGGGCTACGTGGCCGCCCAATACGACGCCACCGGACAGGAGCAAGATGCGACGGAGCGGGCGGGCTATCTGCACTTTACTTCCGCTGCCCGCGAGCGTCTGGGCGAGGCCGAGGTCGCGAGGCTGGCTGCAGAAGGCGCGCTCTGGACCGAAGATCAGGCCGTCGCGAACGCGTCGCTCGTTTAAGGATTACCGTCGGACGGTCCGCCGGAGCAGCTTCAACATACCCGACGCTCAGGGCGCCCGCATCGATCCCTCTCAGTGGGGCGTCGAAGGCTTCGAGCGAACTCATAGTGACATCTCCGCTCGGCCCCATGCTATTGGAGGGCGGCTGTGTGCAACAGCGCAAAGGAGAACGCATGATCTTTCGCNNCGCGGCGGGAACCCCGGCACTGACCGCGGTCGGCGTGAGGGAGATCGAGTACGTGAGCGGAGGCCGCACGCTTACGTTGAACCTGTTCTATCCGGCCGCGCCCACACCGGCAATGAAGCCGATGGTCACGCCGTTCTTCATCAATCTGAAGCTCTACCGCGACGCGCCGATTTCCGCTAGGTCGGAGCGCTATCCGCTGGTCATGTTCTCGCACGGTCGCGGCAGCAACGGGTTCGTCTATGCGTGGTTCGCACAATATCTGGCTGCGCGCGGATACGTCGTCGCCGCACCGAACCATTATCGNNCCGCTTTGGGGACCGCGCATCGATGCCGGCCGCATCGGCGTTGCCGGCCATTCGCAGGGCGGATTCACCGCACTCTGGGTCGGCGGCGCACGCGTGAATGCCGAAAAATATCTCGCATTTCAGCGCGGCTGGCGCGGAAATCTTCAGATCCCGGCGTCGCTCCGGGCGCAGTTGCCCGTGGATGCCGGTCCTGCGCTCGACGTCCGCGACCGGCGCGTCAAAGCCGTGTTCGCCATGGCTCCCGGCGTCGTGAAGGTCTTTGGAATGGACGAGCCGGGTTTGCGCGCGCTTACGGTGCCGACCTTCATCACCGTCGGCGCGGGCGACANNCGTCACGCTACCGGCCGACAATGCCGAGTTTGCCGCGAAGTACGTTCCGAATGCGAAGCTACTCGTCATCCCCGGCCGCGCCGGGCACAACGTGTACGTCAACGAGTGCGACGCCGAGAGCAAAGC
>PLFC01000054.1:14222-14520 GCA_003136655.1 Vulcanimicrobiota bacterium
CTACCCGTACTTCTGGATGAGACGCGCGGCGTACCACTTTGGCCAGGGATCGCTCGCGCCCGCGGCCTGGTACTCCTCGTCGAAACTGACCAGATCACGCGTGAGGCCGCTGCGAATCGGAACCCGGCCTAGGATGTGCGGGAACCGCGTCCGGTGCAGCAACCACTCCGAGTAAAACGTGGCCCAATCGTCGTCGACGCCGTCTACGTCGCCAAAATAGACGTGGTGGACCTCACCCGCCTCATGCAGAAGGTCTGCAATCTCTTGAACCCGGTCCTCGGCCATCTTCACCGCTCCC
>PLFC01000024.1 GCA_003136655.1 Vulcanimicrobiota bacterium
TTGTTGGCTTCGGCCATCTTATGCGTATCTTCGCGCTTCTTGATCGTCTGTCCGAGATTGTTGGCGGCATCCATCAGCTCGCCGGCGAGCTTCTCTTCCATCGAGCGGCCGGCGCGCTTGCGGGCATACTGAATCAGCCAGCGCATCGCCATGGCCTGACGGCGATCCGGGCGGACCTCCATCGGGACCTGATAGGTGGCGCCGCCGACGCGCCGCGGGCGCACTTCGACCATGGGCATAGAATTGCCGAGGGCCTGGTTGAAGACGTCGAGAGCGTCGCGTCCCATCTTCTCCTGGACGATTTCCAGCGCAGCATAGGTGATGCGCTCCGCCGTCGACTTCTTACCGGCCAACATGACCTTGTTGATGAAGCGCGACAGAATCTTGGAGTTGTAGCGCGGATCGGGTAGGATCTGGCGCTTGGGGACGGCTCCCTTACGAGGCATGTACTACGTACCTTATTTCTTGACCGAGCGCTTGGCGCCGTATTTCGAACGGCCTTGCTTGCGATTGGCGACGCCCGAGGTATCGAGGGTGCCGCGAATGATGTGGTAACGGATGCCGGGCAGATCCTTGACGCGGCCGCCGCGAATCAGCACGACCGAGTGCTCCTGCAGGTTATGGCCGACGCCGGGGATGTACGCCGTGACCTCCTCGCCGTTGGTCAGGCGGACGCGGGCGACCTTACGGAGCGCCGAGTTCGGCTTCTTGGGCGTGATCGTCTTGACTTGCGTGCAGACGCCGCGACGGAACGGATTCCCGCGCACCTCGAAGGAGCGCAGGGGCAGGTCGGGATGGCCGGGCTTCGGGCCAGTCTGCGCGACGCGCAGGGCCGGAGCTTTCACCTTTTTCTCGAGCTTTTCGCGTCCCTTACGGACGAGCTGGCTGATTGTCGGCACGCAGTCTCCACCGGAAGGCGACCCGGGTGACCGGGACGCACACAAATTCCGCCCCACCGCGGTGGGCCGGAACCCCCGGAGTATAGCAGGGAAGGCTGACGACCGTCAATCTCAACGGGCCCGCTTCGGGGGACCGGCCGTCAGGCGACCGCGACGCACGGACCGAATCCGCGGAAACGGCCGCGCCGTTCGCTCAGGACGGCCTCGCCGAGCGAGGTGAGGCTGTAGCGGATTTCGGCCGCTTCGTCGTCGCGGAGCTGTTCGTCTTGGGCCTCGACGGTATCGGGAGCGTCGCTCGGGCGGGGGTCGAATCGAGTCTTCATGCGCCCAGCGTAGGCTGGGGGTGTGCCATATGTATGGCACAGTGGTTCGAGCGGCGCAGAAATTTTCCGGAGTTTGACGGCGCCGCCATTGGGTACCACAGTCGCGAATAATGCATAAGAGTGCGTCTGGAGACCGTTCCGGCCTCGAGCGGCGGGGGCTGTCGCTGCCCAAGGGTCTCGTCGACGACGTCGAGCAGTTGCTGGTCGACCTGCGGCGTTCGGGACGCAAGATCTCCTTCTCGGCGTTCGTCGAGGTTTCGGTACGCTCGCTGCTGGTCGATCCCGAAGTCCGCGAGACGCTGGAGCGCTATGGGGCGGCCGCCCGCCGCCCCGCGGCTCGAGGGCCGGGGGACACCGGGTGAGGCTCGACGTCGACGACCCGCGCAAGACGTGGCCGGCAGCAATGCTGGCCGGCGTGGATTGGCAACGCAATCCGGCGGGAGCGCCCGAGCGCTGGCCGCAAAGCCTGCGCACCGCGCTGGACATCTGCTTCGATTCGCGGTTTCCCATCATCATATTCTGGGGCGCGGACCTCGTGCAATTCTATAATGAGGCGTACTCCGCGATTCTGGGCGCCAAGCACCCTCGCGCCTTCGGCCAACGGGCCCGGGACTGTTTCCCGGAGATTTGGACGCAGATCGAGCCCATGCTCCACGGCGTGCTCGAGAGCGGCACGCCGACCTGGTCGGAAGATCTCATGCTTCCACTCGAACGCAACGGCTTCGCGGAAGAGTGTTACTTCACGTTCTCCTATAGCCCGCTGACCGGCGAAAACGGCGTGGGCGGCGTGTTTTGCGCCGTCGCCGAGACGACTGCGAAGGTGCTCCGCGAGCGCGAAGCCCGCGAGCGGGCGGAAGCGCTCGCCGAACTCGATCGCGCCAAGACGGACTTCTTCGACAACATCAGCCACGAGTTCCGCACGCCCTTGACCCTCATCTTGGGCCCGCTCGACGATGCGCTCGCGGGGCAGCGCTGCCTCGACGACAACGACCTCGACATGTTGCGCCGAAACGCACGGCGGCTGTTGCGCCTGGTCAACTCGCTCCTCGAATTCTCGCGGATCGAAGCCAATCGCGCGGCGCTCGTGCGTCAGCCGGTCGACTTACCGACCCTGACGGCCGAGATCGCGAGCAGCTTCCGCTCGGCGTTCGAATCCGCGGGCATCGCCTTCAGCATCGACGCGCCGCCGCTCGACGGACCGGTGTCGGTCGANNTTCTGCCTGCGCGGCTCGGTTCGCCTCTCGCTGCGGCGCGAAGATTCGAAGCTCAGGTTGGAAGTCGCCGACGAAGGCGGCGGCATGTCGGAGGACGAGGTTGCGCGCGCGTTCGAGCGATTCTGGCGCGGCAGCGCCCGGGCGGCGCGCTCGCACGAAGGCAGCGGCATCGGCTTAGCGCTGGTTGCGGAAATCGCCGAACTCCACGGCGGCTCGGCGCGACTCGAAAGCGTGGAAGGCGCGGGAACGACCGCGATCGTCGAAATTCCGTACGAGCCGGCAAGCGCCCAAAGCGTTGCCGCGCCCGTGACGGCGGCGGCACTCGCGCTGGCGGAAACCGGCGTTTGGAGCGACGCGCATTCGGGCCCTGTCGGCCGCGCCGAGGATTCGGCCCTGCCGCGACTCCTGCTGGTCGAAGACAACGCCGACTTGCGCGGCTATCTCACGCGGCTGCTTTCGGGCCAGTACCGCGTCGAACGCGTGCCCGACGGAGCAACTGCTTTGAGCGCGGCCCTCGCGGCGCCGCCGGACATCGTGCTCAGCGACGTGATGATGCCCGGCATCGACGGGATCGAACTCGTGCGCCGCCTGCGCAGCCGGCGGGCCACGCGCGATATTCCCATAGTGCTCCTCTCGGCGCGCGCCGACGAACAGTCGGCGGCCGAGGGTTTGCGCGCGGGCGCCGACGACTACATCGTCAAGCCGTTCTCATCGAGCGAGTTGCTCCCGAGGCTCGAACGACACGTTTCCCGCGCGCGAATTCGTGCGGAGGAAGCGGCGCGTTTCCGGCAACTCGCCGACGAGATTCCGCAGATGATCTGGACGCAGACGCCCGATGGAAGACTCGATTGGATCAATAAGCGCTGGTTCGACTACACCGGCCTCTCGAGTGACGAAGAGCCGAGCGAACTGCGCGTCGACTTGGTGATGCCGCCCGACGACTTGGCTCGCTTCCGCGCACTGCGCGCGGAACACTCGACGCGCAGCGACGGCTTCGAGTGCCAGGTGCGCATCAAGCCCGTGGGCAGCCCGGACGACGCGTATCGCTGGCATCTCAGCCGCTTGACCCCGGTGCGCGACGCGAACGGCGCGCTCGTGCGCTGGATCGGAACGTCGATCGACATCCACGATGGCCGCACGTTGGCCGAGGCGCGCGAGCGCGACCTCAAGACGCTTGCCGAGGCCATCCCGCAGATGGTCTGGACCGCGACTCCCGAGGGCTACAACGATTACTTCAACCGGCGCTGGGCCGAATACATCGGCCGGCCCGATCGAGACCGTGACGCGGACGGCTTCGGGCGCGTCCACCCCGACGACAGGGAAACGGCGGTCGCAGGCTGGCGACACTCCCTTCGCACCGGCGAACCGTACAATGCCGAGTATCGTTTGCGTGACGGAAGCGGAGCCTATCATTGGTTCGTCGTGCGCGCCGTGGCGCAACGAGACGAAACCGGCGCGATCGTCCGCTGGTTCGGCACGAGCACGAACGTCGACGAACTCAAGCGCACCCAAGAAGCGCTGACGCGCAGCGAACGCCTCTATCGCACGCTGATCGAGACGACCACCGAAGGCGTGTGGGTGCTCGACGAAAACGACGTGACCACGTTCGTCAATGCGCGGATGGCCGAGATGCTGGGCTACCTTCCCGAGGAGATCCTGGGCAGACCGGTTTGGGATTTCACCAACGCGCTCGGCCGCAGCGAAGGAGAGGCGGTCAAGGCCAAAGCGATGGCCGGCGAATCGACCGCCAACGATGCGCGCTTGATCCGGCGCGACGGCACCGAGATCTGGGTGCACATCGCGGCCAGCGCGCTGCGCAGCGACGATGGCTCCATACGTGGCGTCCTCGGCATGGTGCACGACATCACCGCGCGCAAACGCGCAGAGGCCATGCAGCACTTATTGGCCGAAGCCAGCGGCGCACTGGCGCAGTCGCTCGGCCTGAGCCAGACCGTCGACAAACTCCTGGGCGTAGTGGTACCGGGATTAGCGACGTGGGCGGCGATCGACCTGGCCGACCCCGACGAGCCCTTCAACACGCGGGGCAACCGGACCGCGGGCGTGCGCCACGTCGACCCGGCCAAGATGCCTGCCACGCGCGCGCTGATCGCTCGGCCTCCATTGACGCCGGAGGAGCGCGAGCAATGCAACGACGCTATCGGCGAGTGCACGATCATCGCCTTCCCGCTCGCTCTCGAAGGCCGGCTGCTGGGCTCGATCACCATCGCTTCGGACGGCCGCGCATACGACGCCGGCGACATGGAGCTGTTCGCCGAGATTGCCAGCCGCACCGCGGTCGCCATCGAGCACGCCCGGCTCTACGACCGCGAGCGGCGCGTGGCTTTCACCTTGCAAGCGGCCGCGCTTCCGAAGAAACTCCCGAACGTTCCCGGCTTGACCTTCAGCGCCGTCTATCAAGCGGCACGCAGCGAAGCCCTCGTCGGCGGCGACTGGTACGATGCGTTCAGGCTGAGCGACGGGCGCATCGTGCTCTCGATCGGCGACGTGATGGGCAGCGGACTCGACGCCGCCGTCACCATGGGCGCGGTGCGCCAAGCGATTCGCGGAGCGGCACAGATCTATCCGGATCCCGTCGCCGTGCTCAATGCCGCGGATCGCGCGTTGCGTTCCGAACAGCCCGATCGCATCGTGACCGCATTCGTCGGACTGCTCGATCCGCTCACGCTCAGCTTCACCTACGCGTCGGCGGGGCATCCGCCGCCGCTCTTGCGCGCCGACGACGGCACCGTCAGCGAACTCGGCGGCTCGGGTCTGCCGCTCGGCTTGCGCGAGGCCGGACGGAGCGCCGAAACGGTTCGCTCGCTCACGTTGGACGATCAATCGCTGCTGGTGCTCTACACCGACGGCTTGACCGAGTCGACCCGCGACGTGTTCGAAGGCGAACGGCGCCTGCACGCCGCGCTCAACGCGCCGGCAGTCCTCGAATCCGCCGAGAGCGCATCGGCCATTCGCGACGCGGTGATCGAGCAGTCGCACGACGACGTCGCCATCCTCGCCGTGCGCGTCGACGACGTGCGGCGGCGCTTGACCCAGCGCGCCGACCTCGATGCGCCCGGCGCACACTGGACGTTCGACGCCTCCGATGCCGTGGAAGCGCGCGCGGTGCGCAAGCGCATCGCCGAAGCGTTGCAAACGCACGGCGTCGCCGACGGCGACATCTGCAATGCGGAACTGCTCTTCAGCGAGTTGGTCGGCAACGTCATGCGCCACACGTCTGGACCGGTCGAGGTGGCGATCGATCTCACCAGCGAAGAGCCCGTGCTGCACGTCATCGACCGCGGCCCCGGCTTCACGTTTCACGCGCGCTTGCCCAACGACGTGATGAGCGAGTCGGGGCGTGGGCTCTACATCGCCGCGGCGCTGGCCAACGAACTGAGCGTGCTGCCGCGCAGAAACGGCGGCAGCCACGCGCGCGCCGTCCTGCCGATCCGTCCCGGTCCGAAGCCGGCGCGCAACCCGGCCGGCTGAACGCGCGTGCCCGACTATGTGAGCGTCACCACGACGGTCGATAGCCGCGAAGCCGCCGACCGCATCGCGCTGGCGGTGATCGAGGCGCGCGTCGGCGCTTGCGTACAGATCGAAGGCCCGCTCGAGAGCGTCTATTTCTGGCGAGGCTCGCTCGAGCGCGCGGTCGAGTGGCGCTGTACGATCAAGACGCGCGCCGGCCTCTACGACCGTCTCGAGGCCACGGTACGTGAGGTGCATCCGTACAATACGCCCGAGATCCTGGCGCACGCGGTCGCGGCCGGCGGAGCCGACTATTTGGCCTGGATCGACGACTCGACGACCGGCGCGTAAGCGCGCTTAGACCGGCGCGAGCGGCACGCGCAAGTGGAAGCGCGCGCCTCCGAGCGACGAGCGTACGACGTCGACCTCGCCGCCGATGCGCTCGATCATCAGTCGCACGAGCGCGAGCCCGAGCCCGTTGCCCTGCGAACGCGCGTTGACCCCGCGCCGTTCGAGCATGAAGACCGCGACGCGCTCGCCCGAGGGTACGCCGGGACCATCGTCGTCGACGCGAATCTCGGCGTAGCGGTCGTTGAGTTGCGACGCCGAAACGAAGATGCGGCCCGCGTCGCGGCCGTGCTTGATGGCGTTCTCCATCACGTTGATCAGAATTTGCGTCAGCCTATCCGTCGAAAGCATCACGCGGCGCCTTTCCCACGACAGTTGGGTGATGACCGTCCGGCGTCCGCCGGCCGCGGGCATGACCGCGTCGAGCGCGGCGGCAAGCGCCACCAAGAGATCGCCTTCACCTTCGCCGCCGCGCGCCTCGGAGTCGAGCAATGCGAGTTCGTGAAGACCGTCGACCAGGCGGCCCATGCGCGCGGCCTCGCCCTGCGCGGTTTCCAGAAAGCGCCGCGCCGTTTCGGCATCGAGTTCTTCGTCCAGCAACGTTTCGAGATAGCCGCGGATGGCCGTTAGGGGCGTGCGCAACTCGTGGCCGATCGAGGTGAAAAAGGCATGCCGCTCGCGCTCGCCCGCACCGTGACGCAACGCTTCTTCGACGGCTTGGTGCAGCCGGCGAAGGCTGGAGAACGCGGGCACGATCGTCCAGCCGGTCTCGGGCTGCACGCCCGTGGCGATGCGCAGCGCGGTAGCCAGTCGCACGAGCGTTGCGCGACAATCGGTCGGGGCGGCAACGCACTCGCGCTCGCGGGCCGGCGAGAGGAGCGCCACGACGATGTGCGCGCCGCCGTCGTGCCCCAGCACGTCGCCGGTGCGCAAGAGACGGCCGCGCGCTTCGGTCAGCGCGTGCAAGCAGCGCCGCGCCAAGGCGCGCTCGCCCGCGGAGACCGGCACGCCCGCGCTGCGGGCCAGTTCCCGCACGCGCAGCACGAGCAGCGGTACCTGCTGGTCGTCGGTGTGCGCGCGAAGCTTGCGGCACAGCGACGTCATGCTCTCGATCTCGCGCGCCTCAGGGCTGCGTGAACTTGTAACCAAAGCCGTGAATCGTGTGGACGCAGGCGGGCAACCCGCTCTGTTCTTCGAGTTTCATGCGCAGGCGCCGGACGTGCACGTCGACGGTCCGCTGATCGCCGTCGAAGTCGTAGCCCCACACGCGCTCGAGCAGCGCGTCGCGCGAAAGCGCGAGGCCCGGCCGGTCGGCGAGCGCGCGCAGCAGTGCGAATTCGCGCGGCTTCAAGCCGACCGAATTGCCGTCGACGCGCACTTCGCGCGCGCGGTCGTCGATCTCCAGCCGCCCGAAGCGCAGGAGTTGCGGGCCGGGTTCGTGCGGTTGGCCGCTGCGACGCAGGATGGCGCGCACGCGGGCCACGATCTCACGCGGCGAGAATGGCTTCACCACGTAGTCGTCGGCGCCGAGTTCGAGCCCGACGATGCGGTCGATCTCGTCGGCGCGCGCGGTCAGCATCAGGATCGGCGCGGCGTGCCCCTCACGACGTAATGTCCGCGCGACGTCGAAACCATCGACGCCGGGCAACCCGACGTCGAGGACGATCAGCGCAACGCCGTCGCGGCCGTGACGAAGCGCAGCGTTGCCGTCGGGGGCTTCGACCGTGATGAAGCCGTCGCGCGAAAGATGGTGCACGAGGAGTTCGCGGATGGCCGGGTCGTCTTCAGCGACCAGGACGCGCAACGATGCCATGACGTCATAAGTGCCCAGCGACGGCGGGTTCCGTCCCGCGGGGACCGTCCGTGTCCGCCGCAGGTTCGCACCCGGCAAGCCGGCGCCTGCCGGACGTTACCAGAAAACGCGCGTCCCCGCATGCGGGGGCCTGCTCGAAGGAAAAGGAACCTTTCCAGCCAGCCTACGCCGGAGGATCCATGCATTTTGCTCGCATCGCGCTGGCCGCGCTCGCCCTCGGATTGACGCAGGGTGCGATCGTTCGCGCCGACGTGCTCGATACCAAGTTGCCCGCACAGGCCTGGAGCAAGACCTTCGGCAACATGCGCGTGCAAAAATACGGAAGCGGCAGTCCGGCGCTCATCCTGGTTCCGGGCTTGGCTTGCGGACCGTGGTCGTATCGCGACACGATCGGGCGTGAAGCCGCGAAGCATGCGGTGTATGCCGTGACGCTGGCCGGCTTCGACGGCCTGCCCGCGGGTGAGGACGCCACGCTCGATGCAGCCGAGGCGAGCATCGTTACGTTGATAACGAGCGAACATTTGGATAAGCCCGTGCTCGTCGGCCACTCGCTCGGCGGAACGCTCGCGCTGCGCTTCGGCATCGATCATTCAGACTTGGTGCGAGCCGTGGTCGCGGTCGACGGTCTACCCGTTTTTGCAAGCCTCGCCGAGGCGAGCGCGGAACAACGCGCCGCGGCCGCGCAACAGTTTTATACGAGCGTCAATTCGGCTTCCGCGGCCGACTACGCAAAGGTCGAGACCGGCTACGTCGACGATTACGTGACGGACCAAACGCTGGCCGCGAAAGTGGCCACTCTGGCCTTACGCAGCGACCAGAAGGCGGTCGCGGAGTACGGCAAGGAGCTCCAACTGCTCGACCTCCGGCCGCAACTGTCGAAGATTGCCGTGCCGGCCGCCGAGATCGCGCCGATTCCATCGGTGCCGTTGCCCAGTTACATGCCGGCCTTCATGGCGCAGATGAGCGCGAGCGATCGCAGCGCCGTAACGATCGGCTTCTATCAATCGCTGCTGGCGGGCGCGCCTGCCATCAAGGTCTTACCGGTGGCCGATTCGCGCCACTTCATCATGCTCGACCAGCCCGCCGCCTTCGCCTCGACGCTCGACGGATTCATCGCAACGCTGAAGTAGACGGTGCGCCTATTTGGCGATCATCACCTCGGTGGCTTTGACGATCACGCGCACCGTGTCGCCCGGCTGCAGGTTGAGGTTTTCCACCGACGAGCGGGTGATGGCGGCAACGATGGTCGCGGGATCGACCTCGACGACGACTTCGGCCATGATCGTGCCCAACCGGGTCGAGACCACTTTGCCCGGCAGCTGATTTCGCGCGCTGATTTCCATAGACCATTCTCTGCCCGGAAGCTCGTCATGCCCTGCTCCGGCTAGGGTGGGCTGAGGACTTGCACGTCGACGACGTTACGCACCCAACGGGCGTGGTGCTTCTCGTCGGGAACCACCAGGCGGAACGGGCCGTCCTTGCCGATCGCCGCACCGTCTTGCCGGTCGGCCAGCAGCACCACCTTGTCGGTGAAGCGCGGATCGAGTTCGATCAGCGCGAAGACGGCGCGATAGCCGTCGGCGGCGCGAACCAAGACGTAGTCGGCAACCGCGCGGCCGCGCAGCGCCTCGCCATGCGGCGCGCCGCCGGCTGCCAGCAGCGCCCCGAGATCGACGCCCGAGTAGGTTACGTTCTTGCCGTTCTCGTCGACGACCGCGAGCGTCTTACGCGGCAAGCCGGCCAACGATTGCGCGCTCAGCGTGATCCGCGGGAGTGCCGCGGTTGCCGGAACGGGTGGCGGGGGCGTCTGCGCCGTTGCGCCGCCGGCCAGCGCCGGAAAGAGCGCAGCCAAAAGGGGGAGCCAGAACCTCATGCCTGCGTGCATTTTCCGCCCTCGCCGCGGCGGCCTGGGAAACACCGCGTGGGCGTCGAATGGGCCGCCGGTGCCGGAGGTCGTACACCCGTGATTCGTTTCGAGAACGTCGCAGCTAGCACTGCGTTAACGCTTGCGCTGCTCACCGCCGGATGCGCGGGCGGGCCCAGTTCCGTGCAAAGCGGCGCCGTCGCGAGCGCGGTTCTGCCGCAAGGCGCCGACTCCGGTGGGCTAAAATATCGCTTGCGCTCGCAACGGTGCTCCGCAGGCGGTGGCACGTGGACGTTTCCGGCTTTTGCAAAGCAGCTCGACGCGAGCCTCGCCTACGGTTCCAGTCACTGCGCCGCCGGGAGCGACGTCATGGCCTTTTCCGAACTCGACGATTACGGCTGGCCCGTGCCCGCGGGCTATTCGTTCGTGCTCGCCTTCGGCGTCGACTTCGGCAAGGTCAAGTTGATCTTTCAAGGCACGGGCTTAACGGGATCGGTTTCGTCGTCGCTCTTCTCCCCGAGCGACTCGTACACGCTCTTCATCTACGACGGTTCGAAGAAATTGCTCTCCCAACAGAGCCTTGGTTCGCCTTCAGGTCAGACGCTGCAATTCTCTTCGCCCCTGCAAGGCGGGTTTAAATTTGCGGGCATCCACGACGGGCAGTTTCTCAGCTTCGAGATCGCGGAGGCTACCACGTAAACACGGCCGGTTCACGAACTCGGCCTAAACGGCGTTACGCCTTATCGTGATCGTGGTCGTGCTCGTGCTCGTGTTTTTCTCGTACNNTGGCGCTGCTCGGGCTCACCATCGGCTTTGGCCGTGCGGACCACCGCCGTGTGGACGTCGACGTCCACGACCGTACCCGAGGCGCCGCTGCTGGTGATGTGCACGTGGTCGCCGCGGCGCAAACCTGACGCATTCTTCGACATGTTCCGACTATACCACGAACCGACCGGAAGTATGTCGTGGAGCCGCAGACGGACGCGATCCCCGAGCGATCGCGCACGAACACGTAGGTGAGAAACGCCTTCGCCGAGGCGTTTGCGCAGGCGAAGGCCGCTCCCGACAGCCGCTCGGCGCTCGCGCCGTCGACGCTGAGGATCCGGTCGCCGGATCGAAAGCCGGCGGCGGCCGCCGCCGAGCCGGTAATGGTGCGGCGCACCTCGAACGGGCCGGCAAAGGTCTCCCAGGCGGCACAGCCGGTCGCCTCGCGCAAGGCTGCCAGACTGCCCGCGAGAGCCGCTACGCCGACTATTCAGATCATAGTAGTGATCTAATCCGGGCGGCGCGTGCCGTCAACGAGGCGCGCTCCCGGTCGACGCGAAGGCAAGGCCTATAGGCTTGGTGCGCGTAACGACCCGGTTATCGAGAACGGAGGCTTTCATGCACATCTTTCAGACTTTAGCGTTTGCGACGTTGTTTATCGGCGTCGCGGCTTGCTCGTCGCACAAAACGACGGTTTCCGCCGACGGCACCACGGTGACGACCGACGACGGAGACAAGAGCGTCACGATCAAAACCAAGGACGGCACCGAAACGATCGGCAAAGACGCCGTCGACCTCTCCAAGCTCGGCGTACCGGTCTATCCGAACGCTGAAAAGAACGAAGGCGGTTTCTCCATGAGCGGGACGGGTGCGGGCGGAGGCGGACAGATGGTGGCCCTGAGTACCACCGACGCATTCGATAAAGTCTATGACTGGTATACATCGCAAGTTCCCAAGGACGCCGAGAAAATGAAGGTCCGTCAAGGCAACGAGGAGATGGCCGAGTTTACGATTGGAAACGGCGCGGGCAATAACGCGGGCACGACGATCACGATTTCGGGCAAGAGCGACAAGACCGAGATCCTCATCATGAAGGCCGGGAAGTAACGTTCAGCGTCCGATCGCGGAGCGACCTAATGCGTTTGGGACGAGGTAGAGCAGCGAGTTCTGATAGTCGGTGTACAGTGTGTACAGGCGCAGAAATTCGGAGCCGATCAGACCGTCGGAACTTCCGCCGTAGGCGCTCGACGACGATACGGCGTCGGCGGGGAAGCGTTTGAAATCGACGCGGCCGAGCTTCACCGAGGCGAGCACGAAACGGCGTGCTTCGAACCCGCCGCCGACGCCCAGATAGCGAACCCGATCCGGCGGGGCGCCGCTCACGTCGACCAGCGCTTCGGGGTGGCGGCGCTGGAAGTAATCGAAGATCAGCACCGACCCCGCTGCGCCCGTGTCCACGATGAAGCGCTCGGCCAGGGCGCCGTTGACCGAGACGTCGGTCATGGGTTGTCCGTTGCCCAAACGCACCGGCAGCACGTTGAGCAGCGGGTCCTGAGGCGGCGCAAACGACGACGGGTCGAACGCGGTGACCGTTCCAGCCTGGTAATCGAATTCGAGCACGAGCGAAGCGATGAAATCGAAACCGAGCAGGCCGACGATCTTGTAATCGCTCGGGCTGTCGGCACCGAGGTGCGGGATCGTGTCGACGACGACGTCGTCGAGCGTGAGCGAGCCGACCTTCATCTCGGGCACGATTGCGCTCGTGCTCGTGTAGCGCCCGGCGTTGGCGGCGTTCGAGACGCCGCCATACGTCTTGAGGCCGAGTTGGCGTACGACGGCCTCGTCGACCGCGATCGTCGAGGCACCGGTATCGAGGATCATGTCGAGGCCGCGCGATCCGATGTTGACCCGCACGATGAATTGGCCGCGCTCTTCACGCACGGGCAGGGCGACCGATGAAACGTTAGCGGGGAAGTCGACCAAATTGCGGCGCGGTGCCGGAATCGCCAGCTCCGCGGCGGTCACTGCGCCGGCCTCGTCGGCGATGATGCGATAGTCAGCATCGTTCTCGGCATGGCCGTCGCGAACTGTCCAGTGCCAGGCCTGGGTGTAGCCGTTCGCGGTTCTGAAATCGTCGTAGGCGTAGGTGCGTGTAGCCGTCGGGGAAATGACCTCGCGTCTGACGACGCGCCAAGTGGAAGCATCGACGTACTGCTTCGTGCCGTCGCCGCGCTTGTTGAGCGCCGAAACGACGTAGCCGGTAATGGGCGCGGTTATCGCGGCGATGGACGTGACCAGGGCATCCTTCGACGCGAGCCCCGGATCAGGTTGATCGAGCACCGTTTGACCGTTGGCATTCTGGTGCCACGCCTGGCCGTGGAACGAGCCGCGTTGCGTCTCGAACGGACCGTCCTTGACCGTTTCGCGGAAGTCGTCGCCGTCGCGCAGCGTGACGCGGGTACCGTCGAGACCGAAGGCGTGATAGGCGATCGTCATCCGTTCGATCTTGGGCCGCGTGCCGCTCGCGTCGATGACATGTTGGCGCACGGCAGCCGGATCCGGCAGGTCGTCGGCGCGAACGGAGTTGCCGTCGAGGAGCAAGGCCAAAACGCAGGAGACGCCCGCGAGCCGCCTCACCTCGAAGCAGCCGTATAAAAGCGGCGACGATTTCGATTCATGTTCGTTCTTATAATTCCGCGAGATCGGGTGGATACGAACGTGCCGGCCGCTCTCCTTGCGACCGGCACGTTCACGGAATCGGTTCCGGCTGTCTAGAAGGCGCCGACGCCGTTGGGCGTTCCGAGGCCCGTCGGAGCATCGTACCCGGTTTCGCCCTTGCAGAGGTACGGTGGCGAGCAACTGCCGTTCGAGCCGCTCGTCACATCGTACAGGTCGCCCGGATTCGCGTAGGCGATCGATGCCGGCACGTCGCTCGTATTGCCCGAGAGCGCGTAGATCGCCGCGATCGCCGGAGCACCGACGCTCGTGCCGCCCCATACCTGCCAGCCCGGGGGTTCGCCGTCGCCCTTGATCGTTTCGTAGACCGCGACGCCCGTGTCGGGATCGGCGTCGTAGGCTACATCGTTATCGATGCGGTTGGTGCAGCCGCCCAGTTGCGACTCGATGGACTCTTGCCACGTCGGCGTGGTGACGTACTCGCTGCAACCGCTGCCGCTGCCGTCCCAAACGGTCTCGGCGTAGCCCCGCGAACCGCTCGACGTGTTGAGCGACGTGCCGCCGACGGCCGTCACCGTGTTGAGCGCTGCGGGAAAGCTCACACCGTAGCCGCTGTCTCCGGCGGACGCCGTGATCGCGATGCCCGAATGCGTAAAGTACTCGGTAGCGGCCTTCTTTTCGCCCTTGTATTCGGAACCGCCCCAGCTGTTCGAAATCGCGACCGGCTTGAAGCTGGCTGCGGTGGCTTCCGCTGCGAACAGGTTGCTGCTGGCCTCGACGACGAGGATCTTGCAGTTGGGGCAATTGGCCGAGACCATATCGACGTCGAGCGACTGCTCCGCTAACCAACCATCGTTGACCTTGGGAAGCGGCTTGGTCTTGCCCTTTTGGTTGACGATCGTCAAGCAGCCGCTCTCGACCGTGCAGGGCGGCAGGTTGAACTGCGAGCGGTAGGTAGCCAGGTCGCTGGCCAAATTCGGGTCGCCGCTGTATTCGACGACCGCAACGAGTCCGCCGGCATTACTCTTGGCCTGCGAAGTGATGTTGTACGCGGCCTGTAATTGCGACGGGCCGTAGCCGGACACGGAGCCGTGGCCGACGTCTTCCGAGCGCGGAGCGCGTGAGGGATCCTTGAGGCCGATGGCCAGGCAACGCCCCTGATTCAGAACGATGTCGGGACAGGCCGGCACGAAATTGCCGGTCGCAATCTGCTCGCGCACGTAGTCGGCGCTGGACAGCCCGGACACTGAATTGGCGTGAGAGGCCCCGGCAAGCGAGCCGCCTGCCGGCGAGGGCGACAGTGCGCCGCCACCGCCGTTACAACCCGCCAACAGCACGGCAACCATACAAGGAGCGGCCCAGCGCATAAACGCCTTCGCTCCCGAACGTTTGGGCATGGACAAATACCTTTCGTAGGAGGCCTCGGTCCCGAGCAGTTTCCGTTAGAGGGCGTTCTCCCTGCCGGAGTAGCCGGGCGGCCGGACTCGCGCGGCGCGATCGCGACCGCCGATTACGACCACCGTGGGCGGCGCGGCGCCAAAGGCGATCTCGACCACCGATCGCGCAACCTCGTCGGCCCCGATCCAGGACGCCTCGGCGAAGTCCGCCGAGTCGCGCGTCCGGACGGGTCCGTCGATGACGAGTTCGCAGATGCGCGGCGAAGCCTCCCCGCGCTCCGCGGCCAGCGCGCGCGTGAGCATCAATTGGCCCGCGGCCGCGATCGACATCAGCGCGGCATCGGGCACCGGGGTAAAGGCCGCACCGCCACCGATCGAGAGGTACAGGCTGTCTCGACGCGCCGCGAGCATCGGGATGGCGGCACGTGCGAAGGCAAAGTGCGCTGTGAGCATCTCGTCGAGAACCGCATTCCATTCGCGCGGATCGAGCGAGAGCAGCGGGCCGCTACTCCAGAACCCGCGACCGAGGAGTGCTATTGCGACGTCCGCGCCGCCGCGCGCTTCGACCTCGGCAACGATTCGCGCCGCACCCTCGAAGCTGCCCGCCTCCCCGACGATCCGGCTGAGGCGCGGTCGCAGCCCCGGCTCCAGGCTCGCGGCCAACGCGTTCAAACGCGCGGCGCTCCGCGAGGTCGCGAGCACCTCCACGTCACCCGCGTCGAGCAGCGCGCGAACGATCGCCTCACCGACGCCGCCGGCGCCGCCTGCGACCAGAACGCGTCTCACGACTCTCCAACCCGCGATGCGGCGTAGGTGGCCGCGACCAGCGTGAAGATCGCGCGGTGCTTCGCGCCGAGGTCGTAATCGTCGAAGGCGTCGTCGATCAAGAAGAACGCGCCGAAGAGCCAAAGCGAAAGTGCAAAACCGGCATCGCTGCGGCCGTCGGAGAGCGCACCTCGCAGGTACGATACTGCGGCCAGCGCCTCGATCGCAGCGGCGCCGGAGAGCAGTGCGGCCGGCAGCCATTTCGGCGGATGCAACGGCGCCGCCAACTTCGCGATCATCTGGAAATTTTTCGCGGCGATGGGCCGCAAGCCGGGTGCGATGCCCGTGCTCGCGAGCACGTCGCAGATGTTCTGCGTCGACGCGAGTCCGTGCCAGAGGGCCAGGACGCCGAGCGCGGAGCGGCCCGGAGCGCTCAGCGCGAAAATCCCGCAGCCGACGTGAAGTGTGCGACCGATCCAACGAAGAGTGAGCGAGGCTCAAGCGCCATGTCAAAGTCCCCTTGCAGCGCGTTTTCTGGCGTCGCTGTTCGCCGCCGGCGGGGGCGCCGCCCCGCCGGCGAGCCCGAAACCTAGATGATGCCGAATCCCGAAACGACGTGTCTCGCGCGAAGTTGGCCGATCGATTCGCTGGTCAGCGAGTTGACGAGATTCGTGCGCTCGGACACGAGCAGCGCGCCGGTTCCGGTGTTGTCGTACGTGTTCAGCAACTCTTGTTGAATGCCGCAGACCCGGCCTTCGCCCGGCACGATGAACTGATCCAGGGAAAGCGTCTCGTACGTCCCGCGCACCACGTCGAGCGCGGAGAATAGCTCGCGAATCACCGTCGCTTGCTGGCCTGCGGTCGCGCCGCATTCGGCGGGCACCGAGGCCGTGCCCTCGTCCTTCCGCTCGTCGCTCACGAGCTTGCCCGCCGGACCGTTGCCCGGAAACCAGTCGGGCACGATGGTCGTGGTCTTCGAACCCGAAAGCGGTGTGTGCACCACGGTAATCTCGAATTTGCCGCCGGCGCCCACGCGGGGCGCCGAAAACGTCGTCGTGCCGCTGCCGCTATTCTGCTCTTCGCCGCTGCCGTTAGCCTCTTGCGTGTCGGTCTCGGTCGTCGTGACGCTCCCGCTCGTGCTCGTCGTCGTGCGAGTGTACGTGCCGTTTTCGTGACGCGTGAAGGTGGTTTGACCGTCGGTGGTGACCCCGGCCTTCGTCGAGCTGCTCTGGGACGATAGCGTGTAGCCGATCTCGTCGTTCCACGACGCACCGCGAAGCTCGGGAATCTCGTTGAGGAGGTAGGCGCCCGCATACGTCGTCGTCGACGCGCTGGTCGTTGTAACGCCGGTGGAAGAGCTAGAATTGCCCGAGACCGTACTGCCGAAATTCTCGTAATCCAAACCGCTCTTCACCGCGGCGAAGGTTTCGTAATCGGTGGTCGACGTCGAACCCGTCGTCGTCACGCCGTGGTTGCTTACCGACGTGTAGGTCAGGACGTTCGCGACCGCCGTGAGTTGGCGGCCGTCGAACGAGGTGGTCGCGCCGATGGTCTCGGTCGTGCTTCCCGTCGTCGACACTTTGGTCAGTGGCTTTCCGGGTTCTTCTTCCGAGTGCGACTCGCGGTGCGCGTACGTAAACGAGTCACCTTGGGCGAACGGATACGGGTTCGAAACGGAGCCGTTCTGGCCGGCAGCTGCGAACGGCGCCCGGAACGCGGCTTCGCGAACGTCGAGCGTAGGCGCGTTACCAACGGTTGCCGTTGACGAAGCGCCGCCGGCGCACGCACTTAGGGCCAGCGATCCACTCAGGAGCACGAGCCGCGATGGAAGAGACCTCATGTCCGCACCTCTTTACGTTTGGGAGATAGTTTGCTGCTGCTCGAGCAGCGCGCTGTTTGGTGAAACGGGGGTGACCCCGCGATCATCATTAGGATGAGATTAGGTGAACCGCAGCGATATACCCGGATATGATGGGGCGCTTCTTTCATGGTACCGAAGTCCTATGCCGATGAAGGGCTCGGTCTTGATAACGGGAGCGTCGAGCGGCATCGGACTCGCGCTCGCAAAACGCCTGGATGCGGAGGGTTGGCGGGTCTTCGCGGGCGTGCGCAGCAACGACGACGCCGCATGTGTCCGCGCGTCGCTTTCCTCCCTCAGCGAACCGGTCATGCTCGACGTGACGGATTCCGAACAGATCGAGGCGGCGCGAGCGCTCGTTGCAGCACGGACGGGCGGCAGGCTCGAGGGTCTCGTCAATAATGCCGGCATCGTCTATCATGCGCCGGTCGAGAGCCTCACCGTACAGGCCGTCCGCCGTCAGTTCGAGGTCAACGTCGTGGGCGTGTTTGCGGTTACGAAAGCGTTCCTGCCGCTGGTGCGCGCCGCCCGGGGCCGGGTCATCGTCGTCGGATCGATCTCGGGCCGCGTCGCGTGGCCCTTCAACGGCGTCTACGCCGCTTCCAAACACGCAGTGCGCGCGATGGTCGAGTCGCTGCGCTTGGAGCAGCGCGGCTTCGGCGTGCGCGTCTCGTTGATCGAACCGGGTGCCTTTGCGACGTCGATTTGGCAAAAAAAGACGCCGCCGGAGTGCCTCGACACGGCCCGGACCGAAGCCCACGTGGCGCTACGCTACGGCATCGCGCAACGCATCGTGGAACGTGCCATGGATGTCATCGGCGCTCGCGCGCCGGCACCCGAGCGTTGCGCGGCGATCATTTGCCGCGCGCTCACCGCGCGCTCGCCGCGCGCCCGCTACACGGTGGGCGACGACATCTGGCTGCAACTCGCCTTCTCGCAATTGCCGCCTCCCGCGAAAGATCCGCTGATCGCCTTCTCGATGGATCGCGTGCTCAGGGAACAAAGCCCAAAGCGCGCTACTTCGCGCGAGCCTGTTTGAGCGTTTCGCCGCTCAGGCCGATCGTTTCGTTGAAGCGCTCGACGGAGACGAGTTTGCCCGTCGCGCGATTATCGTAGGCTTGGGTCAGACGCTGGTGGTCGATGCAGACCACGCCCTCACCCGCCACGACGAACGAATCGACCACCTCGGAACTGTAGGTACCGCGCACCACGTCGAGTTCGGTCATCAGTTCACGGAGCTTCATTGCATTTTGACCCGCGGTAGAGCCGCACTTCGCGGGCACGGCCGTCTGACCGAGGTCGATGCGCTGGTCGGTCGCAAGCGGCGGCGCAGCGGCGTTGCCGGGGAACCAGTCGGGTACCGTCGTCGTGACGGCCGCACCGGAAGCGGGCGTGCGGACGACCGTGATAACGTAGGCGCCGTTGACTTGGGCGGGTGCGGAGAATGTGGTGGTGGCGGCCGTCGCCTGATTGCCGCTGCTCTGCTCTTGACCGCTACCACCCGCCGACTGCGACTCCGCGAGCGTGAGCGTCGCACCACCGGCCGGCGTATGCGTCGTCGAGCGCGTATACGAACCATCGGCGTTGCGCGTGTAGGTGGACTGCCCGGTGGTCGTGAGGCCGCTTGCCGTCGCCTGCGTTTGCGCCGTCAGCGTGTACCCGAGCAGATCGTTCCAGGTCGCCTTCTTGGCTTCCGGGAGTTGATCCAGGACGTAGGGACCCGCGTAGGTCGTCGTCGAGGCACTCACGAGCGAGTCGCCCGCCGAGTTGCTCGATTTGCCCGAAATTGCGCCGCCGTAGGTCTGGTAGAGCAGACCACCGTTGCCCGCTTGTGCGAAGGTTTCGTATCGATCCGAGGACGTCGTGCCGGCGGCGGTCGTCTTCTGCGAAGCGTCGGCGTCGGTATAGCTCAGCACTTGCTTCACATCGACCAGCTGTTGGCCGCCGAAGCTCACCATGCCGCCGATCGTCGTAACGAGCGTCCCGCTGGTCGTCGTTTTGTTCAGCGGTTTTCCGACGCGTTCCGACGAGCGCGACGCGGCATATGCGTACTGAAACGAATCGCCCTGGGCGAACGGGTAAGGATTCGATACCGGACCCGAGACTGCGCTTGCAACGGCCGACGCGTTCGCGGGCGCGGTGGCGGACGCGTTCGCAGCCACCGCTTCGTTCGTGCGCGGCGCAGCGTTATTGACGGAACTCCCGACCGTACCGCCGGGCGTTATGGCCGTGCTCGAAGTCGCGCTCGTCACCGCACCCGAGCCGGCTGCGGGGAGGCTCTGACCGATCGTCGAGGGTTGCGCGCTCGTGCCGCCGATGCCGCCCANNGGCTCGCTTCTTGTACGTTCTCGCTCGGCCCTACGCGCCGAGGTGCGCTTTCATGCGGTATTCATGGACGATGAGGAGCAATTTCGCCAAGGGCTCGTCTTCCTCAGAGACATGCTCGCAGCACGAAACCAAGCAGCATGAGGCCGNNCGTGCGCCGCGCTTCGCCCGCGGTCTTCTCGTCGAGCCGCGGCTCGCTCCAGGTGGAGGCGGCCACGCCGTACAGGCCGGGCACTTTGCTGAAAACGGTGCCGTCGTCGGTGATCGGCAGACCCGCGGCGGCCGCTATGCCGGCCGCAATGTCGTCGACCGGAAGCGTGCTCGCCGAGCCGTTCGTCGCGTTGCCGAGCCCGATGCGTTCGCCGGAGGCGGTGACGATGGACAGTGCGACGCGCGAGTTGCTCAAGCCGAAGGTCTTGAAGATCTCCTCGCGCAGTTCGACCGAGTGAATGTCCGTCAGCGGAATTCGGACCGAACGAAAGCTCGGCACGAGCAGCCAATTGTGGTGATCGGGGAACGTCGCGTTCAAATCGCGCGCGTCGATGCTGATCCGCGTCCGCAACGCCACGGACAGCCCAACGCTCACGAATATGCCGAAGCCTGCTAAAATCACCCCGGTGAGGTAGACCATCCAGTCGGCGGAGTGGTCCTTACTGATGCCTTGCGAGGGCAGGCTGAAGAGCAGTGCGGCGAATCCGAACATGAATGCTGCGACGACGCCGATCGCGATCTTGCTGAGCGCCGCGTAGCCCCACGTCCGATTCGCCGTAACCANNCCACCCGCCGCTACGGTACTCGCTGACCGACGAACGTGCCGAGGATGCCCGGATCTGCGGTGTCGGTCCACGTGCCCCGGATGACGCCGCCGGCGAACGTGCCGTGGTACGTCGCGATGCTGTTGACTTGGAGCCGATTCGTCGGGATCTTGTGCCACGACCACAGCACGGCGTTTCCGCTGACCGAGCCCACCGCCGGTCCGGCCGCGCTCGGACCCTTGCACGTGCCCGAGATCTTTCCGCCGGACTGCTTGAACACGCAGGTCGGCGCGGTCGTCTCGACCACGGGATGTCCGAGCGAGGCACTCACCGTCCACACGCCACCGAAGACGGCAGCTTCGGCCGCAACCGAAGACGATACGGCGAGGACCAAACCGGCAAGAGCGCTTCCATAGCGAAGCGCCGTCGAAACCTTCATCACTACTCCCCCAGTACCGCGGGCGCAATTCGCCCACTGCAGCCACTCTACTCCGAGAAGCGGCCGCCGGGACATGGGGGGAAACCCTACCTGCGTTCCGGTAGCGGAGACGACGTGGCCCTCCCAGCCTTAGGCCTCGCGGCGGCCGGCCTCGCCGGCGCCTTGCTCGGCGACCGGCAGATTGCCGCGTGTGCCGCCGAGTCCGGAAAAACCGCACCGGCATACGTTGCAGGCGCGTTTAGCCTCCGCAACATCACCCTACGAGGTGGAGAACGGCTGACGGTGGCCGTGGCGAGTGATCCGTGCCTTGCCTTCGGGCAGTCGACACGCATTCTGATCTACCAGCGCACTGCACGCGGCTATCGCCGCGTGCTCGACGCCGTCACGATACCCGGACTCGAGAGCGTCAACCGCGACGGCTCGGTCGTGTTGCCGACGCACGAGTCGACCCAAGTCGTGTACGAATCCGCCTACGTTTGGAACGGCGCGCGCTTCATCTTCTCGATGGCCGGCACGACGCGATACGACGTGCCACTGGGCCGACGGCGCCCGGCTGAGGTGCGTGTCCGATTCTCGCCCGGTTCGTACGGAACGACCCTACGCGGAAGCGCCGCGATCAACTTCGGCGACGACTACGTCTTCAATGCGCGCGCCGGTCAGCACGTTTCGATCGCGCTCGGGCAGCACTCGGGCCCGGCTCCGGCGATCACGTTCTGGTTGGGAGAGCGGCAACCGGTCACCGTAATCGGAGGCATCTGGCAGGGCACCCTGCGGCGCACGGGAGACTATCGGATCGGCGTCGAGGGTTCGGGCGACGACGACACGGTCGAGACCCACTACGCGCTCAGCCTCTCGATCCGTTGAGTCGTGGCCCGCAACCCGCGGTCTGGTCCCGGGGCGAAGCAGCAGCCCCAACTGCCTGAGGAATTCACCGAGGTCGCGCTCTACCTCGAGGACGTGCGCGACGACGCAACCCTTTCGGAGATTGCCGTCGACGGCGCACAATTGGCGGGTGCGGAGGCCGGGAATCTCGCGATTGCGGGCGCCAGGCTGAATAGGGTCAATCTATCGGACAGCGTGTTGACGAACGCGCGCGTCTCCGACGTAGCGTTTACGAACTGCAATCTCTCGAGCACGAAGCGCAAAGACTCATCGTTCGAGCGCACCACCTTCGTGCAGTGCAAGCTCACCGGCAGTTATGCGCTGAAGAGTCGCTTCACGCAGGTGGAGTTCACCGACTGCCGCATCGACCTGGCTTCGTTCGACGCGGTGAAGTTCACCCACGTCACCTTCCGCGGCTGCGTGTTGCGCGAGGCGGTCTTCGTCGGAGCGACGCTCGACCGGGTGCAGTTTCTCGATTGCGACCTCACCGGCGTAACGCTGGCCGGAACGCGCGTGATCGATTCCGAGATGCGGCGCTGCACGTTGCGCGGGCTGCGCGGCATCGCCGACCTGCGCGGCATCGCGATGGAGTGGAACGACATCGTCGACAATGCCGACCTCTTTGCCACGGAGGCCGGCATCCGCATCGCCGGACCCGAGCCTAGCGCGTAGAGGTGATCGTCAAGAGGGCGATGTCGTCCCGCGGCTCCTTCTCCCCGAGGACGTCGCGCCGAATCGACTGGGCGGGAAACTTCTCGGCGGCAATGCAGCAGCGGGCCGCGGCTGAAAGCAAGAGCTCCTGACCGGCATCGATATCGCGACGGAATTCCGTGATGCCGTCGGTATACAGCACCAGAGCTTCGCCGCTGCGCAGCGAGCCGTCGAAGGTGGGGAAGCCGGGCTCGTCGCTCACGCCGAGCGGCAACCCGCCGTGATCGAGGAGGCGGGCCTCTCCTCGCGCGTTGACGAGCACCGGGCCGGGATGCCCGGCGCAGGAATAGGTAAATCTCCCGCTTTCGGGATCGAGAAAGCCGAGCAGCGCCGTCACGAAGGGCAGCCCGTGCCGGAGTGCCAGCACGCGGTTGACCTGCGCGAGAACGTCCGCGGGATTTTCGTGGCCGACCGACGCGGTGACGATCGCGCTCCGAACCCGCTCCATCATCACGGCCGCAGAGATGCCGTGTCCGGCAACGTCGCCGATCGCGAAGAGCAGCCGGCCATCGGGCAAGATCAGCGCCGTATAGAAGTCGCCGCCGACGGCGGCGACGTTTTCCGCCGGCACGTACGCGGCATCGAGTCGAACGTGCTCGAGAACGGGCAAATCGTCCGGCGAGAGCAGATCGACCAGCACGCGGACGATCCTCTCCTGCTCTTCCATGTACCGTTTCTGCACATCGATGTCGGTCGTGCTGCCGAACCACTTGACCACGCGCCCCGAATCGTCCCGATAGGGCACGGCGCGCACCAGAAACCAGCGATACTCGGCTTTATCCTTCGGGCGCAAGCGCAACTCGACTTCGTATGCGGAACCGTTTCGGCGGGCTTCGCCCCAAACCGCTTGGCCGCGAGCTGCGTCTTCGGGATGACAGACGATCCACGAGTTGTTCGCAAATTCATCTATCGTGAGGTTCATATACTCGCGGAAGCGGCGATTGCAATAATCGTTCACACCATCGGCATTTTTCGTCCATACCATCTGCGGAATCATCTCGGCGAGGGTATAGAAAAAGGCCGCGCTGTGCTCGTCTAGCCCACCGTCTCGCGACACGTGCATAGTGGGTTATACGCGACCCGGCTAAGCGGCCCTGTAGCGGCCGGTCCCCACGTCCGTCGGCCACACGATTGAAAGCCCGGCGCTCAACCGAGCACCGGGCCTCAGCATGCGACGCGAATCGAGCCGATCAGCTGTGGACGATCACGCGGTTGGCGATGAACGTTCCATTGCTCCAATAGCCGAACACGGCTACCTTCTCACCAGCCATGGGCGTGGTGCCGGTGGGCTTGATCACGGTGCCGTTCTTCAAGTCCACCATCATCGTGTCGCCACCGGAATTCGCGAGCGTCAGGCGGTAGGCCGAGAACGAGCCGACCGTTCCCAAGAGCATATGATTGCGATCGTAATCGCCGCTATCCCACGCGGATTGCCACGACGTTACCGAGTTGTATGCGGGGTCGAAGGAATTCCAGGACGTCTGCGAGGTCTGCTTGCCGCTCCCACATTGATCTTGCGACTGCGCGCCGACCATCGCGCTGCTTGCGCCGAAGATGCCGAGCCCGAGCGCCACCGGGCGGAGTATGTCGAGTGCGCTACGTTTCATCTGCATGGAGCGAAAAATACCCGCCGCCTCGTGCCCTCAAACGCGTTCCAACGACTCTACACTGCGGCGTCGCACCGCTTTCCCCCGGTGCGACGCAAGGGGCCGGAAAGCCCCGCGCTATCTGTGTTTGAGGAACAGCCAGATCTCATCGCCTTCGCAACCCAAGTCGCCGCGATCGTCCACAGCGTCCGGAGAGAATTTACCATATGAATTCGGCGGCACGAGGTCGGCGAGATCTTCGATGCCGGTCGCCGACGTCCACACCCATGCGTAGCCGTCGCTCGTCATGCCTGCTGCCGTGGTATCGCTCAGCGAATCGATCGTATAGGTTGCATTCGGGTCTTCTGCAAGCACGCCCAGATCCACCGGCGCTTGCTGCACGGCCGGGGACCAGACGAAGGCGTGGCCGCTTCCCGACTTCGTCAGCGCTATCTGCTGCCGATCGTTGAACACCGCAGTTTGCTGGTTGTCGGGAAACGCATAACCCGTAGGAGGCGCGATATACGTAAAGACACCTACGTTTGAAACGGTCTCGTAACGCCTGCTTCCGGCGTTGCACGTATCGTATCCAAAGACCGTGCCGTGATCGTTGATTGCGAACGCGTACGACATCGCACACCCCGTTCGTAGGTCGACGAGTTCGCGCACCACCTTGTTTCGGGGCAGACTGTATATCCCAAGAATCCCATCGGTGCCGGTCACTTGGCCGACCGCGATTTCCTTTCCATTGATAGCCGAGAGCCCGAAAACCGGACTGTCGATCTGCGAAAAGGTGCCCTGCACGGAAACGACGCCGGCCTGCCCGTATTCCCCGCTGGGGTTTTCGAAGGTGCCCACGGCCGTTCCGAGCTCATTCATGCTCACAAAAGAGCACTGCGGCTCGAAGGAACCGTCGGGGCCCGAGAGGTCGTAGGCCGTCGAACCGATCGAGTACACGCAGTCGGCGTTGTAGTCACCTTCCTCTTGCCCGTAGCCCGCCATCTCACCGCGCCGGTCCACGCCGGCGATATGACGCGGAAGCACGCCCACCGGAAAATACACGGGCGTAATTGCATATTGCGCCGATGTCGTCATGCCGTGCGGGGATGCGGCACCGGCAGATCCCGCGCCGAATCCAAACACGGCGACCGCAGCAGCGGCGAGCGGCAGCGAACGGCGGGTGGTCGATGACGATGGTCTGGCTTCATTGAACATTTCGAAGAACATTTCAAGAAATACCTCCGGCGGCTGAGTTCGGGATAGGGGACCGTATCCTCTGCCTGCAATACACGCAGTGGAGGTTTTATGCGACTCGACCTTTTTGCACTCACAATCGCTTTCACCCTCGTCGCCCCGCTCGTCGGCGACGCTGCCCCGAGCGAAGCCGTCATCTACTCGCTCGGAGGCGCGTCCGGCATCGCTCCCACAGCGGGCGTGATCGCCGATGCGAAAGGCAACCTCTATAGTACGACGCTACTCGGAGGAAATGGGTCGCCGGGACACGGTACCGTTTTCGAAGTCAGCAAAGGACCGTCGGGATGGACGGGTACCGTGCTCTACACCTTTACCGGCGGAAAGGACGGCGGCGTACCGGTCGCGGGAGTGGTCGCCGATGCGAGCGGGGCGCTGTATGGCACGACCCAAATGGGCGGCTCGACGGCGTACTCGCAGAACGGTGCGGGCGTGGTTTTCAAGTTGACGCCTCCGCACTCGGGTCAACAGGCGTGGACCGAAACGGTCCTTGCCGCCTTTAAGGGCGCAGACGGCGCTTTTCCGAACGCGGGTCTGACGCCCGATGGGGCCGGCGGCTTCTACACGACGACCTACGGCGGGGGCCTCTTCGGCGAAGGCGCGGTCGTCCACGTCACGCCGCCGGTTCAGGGTGCGACGCGATGGACGGTTCAGGTGCTGCACTCGTTCGCCAACGCCGACGGCGCGGAGCCGCTCAGCAATCTCTTCCTCGACGCGCACGGCGTTTTGTACGGAACGACCCCCAGCGGGGGCCCGAGCGGCAGAGGCGTTGTTTTCAGCTTGACGCCGACCAGCAAGACGCGGTGGCACTTTCAGATCTTGTATGCGTTCACGGGCGGACCCGACGGCGGGAATCCGTTTGCGGGAGTGGTGGAAGACACCGCCGGCAACCTCTACGGCACCACCAATACGGGCGGCATCACTCCGTGCACGAGCGACGAAAGCGCAGGCTGCGGCGTGATCTACGAACTGTCGCCGCAGAGCAACGGGACGTGGCTCGAAACGGTGCTCTTTGCATTCCAGGCGACGGGAACCGGGGCCGAGCCGGAACAGGGCACGCTGACGTTCGATGCCGCCGGCGCGCTGTACGGTTCGACCATTTTCGGTGCAACGAGTTTTCCCGGCAACGGCGTCATCTACAAATTGGCTCGGTCCGGCGCGGGCTGGAAAGAGACCGTGCTCTACGAATTCCAGGGACAGCCCGACGGTTCCGGACCGGAAGATAGTCCGCTGCTGATGCGCGGCGGCACGCTCTTCGGCACGACGGTCGCCGGCGGGTCCAGCGACAACGGAACCGTCTTCGAATTGAAGCCGTGAGCCGGC
>PLFC01000051.1:0-2078 GCA_003136655.1 Vulcanimicrobiota bacterium
GGCGGCTACTGCGCGATGCAGGGCGAGGACGGCAAGACCAACGAGGCCGAGCAGCAGCGGCAGTTCCGCAGCGCCAACCCGGCGCAGTCCGACAACTTCCAGGCCAAGACCCCGTTGCAGCGGCTCTCGATCGTGGTCGCGGGTCCGATCGCCAACTTCATCCTGGCGTTCGCCATCCTGTTCCTCGGCGCGGTCACCTTCGGCGTGGCCACGCCCGACGCGTGGACGACCCAGATCGGCACCGTACTGCCGGGCAAACCGGCCGCGCAGGCCGGTCTGCAGTTCGGCGACCGGATCACGGCTATCGACGGCGTGCCCTACAGCGACGGCTCCGAGATGGTCAAGAAGATCCGCGCGTCGGCCAACGTGCCGCTCAAGCTGACCTACCTCCGTCACGGCGTCACCGCGACGGTCCAGGTCACGCCGGTCGCAGGCAAGGAGAACGGCAAGGTCATCGGCCAGTTGGGCTTCGTGCGCGTGCCCAACTTCGTGCGCACCGGACCGATCGACGGTCTACAGCGCGCGGGCGAGGATTTCTGGGACGGCTTCATCGGCAACTTCACCGGGCTCATCGGGCTGATCACGCATCCGGCCGAACACGCCGCGGGCGTCTCGGGCGTGATCGGCATGGAGCGCGCGGCCTCCGAAGTGCAAGACCTCGGCTGGAGTCCGTACCTGCACCTGGTCGCGATGATCTCCATCGCGCTCGGCGTCTTCAACCTCTTGCCGATTCCGGCGCTCGACGGCGGTCGCGCCGTGTTCATCCTGGCCGAGATGGTCAGGGGCCGGCCGGTGGATCCGGAGCGCGAGGCGCTCGTGCACTTCACGGGCTTCGCGGTCCTGATGGTCCTGATGGTCTTCGTGGCCTACCACGACATCGCAAACATCGTCTCGGGTAAAGGCGTCTTCTGACGTGGTGATCGCACTCATTTCGCTCGTCCCCATCCTCGCCGTGCTGATCGTGGCCGGCGCTCTCCCCGGCTCCCGGGCGCGGCGGCGCCTGAGCCCCGTGCCCGTGCGCGTCCGTCGCGCCAAGGCTGGAAAGGTGCGTTCGTGATCCGCCTGCGCCGCGCGTCGAAGCCGGTTTTCCTGAAGAACAAGAGCGGCGAGTCCGACGCCAAGGGCGTCTGGATCGGCGGCGATCATCCGATCGTCGTGCAGTCGATGACGACAACCGACACGGCCGACTACGACAAGACGCTCGAGCAGGTCTACGGTCTGACCATGGCCGGTTGCGAGGTCGTGCGCGTCACCTGTCAGGATCCGCGGGACGCCGCGGGGTTGCCGCACATCGTCAAGCGCTCGCCGGTGCCGATCGTCGCCGACATCCATTTCGACCATCGCATGGCACTGGCCGCGCTCGAAGCCGGCGTGGCGAAGTTGCGCCTCAATCCGGGCAACATCACCGATCCCAAGAAGACGCGCGAGGTCGTGACGCTGGCCAAGCAGCGCGGCACGCCGATTCGCATCGGCGTCAACATGGGTTCGCTCGCGCGCGACCTCGAGGAGAAGTTCGGGCACACGCCGGAGGCGATGGTCTACTCCGCGCTGCGCCACGTCGAGATTCTCGAGGAACTCGAACACACCGACATCGTCATCTCGCTCAAGGCGCACGATGTCGTGACCACGGTGCACGCGTACCGTCTGCTCGACAAGAAGCTCGCGGAGCGCGGCACGCCGTACGCGATGCATCTGGGCATCACCGAAGCGGGCTTGCCGCGCGAGGGCACGATCAAGAGTTCGATCGGCCTGGGCATCCTGCTGTTCGAAGGCATCGGCGACACGCTGCGCGTTTCGCTCGCCGCCGATCCGGTGGAAGAAGTGCCGGTCTGCTGGGGCATTCTCAAGGCGCTCGGCCTGCGCGAAAAGGGCTTCGACATCACCGCCTGTCCGTCGTGCGGACGCGCCGAGATCGAAGTCGTGGATCTGGCCCGCTCGGTCGAAGCGATTGCCAAGGAGTACACGGCGCCCGTGAAGGTCGCGGTGATGGGCTGCGTGGTCAACGGACCCGGCGAGAGCAAGATGGCCGACGTCGGCGTCGCCGGCGGCAAAGGCAAGGGCGCGATCTATCGCAAGGG
>PLFC01000051.1:2088-20528 GCA_003136655.1 Vulcanimicrobiota bacterium
GTCGCTGCTTCCTAGCCGCAACACGGTCTTGGCCACGCTCGTGCTCTCGGCACTCGCGTCGGTGCTGGCGGCTGCCTCGCAGCCCGCCTCGCTGCGCATCGACGGGCAGCGCATCGTCTCCGACGTACCGCCGGTGACCTCGATCAAGGGCGAAGCCTTCGTGCCGCTGCGCGTCGTCGCCGAAAACCTGGGCGCCGAAACGGATTACGACGCCAAGACCGGCGCCGTCGAACTCAGCCGCGGCAAGGACACGCTGCGCCTGCGCGCCGGGGATAACTTGGCCACGATGAACGGCAAGCGGCTCTTGCTCAAGCACGCGCCCTTCGCGGTGCGCGGGCGTATGATGGTCTCGCTCGCGACGATCGCGCGCGCCTTCGGTTCGAAGGTCAGCTACGACCGCCCGCGCGCCAAGATCGACGTGATGACGCCGGGCATGGTGGAAGCCGGCGCCCAGCAAGACGGCGAATAGAGGCGTTCCGGCTTTAGCGCAGCCGGCCGCGCAGGGTGCGTTTCAGCATGACGAAGTCGCCGCGCAGCGAGTAGAGTGGCTTGCCGAACGTCTTGGGCGTGTTGTGCTCGATGAACCAGTGCGAGCACCAGGCGGGCAGATAGCCGACCGCGAGGGCTAGCGGTACGAGCGCCGGTTTGCGCCGCACGACCGCCGCCGCGAGGACGGTCAAACCCGCGATCGTGCCCGCCGCGTGGATGACGCGCGTTGCCGGCTGCGCGTGCGCGTCGAGATACTCGGGCAGAAATTCCTCGAACGTCATGCGACACTAGACCTTGATCTCTTCGAGTTCGGGCGGGATCATCGCGAGTTGCTCCGGCGCCGAGTGGCGAAAGCCGTAGGCGAAGTAGAGCACCAAGCCCACCAGCAACGAGATGCCGAAGCTCTTCCAGGTCAACTGGTCCAAGCCGAAGATCGCCAGGAACGAGCACGATAAGATGCCCAGCACCGGAAAGAGCGGCACCAACGGTACTTTGAACGGGCGGCGCAGATCGGGGCGGCTGCGCCGCAGGTAGAGCACGCCCGCGCAGACGATCGTGAATGCGAGCAACGTACCGATGTTGACCAGATTGAGCAGGATGTCGAGCGGCACGATCAGCGTCAGGCAGGCGATCGCGACGCCGGTTATCATGGTCATGCGGACGGGCGTCTTCGTCCGCGCGTCGATGTGGGCGACGCCGGGCGGCAGCATCCGGTCGCGGGCCATGACGTAGAAGATGCGCGTCTGGCCGAGCAACGACGATAGCGCGACGCTGGTCGTGCCGGCCAACACGCCGATGGTGATGGACCAGTTGACGAAGGGGTTGTGCAGTGGTGCGACGGCCGCTGCGAGCGCGGCGTTCTCGTCGATCTTTTGCCACGGGACGATGCCGACCAGAACCACCGCCACCACGCAGTAGATGACCGTGCCCACCCCGAGCGCACCCATCACGCCGACCGGGATGTCGCGCTGCGGCCTGCGGCACTCCTCCGCCGTCGTCGTGGCTGCATCGAAACCGATGTACGAGAAAAAGACCAGCGCCGCGGCCGGAATGATGCCGTTACCGATGCCGCCCGCCGCGCCCGAAAACGGTTTGAGCGAGCCCCACCCGAAGGGCATGAACGGCGTGAGGTTTTGGGCGTGAAACAGTTGCAGCCCGAATGCGACGAACACCACGAGCGCGAGAATCTTCAAGACCACGAAGAGATTATTGGTCGCCGCGGTCTCGCGAATGCCCAGTGAGAGCAGGATGGAGAGCGCGAGCACGAAGAGGGCGCCGATCACGTCGTACTGCGAGGCGCCGAAATCCCAACGCGAAACGTCCCACCATGCTCCGTGGAAGACGAAGTGCGAGGTCTGCGCCCATTTGGGAACGTTGATGCCGAGCGAACTCAGCAGCGTTCGAAATGCGCCCGAGAATTGCTGCGCGACCGGCGCCGCGCTGATGCCGTATTCGAACAGCAGGCTAAAGCCGATGATCCAGGCGACGACTTGGCCCAGCGTCGCATAGGCGTAGGTGTAGGCGCTGCCGGCAATCGGCACCATCGCGCCGAGTTCGGCGTAACAGAGGGCGGCGAAGAACGACGCTAAGCCGGCCAGCACGAACGAGATGATGATCGCAGGCCCGGCTTGTTTGACGCCGGGCCCGATGGTGGTGAAGATGCCGCCGCCGATCATCGAGCCCAGCCCGATTGCGACGAGGTCGCGCGCGCGCAACACCTTGCGCAATTGCGAGGGCCGTTTGGCCTCGTCGCGCAGCACGTCGATCGAGGTCGTGCGGAAGAGCTTCCCGATGAATGAGGCCGGTTCGGAAACCGCGCTCATCGCGGCTGCTCGCCGGGCGCGCGCGTTTGCGCGTTCCAGAGATGCTCGGGTTCGCCCAGGGCGTGGTTGATCCAACGCGACCACACGAAGAGCGCGTCGGAAAGCCGGTTGACGTAGCGCAACGCGTCGGGTGAGATCTGCTCGCTGTCGGCCAGCGCCACCAGCAGCCGTTCCGCCCGGCGCGAGATCGTGCGGGCGAGGTGCAGGAAGGCGCCGGGATAGGAACCGCCCGGGAGGATGAAGTTAGCCAAGGGCTCGAGGTCGTTTTGGGCGTCGTCGATCGCGCGCTCGAGCGCGAGCGCGTCCTCGGGCGACGCGAGCGGCATGCCCTCCCAGCGATCTTGCGGCAAGGTCGCGAGGTCGCTGCCCAAATTGAACAGCGCGTCCTGGGTCCAGGCGAGCCAGGCGTCGAGCTTCCGCGCCGCCTCGACGCCGTCGCCTTCGACCTGCCTGAGAGCGGTGCGGGCCAAGCCGATCGCGCTCGAGAGTTCGTCGATCGTCCCGTACGACTCGATGCGCAGCGCGCTCTTCTTTATGCGCTGACCGCCGACGAGACCGGTCGTGCCGTCGTCGCCGGTCCTGGTGTAGATCCGCGTTAATTTCGGCATCGGCCTAGCAATTGTACGCTGGCGCCCCGGGTCCGCCCGCAAGCTCTTCCCAGCGCGCTTGCGCGGCCAAGGAGGAAAACCCATCGACCTGAGGCATAGGACACGGAGTGCGTCGACGGGCCCCTCAGTTGTTGTGCAGGCGCGGTCTTTCCCTGGTCCATGAGGTGGTCCCATGACGGCGATTCTCGTCGGTTTCATCATCGCGACGACCATCGGCCTTACCGGTGTCGGCGGCGGCACCATCGCGACGCCGTTGCTGATCATCGTCTTGCGCATGAAAGGGGCCGTTGCCGTCGGCACGGCGCTCACGCTGGCCGCGATCATCAAGTTTCTGGTCGTGCCCCTGTACATGTACAGGCGCCAGGTCAATTACAAGATCCTGGCCTGGATGGCGCTCGGCGGCGTTCCCGGCGTCGTGCTGGGCGGCAGTTTGCTCAAGGCCGCCAGCAAGACGCTCGACCAGCACGTGCTCTACTTGATCTTGGGCATCACGATCTTTCTCGCGGCCGCCCTCAACATTTACCGTCTCGTGCGTCCGCCCAAGAGCGCCGTCGACAGGGAGCACCCGCGCTTGCTCTCGGCCCTGATGTTTCCGGTCGGCGCGGAGGTCGGCTTTTCGTCGGCCGGTTCGGGCGCGCTGGGTTCGCTCGCGCTCCTGGGTTTGACCAAGCTCGAGGCGGCCTCCGTCGTGGGCACCGACCTCACGTTTGGCCTGATCCTCTCGGTCATCGGCAGCGGAATCCAGGTCGTCGCGGGCAATTTCGACGGCGAGATTTTGACCAAGCTTCTGATCGGGGGTGTGGTCGGAGCGTTCGTCGGGGGCTTCCTGGCCAATAAGATTCCGTCGCGTCCCCTCAAGTGGGGCTTGGCCGTGTGGCTTGCGGGGCTCGGGATCAATCTCTTCATGAGAGGGCTACCGGCATAGCCGACGCATACGTGGGCCCGCTCGAGGGTGCGGGCTCGCACGAGCGGGTGAGTCTGCTCCGCCTTTTCCTCATTTTTCTGCGGATCGGCCTGACGACGTGGGGCGGGTTCATGACCTTCATCGCGGTCGTGTCGAAGTCGCTGACCGCGCGGGGCCTGGCCACCGAAGAGGACATCACCGACTCGATCCTCGTGGCTCAGGTGCTGCCCGGTCCGGTGGCGGTGGACATGACGGTCGCTGTGGGCTACCGGCTTCGCGGCATCCCGGGCGCGGCGGTCTGCTGGCTCGGCTCCGTGCTGCCCTCGTTCATCGTGGTCACGACGCTGAGCTGGCTCTACCTGAGCTTCGGCACGCTGCCCGCGGTCGACCGGATATTCAAGGGCTTCCCCTCCGCCATGGTCGCGATCGTGGCCGTGGCGGCATACGAGATGGGCAAGAAACAGGTCAAGCTCCCCGCACAGCTAGCCGTGGCGATCGGCGCCTGCGCGGCGATCGTGCTCCAGTCGGCGTTCTTCCCGCAGGCCTGGTGGGTCACGCTCGCCGTGGTCGCGGTGTCGGGCTTCGTGGGCTGGTTCCTGTACGGGCGCTCGCCGGTAGCGCCGGCGCCGCCGGCCGCCGCCAAGCCGGCGCCGAAGCTGCCCGCCGTGCTGCCGCCGTTTCTGGCCGTTGCCCTGCCCTTGGCCACGCCCGGGCTCGTGCTCAAAATCTTTCTGACCTTCGCGGTCATGAGCGTCTCGCTGTTCGGCAGCGGCTACGTCTTCATCCCGATCATCAAGGGCCAGTTGGTCAATACGCTCCACTGGATCACGGTCCGCGAGTTCACCGCGGGCTTGGCCCTGACGCAGATCACCCCCGGCCCGATCCTCATGACCGCGGCCTTCGTCGGTCTCAAGATCGGCGGTTTGCCCGGGGCGCTGGCGGGAATGCTCGGCATGTTCGTGCCGCCGGCACTCTTGACGCTGCTGGCGGCGGGTTCGCTGCAAGCGATCAAGAAGTCAAGGATCGTGACGGCCGCCCTCAAGGGCGTCCGGCCCGCGGTCGTGGGCATGCTCTTTGCCGCGGCTTTCGTCGTGGGCGAAACCATGCCGCATGATTCCCTCGGTCACGTTGCGGCTTCGGGTGCGATTCTGGCCGGCGCCCTGATCGCTCTGCTCCGGTTCCGAGTCGAAGTCGCCCTGATCATCCCGCTCGCCGGGGTCGCCGGTTACCTGCTGTTCCCACGCTGACCAACCCCAAAGGAGTTCCCTCCCCCGTGAAGATCTTCATGATCGGCACCCAACGCTCGGGCTCGAACCTGTTCCGGCTGATGCTCAATCAGTTGCCCGAAATCGCCGCGCCGCACCCCCCGCATATCCTGATCCGCATGATGCCGCTGGTGCAGACCTACGGCGACCTCGAGGATCCGGAGAATTTCGCGCTGCTGGTCGACGACGCGTGCCGTTTGGTCGAGGCGAATCCCGTCGAGTGGGACGGCGTCAAGCTCGACCGTGCCGACATCGCGCGGCGCAGCGACCGGCACGATCTCTACGCCGTGATGGCCGCGATCTACGACGTGCTGAGCGAGCGCTGGGGCAAGACGTCGTGGTGTTGCAAGAGCTTGGGCAACGTGAAGTATGCAGACGAACTGGCCGACCGCTTCCCCGACGCGAAGTTCATCTATCTCTATCGCGACGGTCGCGACGTCGCGCTCTCGTTCACCAAAGCGATCGAGGGCGAGAAGCATTACTACAACATCGCGCGCGACTGGGACACGGGACAGCAGCAGGCGCTGAAATTGCGCGAACGCGTCGGTGAGGGCCGGGTCATCTCGATTTCGTACGAGGATCTCACCGGCGACGAACAGGGCACGATGCGCCGCGTGTGCGAGTTCCTCGGCGTCGCGTTCTCGTCCGACACCACGGAATTCTATAAGACCGATGAAGCCAAACGCGCCGCCGATGCCAGCGGCCTCTGGGAGAACGTGACGAAGCCGGTCATGAAAGACAACACGCGCAAATTCGTCAGCGCCACGAGCCCCGACGATCTGCGCATCTTCGAGAGCGTCGCCGGCCGGTCGCTCGACGCACTCGGCTACGAGCGCGTCTTGGTGAAGAAGGGCGAAGAGACACAGTTCACGCCCGAGCAGATAGCCGCATTCGATGCGGAGAACGAACGGCTCAAGGCCGCGATGTGGGAGAAGCTGCCCGCCGAGGACCGGCGCCGTAGGGCGGAACAGAAGGCCGTGGTCGACGCCATCGTCGCGCGCAATTCGGGTCTCGACGAATCCCCGGCCGCGGTGAGTGCCTGATATGCCCAACGCTCACGGCGGAAAACTCGTCGACCGCTCCCTTTCCGGACCGGCGCGTCGCGCCGCGTTCGAAAACGCGCACGCGCTCCCGCGCATCGAACTCTCCGAACGTGCCGTCGCCGATCTGGAATGCATCGCGACGGGCGTCTACAGTCCGCTCGAAGGTTTCATGACCGAAGAGCAGTACGCGAGCGTGCTCGCCCACAAGCGCTTGCCGCAGGGTCTGGCCTGGACGATTCCGGTCGCGCTGCAAATCGATGAAGCGCGCGGCGCGCGCGTTCCGGTCGACGCCGAGGTCGCGCTGGCGCATCCCAACGGCGACATCCTGGCAACGATGACGGTGACCAGCAAGTACCGTCCCGATCAGGAGAAGGAAGCGCAACGCGTTTTCACGACCGCGGAGGACAAGCACCCCGGCGTGGCTACGATGCGCGCCGAAGGTCCGGTGTATCTGGGCGGCCCGATCACGCTGGTGGCCGACATCCCGCACGGCGACTTTCACGAGTACCGCAAGACGCCCACCCAGACGCGCGCCGAGTTCGAGGAGCGCGGCTGGAAGACGATCGTCGCCTTCCAAACGCGCAATCCGATCCATCGCGCGCACGAGTACATCACGAAGGTCGCGCTCGAAGGCGTCGACGGCCTGCTGGTTCATCCGCTGGTCGGCGGGACGAAGGCCGACGACGTGCCGGCCGACGTGCGCATGCGTTGCTACGAAGTCTTGCTGAAGCATTACTACCCGGCGGCGCGGACGCTGCTCGCCGCCTTCCCGGCCGCTATGCGGTACGCCGGACCCGCCGAGGCGATCATGCACGCGGTCGCGCGTCAAAACTACGGTTGCACGCACTTCATCGTCGGCCGCGACCACGCGGGCGTGGGTTCGTACTACGGCACCTACGACGCCCAAAAGGCCTTCGACGAGTATTCGCCCGACGAGTTGGCCATCGTTCCGCTCAAGTTCGAAAACGCGTTCTTCTGCAATCGCACCAAGCAGATGGCCACCGAGAAGACCAGCACCAGCACGCCCGAGGAACGGCTCTCCCTTTCGGGAACCATCCTCCGGGGGATGCTCGTGCGCGGAGAGTTGCCCCCGGAATACGTGACCCGGCCCGAAGTGGCCGAAGTTCTGATGGCCGCCATGGCTCCGGCCGGCTAGCCTTTCGGATCACGACCCCACCTTGCTGCGCTAGGATATGCCCCTCCGCGGAGGGGCTTTCATAGGAAGGCTGACGAGTGAATTCACTGGGAGCAACCGTCTGGATGACCGGGCTCAGCGGCTCGGGCAAAACGACGATCGCAAAAGAACTCGAAAAACGCTTGCGCGAGCGCGGCCTCAAGGTCGAAATCTTGGACGGCGACATCGTGCGCACCAACCTTTCCAAGGGCTTGGGTTTCAGCAAGGAAGACCGCGACACCAACATCAGCCGCATCGGCTTCGTCGCCAACCTGCTGAGCCGCAACGGCGTCGTGGCCATCACGGCGGCGATCAGCCCCTATCGCAGCGTCCGCGACGCCGTGCGCGAGCAGACCGAGCGCTTCGTCGAAGTTTTCGTCGACGCGCCGCTGGAAGTGTGCGAATCGCGCGACGTCAAGGGCATGTACGCCAAAGCGCGAGCGGGCGAGATCAAGGGCTTCACCGGCATCGACGATCCGTACGAGGAGCCGTTGGCGCCCGAAGTGGTCTGCAAAACGGCCGCCGAAACCGTCTCCGAGAGCGCCTCGAAGATCCTGGCCGCCCTCGAGCGCGGCGGCTACATCCCCAGCAGCGCGGAACAAGCCGCCGCCGTCTGAGACGTTCGGGGCAGGCGCCGGCTAGGCGGGCTGCCCCGCCGCTCGGCGCGCGCCGGCCAAGGCCTCGGCCCAGGGGAACGGCGGGTTGCCCTCGACGATGAACCACGGGTTATGCAGGTCGTCCTTGTTGTACCGTAACGGTGCGCCCTCGGGATCGACGACGCGGCCCCCGGCTTCGTTGACCACCGCGTGGGCCGCAGCTACGTCCCACTCCATCGTCGGCCCGAAGCGCGGGTACAGGTTGGCCGAGCCGTCGGCCACCAAGCACAGCTTGAGCGAACTGCCCTGGCTCACGCACTCCGGATTGCCCGCGAGTTCGAGGAAGCGCGGCATCAGTTCGCCCGCGTGCGAGCGGCTGGCCACGACGCGCAGGCCCGCGTCGCGATAGTCGGAGACGCCGATGCGCGCCGGCGCGGAGCCCGCGCTGCTCTTGAACGCTCCATGGCCTTCGGCGGCCTGGTACATCAGGTCGAGCACCGGCGCGTAGACCACGCCGAGGACCGGCCGGCCGCCGTCGATCAACGCGATGTTGACGGTGAACTCACCGTTGCGCTTGATGAACTCCTTGGTTCCGTCGAGCGGATCGATCAGCCAAAACCGGCTCCATCCGGCGCGCTCGCGCGGGCTCGCCGCCTCGGCTTCCTCCGACAAAATCGGCAGCTTCGGTTCGAGTTCCGCGAGCCCCGCAACGATCGTGTCGTGCGAAGCTTGGTCGGCGAGCGTCAACGGCGAGGCATCGTCTTTTACGGTCGTCCCGAAATCGTCACGTGCGTAGATGTCCAAGATGCTCGCGCCCGCACGGCGCGCGATCGCTGCAACTTCTTCGAGCAATTCCATGCGCTCGCGTTTCAACGCGGCAGCCGGGACTTCCGCGCTGCATCTGCGAACCTCGACGGGTCATGCCTCAGCCAGAAACCCTCGATCAGCCGGAGAAAACGCCGCTGGTCAAAGAGGTCCCGCCCAAGAGCAAGGACCTCTCCGCGTGGTACAACGCCATCTGCTATAAAGCGGAACTCGTTTCGCTCGCGCCCGTGCGCGGTTGCATGGTGTTGCGACCGTACGGGTACGGTCTCTGGGAGCGGCTGCAGGCCGCGCTCGACGAACGCTTCAAGGCCACGGGCCACGAGAACGCTTACTTTCCGCTGCTGATCCCCGAGTCGCTGCTCACCCGCGAGGCCGAGCACGTCGAAGGCTTCGCGCCCGAAGTCGCCTGGGTGACGCAAGGCGGAAACGAAGTGCTCGCCGAGCGCTTGGCCATTCGCCCGACGTCCGAAGTGATCATCGGAACGATGTACGCCGAGTGGGTGCATTCGTATCGCGACCTGCCCATTTTGATCAACCAATGGGCCAACGTGATGCGTTGGGAAAAACGCACGCGGCCGTTTCTGCGCTCGCTCGAATTTCTGTGGCAGGAAGGGCACACCGCCCACGCCACGGAGGCCGAGGCGAGTGAGGAAGTCGCGCGCATGCTCGAGGTCTACGCCGACGTCGCCGAAAACGTTGCGGGCGTTCCGGTCTACAAGGGCGAGAAGAGCAGCAGCGAGCGCTTCGCGGGCGCGACGCACACCTATTCCATCGAAGCGTTGATGCCCGACGGGCGCGCGCTGCAAGCCGGCACGTCGCACGAGTTGGGTCAGAACTTTGCGAAGGCCTACGGCATCGAGTTCAGCGCCGAAGATCAAACCCTGCAGTATGCCTGGACGACGTCGTGGGGCATGTCTTGGCGCATGATCGGTGCGCTGATCATGGTGCACGGCGACGATCGCGGATTGCGGCTGCCCCCGAAGCTCGCGCCCCTCGAAGCGGTGATCGTGCCGATCGTCAAGGGTCCGAGTGAAGACGTGACGGCGGCCGCGCGCGAACTCTACGCGACCTTGAAGCGCGCGGGTTTGCGGGTCAAGCTCGACGAGCGCGACGAACGCCCGGGCTTCAAGTTCGCCGACTGGGAGATGCGCGGCGTTCCGTTGCGCATCGAACTCGGCGCGAACGACTTGGCCGCGGGCACGGTGACGATCGTGCGCCGCGACCGCGAGCGCGGCGAAGAGGGCGCGAAGACGAGCGTGCCGCTCGCCGACGTCGGTAAGGTGCTGCCCGAACTCTTGGCCGCGGTCGGACATTCGCTCTTCGCCCAAGCTAAGGACTTTCTGGCCGCGCACACGCTGCCCGCGACCGAGCGCGAGCAGTTCCTCAGGCTCTGCCGCGACCGAGCGGGCATGATCGACATTCCCTGGTGCAACCGTCCGGAATGCGAGGCCGCGGTCAAGGCCGAGACGCGCGCCAACACGCGCAACCTGCGGCCGCTCGAGGGCGGCGAAACGCTGTGCGTCGCGTGCGGCGAGCCCGCGGTGGTTCGCGCGTATTTTGCCCAATCGTACTGAGCGCCGCGCGCTAGCGTCCGCGCTGACGGCGGCGCTCGCCGGCGCACTTCCGGCAGCGGCCGGCGCCTCGGTGCCGAGCACGGCCGACCTCGATGCCGCCGCGCGCGCGGCGGGCAACAAGCCGGCCGAGGCGCGGACCATCGGCCAGGCGCTCTTCGCCGGCACCTGGCCCGCGCAGATCATCAAGGTGCGCGTCGACGGCATCGGCGACCACGAGGTGGCGGGCCTGGTGCTCTCGGGCGTCAAGTTCCACGGCGCGCTCGACCGGGCCGGGTTCGAACGCGAAATCGAGGCCTTGGTCAGGCAATCCTTCGCCGCGGCGCCCGTCGAGGAAATCGACGTGTGGGCCACCGTGCCGATTCCGTACGACAAGCGCGAGCCGGTGACCGGCGATTATGCCCAACCCGTCTCGCGGGTCGTCTTCGCGGCCACCTGCCTGCGCGCCGAATTGCCCGGCTTCGGCGCCCGGCTCCGGGCCGGCGAGGGAGTCTACTGGGCGCCCGATTTCCTGCGCAGGCTGTAGCCGCCGCCCTCGCCAAATGCCCGGAAACCCCGGAGTGACCCACGGGAACCCTGGGTGCGCCTAAGCGCTCCACGGAAGGTTGGTCTAGGCTCTCGCGGCGAGCTCCAGGAGCGGAAGATCACGAAGCGGGGCCGCTGGGAGCGGCCCCTCGAGAAAGGCACCTTGTACCGAACCTCCATTCTGCCGAACGGCGTGCGCGTGTTGACTGAGAACATGGCGTCGGTTCGTTCCGCCTCGCTGGGCATCTGGGCCGACATCGGGTCGGCTGCCGAGCGCGGCGAACAGCGCGGCATCTCGCACCTCGTGGAGCACATGCTCTTCAAAGGCACCGCGCGCCGGAGCGCTCGAGAGATCGCCGAGGCGATGGACGGCGTCGGCGGCAACCTCAACGCGTTCACCGACAAAGAGACGACCTGTTACTACGCCAAGGTGATCGATCGCCACGTCCCGCTCGCGGTCGACGTGCTGGCCGACATGTTCTTGCACTCGAGCTTCGACGCGCAGGAACTGGCCAAAGAGCAGAAGGTCGTGCTCGAAGAGATCCGGATGTACGACGACAATCCGGACGACCTCATCCACGACCTCTTCGTGCGCACGATGTGGCGCGACTCCGATCTCGCCGAACCGACGATCGGCTACGCCGAAACCGTCTCGGCGCTGACGCGCGACGATCTGCTCGCGCACGTGCAACAACGCTATCGGCCCAACGCCGTCGTGGTGGCCGCGGCCGGCAACGTGGAACACGAGCACATCGTCGAACTCGTATCGCGTGCCTTCGAGGGCTACACGGGTGCGAGCCAAGCGATCGTGCCCGAGCAGCCGAAGCTCACGCCGGCGCTCAGCGTGCGCCACAAGGATACCGAACAAGCCTACGTCGTGCTGGGCGCCCAGGGCCTTTCCGTGCGCGACGAACGCCGCTACGTGCTCTCGGTGCTCGATACGATCCTCGGCGGCGGCATGTCCAGCCGGCTCTTCCAAGAGGTGCGCGAGAAGCGCGGCCTGGCCTACAGCGTCTATTCGTTCCAGCAAGGCTATCGCGGCGCGGGCCTCTTCGGCGTCTCGGCGGGCACGTCGCCGGAGTCGGTGCAAGAGTGCGTCGACGTGATCGTGGATCAACTGGCGCAAGTTGCCGAACGCGGCGTCGAGCCCGGTGAATTGCGTCTGGCCAAGGAACACATCAAGGGCAGTCTCACGCTCTCGCTCGAGAGCACCTCGAGCCGCATGCTGCGCATAGGCCGCAGCGAGTTCAATCTCGGACGCTATCTGACGACCGAAGAGATCGAACGTCGCGTCGACGAGGTCGACGGCGAGCAGATCCACGCGCTGGCCCGCGAACTCTTTGCGCCCGAGAACCTCGGATTGTGCGTACTCGGACCCCTCGATGAGGCGGCGATCCGTTGGAAGCGTAGCGCCGCGGTCGCGTGAGCGCGACCGATCAGATCGCGGGATTCTGGTCGCCGCAACTCATCGCGGCGATCGCGCTCAACGTCTTTCTCCAAGCCGTGCAGATCGGCGCCTATGGCGCCCGCATCGCGGGCGTGCAGACGGGTCGCATCGGCACCTCGATCTCGCTCTTCAACCTCTTCGTCACGGCCAGCCGCTTCGCGAACATGTTCTACGCGCCGATGCTGGGCAGCATCGCCGACTTCGCGGGCCGGGTGGTTACCCGGCATCCGCAACTCGCCGCCGCCGAAGTGAGCCAGTTCGAGTGGCAGATGCGCGCCATCGTCTTCGCCGGCACGCTCGGCACGCTCGGCGGCGCGCTCCTGTTGCCGACGTTCGTGCACCTCTTCGTGCGCGGCGTGGCGGCCTTCGAACGGCGCGGGTCGATTCCGCAGTCGTTGCTGCGCCTGGGCGATCCGCGCGTGATCGGCGAGACCCTGCGCACGATAAAATTGCCGCCGCTCGATTTCCACGTGCGCTTTTCGCTGAAGGACGTGCCCACGAAGTTGCTGATCGGCAACATCCTGGTCACCGGCATCTATGCGATCGGCGTCGTCGCGTCGTACTATGCCAGCATCTTGCGGCCGGAAGTCGCCCGCACCGCGCTGTCGGCGTCGGGCTTGGTCAACGGCATCGCCACGATTTCATTCGCGCTGATCGTCGATCCCACGTCGGCCTACATGGTCGACCAGGCGGTCAAAGGCGAACGTCCGATCGAACACATCAAATCGATGGTCTTCTATCTCGCCCTGACGGCGGTGCTCGGCTCGCTGCTCTCGCAACTGATCCTTTTTCCGGCCGCGGAGTTCATCGCCGAGGCTGCGAAACTCGTCAACCACGTCCGCTAACGTGAGGCCCCTCGTGTACCAGAACCTGAACCGAACGATCCGCAACGCCGCGCTGGCGCTGGCGCTCGCGGCCGGCATCACCGGCTGCGCCTCCGACCTGCGCCAGGCGATCGTGACCACGCGCAACCATCAAGGCGATGCGGCCTTCGCCAATCGCAACTACACCGACGCGGCGCTGGCCTATCGCCTCGCGTTGCAGCTCGCACCCGAGGACGAACACGCCCGTGCCGGCCTCGCCCAGGTGCAACTCGAACTCGCCGATCAGCTCTACCAGGCTTCGAAGTTCGACGACGCATTGCAAGCGCTCGACGTCGCGGCCAAATACGATCCGCAGAGCGTCCGGCTCTCGGCTCTGCGTTCTGAAGTCGAAAGCGCGCGGGTCAAGCGCGAGATCGTGGTCTCGAACTATCCCACGTATCGCGAGACCGGTACCGGTCTGCGCCGCTCGTACGCGCAGCTCAAAGAGCAGAACGGGTTGATCCTCGCGGCGCTGCAGCGCTTCGACTACACCTACGACTCGGCCGAACTCACCAAGGCGATCCGCCAATCGTACGCGCTCGGCGAGGACGTCAGCCGGTTGACCTCGCGTTTGATCAACTACCGCCGTTCGGTGGAGTCGGGCTCGGCGCCGGAGGCCGACGACTCGGCATCGACGGCCGCAGGCTCTCTGTTGCCGCTCCCGTAGTCCGCGGCGGGCAGGCCGGGCTCGTGCCGCTTGCTTCGGCCTTACGGAAGGCTCGCCAGCGCGCGTCCGCACCTGAAAGCTGCAGCGCCGGGTCGGTCTGGTACACGGGCCACGCCGCGGCGGGGTCGAGCAGCGGAAAACGCTCGAGCCAATGACACAACTCGAGGTTGCGCAGCAACCTGCCGTCTTCGATCGAAATGAAATAGCGCGCACCCTTGCGGATCGCGCTCTCTTCGTCGAAGGGCGTCCACAGGCGCGGATCCTCTTCCCAGCCCTTGCGCCCGATATAGTACAGAACCGAAGGATCGTAATGCGCCATCACCACGAGCGCGCCGGGCGCGAGCGTCGCGTCGAGCGCCTTGGCGCGCCGGTAGACCGCCGCGGGGTAGTGATAGTAGGCGCGCACCGCGACGTGTCCGGTGTAGAGCAGGCCCGCGGCCGCAATGCAGGCGGCGGCCGCGGCGAGCGCGCGCGGCGCGGGCCGCGTCGCCGTAACGTCGGCTACGCGCGCGGCGAGCCCGCCGGCCCAGAGCGCGGCGAGCGGCAACAGCAGATAGAGGTAGTAATCCACGCGCTCGACGGTCACCACGACGAACGCATACAGCAGACCGCCCGCGAGCCAGCCCCAGAGCAATGCGCGCGAGCGCGGCCGCACCGGCGTCACGATCGAGAGCACGAAGAGTCCGGCGCCGACGGGGCCGAGCATGGTGGCTGCGAGCATGCCCAAGGCGTCGCGGAAGAGGCCCAACTTCGCCGCGAACGCAGCCGGTGATGCGAACGCGGCCAGCAGTTCGGGCACGACGTGTTTGGCCGCGATGCCGCTGGCCCAATGCCATTCCGCGATCGAGCGCACATAGGCGTCGTAGGCCAGATACGGCGCGAGCGCGAGCGCCGCGAAGAGCCAGGTCGCCGGACGCAGCAGCGCCCGCGCACCGTTACGCGCGAGCAGCGCCGCGAAGATGGGCAGCAGCACGACGGCGGCTACCGGTTTGGCGAGCACCGCGAGCGCCGCGGTGACGCCCGCGGTAAACATCCGGCTGCCCCAGGCCGCTTCGTCGTCGACGATCCAGCGCGCGGCCGCGTACACCGCGGCCGTCGCGAAGAAGACCATCGCCGTATCGGGCATGAACGTGCGTCCGTAATACACGCTGCCCGGATAGAGCGCCAAGGTCAGTGCGGCGCCGAGGCCCGCCACCTCGTTGCGTTTCCCCGGAACGCCGAAGAGCCAACTCCCGAAGGCGTAGAGCAGCGCCACCGTGAGCAGGCTGAAGCCGAGCGAAATCAACCGGCCGAAGACTTCGTGCACGCCGAAGATCTTATAGAGCGTGGCCGCGATGAAGGGCACGATCTGCAGTTCCAGCTCGACGTAGTTGGGCGGCGGGCCGTCGTAGTCGGTCTGGGGATGCAGCGGGTTGTAGTCGAGCCTTGCAAAGTTGCGCGCGATCGCCGCCGTGTCGCCTTGACGCCAGCCCGGGTGATCGAGGATCGGATCGTGGATGCCTTTGAGGCGCAACACGAGCGCGAGCAGCAAGATGCCGATGAGGACCAAGCCCGGGCGCGAGAGCCGCAGCTCCGTGCGCCGGCCGGCGCTCACGCTCGGCCGGGCCGAAACGTCCAATACTTGTTGACGAAGAAGTTGACGACGATGCCCGCGAGCGTGGCCAAGAGCCACGTGCGGTGACCCGGTCCCAAATGCGGTTTGGCGACCGCGGAGACGGCGAGGCCCACGCCGAGCGCGATCGCCGAGACGGTCAGGAACTGAATGCCCTGCAGCACGGCGTGCCCCGTCGCGCGGAACGTCCAGATCCGGTTCAGGAAGTAATTCGACACGCCGCCGGCTAGAAACGCGATCGAGTAGATCAGGTTATAGCGTTGGCGTTGCTCTTCGAGCGTCATGCCGTGCTGCAGCAACGTGAAGATGACCAGGTTGACGAGCAACCCCGAGGCGCCCACGATACCGAACTTGATGAATTGCCGGACGCCTCGCCGCTGCGCGATGCGCTGCACGAACTGGGGCGCTTCCACCTGCATCAGGCGACCCAGTACCAATCGGCGAAGAGCACGGTGAACAGGCCGAGCAGCGGCAGCGAGAAGGCCACGATCGCGTTGTTGACCCACGCCTTGCCGCCCCACAGCGCCAAGATGACGAACATCGGGAAGAGCACGAGCGCGAAGCGCGGCATGCTCATCAGGCTCGAGGTCGACATGGGCACCGCGATCGACAACGCCATGTAGGCGGTGAACGACGGCCGCAGACGCCTGAAGCCCGCCAGCAGCACGCCGATCATCAGCGCGGTAAAGCCGAGTTCCAGCAACTGCCCCGCAACCGTCGTGGGCACGTGCGAGGTCACGGCCAGCTTGACGCTGTGCCAGACGCTGACCCAGGGCGGCGCCAGATGCCGGTTCCAGTGCGCCTGCACGTGCGAGAAGTAGAGCGGATCGCCGCGCATGATCCAGAGCAGCGTCATGTACACCGCGAGCCCGAGGGGAATGCATAGGGCGCCGGCGACCACCCGCAGCGCGCGGGCCCGGCCGGCCAAGAGCTCCTTCCACGAACCGATGCCTGCGGGCGCGCACGCTTCGATCGCGTAGGGTACGAAGAGCAGCACGCCTTCGACCCGGGTGAGCGCGGCAAGGCCGCCGAGGATGCCCGCGGCCAGCCACTTGTGTTCGCGAATGTAGTAGAACGACGCCACCGTCAGCGCGAAGAAGAGCGACTCCGTATAGATCGCCGAGAAGAAGAACGCCGTGGGGAAGATCGAGATATAGAAGATCGCGCGATGCGCGACCGCGCGAGTGTATTGATGTTCGACCAATTTGTAGAAGAAGAGCAAGCCGAAGAAGAGCGCCGCGTTGGAGATCAGCAATCCGGCCACGACTTGGTTGCCGATCCAGCCGCCCACGACGTGGATCAAGGCGGGGTAGAGCGGAAAGAAGGCCATGTCGGTTCCGTAGTAGCCGCGCCGTGCAATGTCGAGATAGTGCACCGCGTCCCAGCGACCCCACACGGCCAGCAACGGATTGCTCGACGCGGCCACGTGCTGTCCGGGCCGTTGTCCGATCATCGCCGCAGCCAGTTCGGCGATCACGATGATCGCGACGCGCGTGGCCGTGAAGGTCAGCAGCACGTCGCGCACCGTGGGCACGACCCGCGCCGCGATCAAGAGTTTGGTCAGCGCCCACAGGCCGATGGCCGCGAAGGACGCGCGCGACGGCGTGATCACGTTCACGGGTAGCGCGAAGGCCAACGGATAGACGCCGAGCAGCGCCCAGGAGAGCGCGTCCCACTGCATCGCGGCGACCTGCTCGACGCCGGCCCGTCGCGCGAAGTACTGCCCGTAGGCATACCAGGTGAGGAAGGCAAGCGCGACGCCCGCGACCATCGCCACGACGAACGTCGCATCGACGCCCAGACCCCAACTCAGCCGCGAAACCGCCGAGTACCAGAAGAGAAAACCCATGCTGAGGCCGCCGAGGGTAACCGCGGCGAGCGCGGGCAGGCCGGCAGAAAGCGCCGTTCCGAGAACGGTCGACCGTGGCTTGCCGCGTCGTTCGTCGAAAGCTGCTTGGGCTGACATCGCGGTTTCTGGCATTCTCCCCCAACGGGGCCTGACCCCCGGCCAAACGAAACGTCGCCGGGCGGGGATTCGTGACCGCTCTGATTGCCACGCGCGCCGCCCGGCCTGTGTTTGGAGGAATGTGAAGACGCATCGTTACGACCTGGTCGTCGTTGGAGCCGGGTCGGGCGGTTACGCCGCGGCCCGGACGGCTCGGGATCTGGGCGCCAACGTCGCGCTCGTGGACCACGGTCCGCTGGGCGGACTCTGCATCCTCAAGGGCTGCATGCCGTCCAAGACGCTGCTGGCCACGAGCGATCTGCTCCAAGCGATTCGCGAGGGCGGCGAGTTGGCCGTCGAGTCGGGCACGCCGCGCGTCGACGTCGCCAAACTGCAAGCGCGCAAGCGCGAGGTGATCCAAGGCTTCGCCGACTACCGCATCGAGGGCATCAACGCGTTTCCGCTCTACGAAGGCGCCGCGCATTTCCTCGCGCCCGATCGCCTCGCGGTCGGCGACGAGACCGTGCTCGAGGCCACGTCGTTCGTGATCGGCACGGGCAGCGTGGTCGCGCCGGCGGCTCTGCCCGGACTCGCCGAAGCCGGATACATCGACTCCGATGCGGCGCTCGATCTCGAAAAGCTGCCGGGCTCCATGATCGTGCTCGGCGGCGGTTACGTCGCAAGCGAACTCGGCCAGTACTTCTCGCGGCTCGGCGTCGAGACCACGATCCTGATTCGCGCGCGCCATTTACTGTCGAGCGAAGACGACGACGTGGGCGACGCGTTGACGCGCTACTTCCGCGACGAGGGCATCGACGTGCGCGGCGGCGCGCAGATCACCCACGTCGAGGTGCGCGAGGGCAAGAAGGTCGTGCACTATCAACGCGCGGGCGTGCCGGGCAGCGTCGAGGCCGACGAGATCTTTTATGCGCTCGGGCGCGTGCCCAACGTCTGCGATATGGGACTGGACGAGGCCGGCGTGCGCCACCACGCCATCACCGGCATCGAGGTAGGCCCCGACATGCGCACCTCGGCGCCGAACATCTACGCGGTCGGCGACGTGACCGGCCAGTTCCCGCTCGT
>PLFC01000048.1:0-13370 GCA_003136655.1 Vulcanimicrobiota bacterium
TGCCTATGGTATCAGGAACGGTATGTCCTCCGTCGCCTAGATCGCACGTACGACGCTCTTGCGGGGGCTTCCGAGCGCATACCTTCCTATCCCGCGAGGGGAGCGGCTACGGATCGCAGGTGGAAAGGCGGCGATGGACGGCGGGCTGAATTCGCCAGGTCCGCTCACCGCGAATTTTCGAGGCGAGTGCGTCCGGTGGGGTGCCGTCACGTGATCCTGAACCAACGCTTCCGTACGCCGGCGCGGGTGCTTTTCGCATCCTCCGTCCTCGCGCTAACGGTTACTGCGTGCTCGTCCGCTTCGCTCGCGCCGTCCGCGCCGAGCGGAACCGAAGCGGAGTCGATTGCGACACGCGTGTCGGCCGAGTCAGCGCACGCGCTCGCAAAGGGCTTCACGGTGCTCTATTCGTTTCAAGCCGCCCCGGACGGCACCGTGCCGCTGGCCGGCGTGATTCTCGACAAGGCCGGCGACATCTTCGGGACGACGTCGACGGGTGGAGCGTTGGGCAATGGTGCCGTGTTCGAACTCAAGCACGTGCATAAGGCCTACACCGAGTCTGTGCTACACAGCTTCGCTTCGACGGATGGCACCACGCCCATCGCCGCGCCGTTCGAAGACGCGAGCGGCGATCTGTTTGCGGCCGCAAGCGCGGGCGGCGGCTCGAGCGGCTACGGTACGCTCGTGGAACTCAGCCCGCAAAAGAAGGGATACGGGGAAACGGGACTTTTCGCGTTCGATTTCGCCGACGGCGCTAATCCCGAGGCGGGCTTCTTCGATGCGAGCGGTGCGCTGTATACCACGGCGTTTAGCGGCGGCGCAGACAGCTACGGAGATATCGTCAAGGCGAGCGCCTCGGGTCTGAGCGCGACCGACGTGTACGATTTCCAAGGACCGCCCGACGGGGCATCGCCGGATTCCAGCCTGGTCGCCGACGCCGGCGGAGCGCTGTACGGCACGACGTACTATGGCGGGAACGGGAGCTGTCCGCAAGGGGAGCATTTGTTTTATCACTGCGGCGTCGTGTTCAAGTTCGTACCTTCTGGACATGGCGGCGCGGAGAGCGTGCTGTACATGTTTCAAGGCGGAAACGACGGCGCGGATCCCTACGACGGCGTCGTCCTCGATAACAGCGGCAATATCTACGGTACGACCATCTACGGCGGCGACACGAATTGCGGCAATCGCGGCAGTCCGAACGGCTGCGGCACGGTCTTCAAGTTGACGCCGCAACGAGGCGGCGGGTACAAAGAGAGCATTCTGTATTCGTTCAAGGGCTCGGCCGACGGCCAATATCCATACGGCGGCTTGACCGCAAAGGGCGACACGCTGTATGGAACCACGGAGTTCGGCGGCGGCTCGACGGCGTGCGCGATCGGTTGCGGTACGATATTCAAGCTGACGGAATCCGGTAAGGGCTATGCGGTCGTGCACAGCTTCCAGAGTACGGACGGCGCAAATCCGCAAGCCGGCCTTTCCGCGAAAGGTTCGGCATTGTACGGCACCACAGCCGGTGGTGGCAGCGCCGGTAACGGCGTCGTGTTCGAGTTCGTCCCGTGATCGCAGTCTTCGGAGCTTCCGGGCACACGGGACGCTTCGTCGTCGCCGAACTGCTGCGGTGCGGATTCGCGCCCGTCGCAATCGGGCGCGATGCCGCGCGCTTGGCGGAAGCCGGCCTCGCGGATCGCGGCGTGGAGATCAGGACCGCGACGATCGACGATCCCGAGTCGCTCGATCGCGCGCTGAGCGGCGTTCGCGCCGTCATCAACTGCGCGGGTCCCTTTCTCGACACCGCGGAGCCGATCGTGGAAGCCGCGCTGCGGAGGCGCGTCCACTACCTCGACGTCACCGCCGAACAGGCTAGTGCGCTTTCGACCTTCGAGCGATTCGGTGAGCGCGCTCGGAGCGCCGGGATCGTGATCGTTCCCGCCATGGGCTTTTACGGCGGGCTCGCCGACATGCTCGCGACGGCGGCCATGGACGACTGGACCTCCGCTGACGAGATCCGCATTGCCATCGCGCTCGACAGTTGGCGGCCGACGCGCGGCACGCGGCTCACCGGCGAACGGAATACGGTGCAGCGAGTAGTCGTTTCCGACGGGCGGTTGGTGCCCGTGGCCGATCCTGCGCCGGCGGCACAGTGGGATTTTCCGGAACCGTACGGCACGCAGGCTGTCGTCGAAGTTCCGCTCACGGAAATGATCCTGCTCAACCGCCATCTCAGGGTCGCGGAGATTCACAACTTTATCAACCTCGCTCCCTTGCGCGATCTCGGCAATGCCGAGACGCCTCCGCCGACGCCTGCCGATGACTCGGGTCGCTCGGCCCAGACGTTTCTCGTGGATGTGACCGCGCGCCGCGGATCCGACGAGCGTCGCATCACGGTGCGCGGGCGGGATATCTACGCTTTCACTGCGCCCCTAGTGGTCGAAGCAGCGCAGCGGATTCTCAACCGGGAAGTTACGGCGGGCGGCGTCTTCGCGCCCGGCGCGATCTTCGATGCGCGCAGCTTTCTCGCGTCGCTCGCGCCGGCGAATCTGATCGTCGTGAGCGAAGAGCCGGTTACAGGAAACTCTGCAACTCGTCCCTGATTGTCGTTCATCCCCATTCGGGGACCCGGCCGCTCAGGTGCGCCGGCTCTTCGCACCTCAGAAAGGTCTCTCATGGCTACCCGCAAGCCCGGCCTTACTCCGATCGCCGCAGGCGTCGCCCTCGTTCTGCTGGCGGGGTGCTCCGGCGGCCTCCAGAGCACGACCCCCAGCGGAATTACTGCGCAGTCGCGACTCCAAGCGGTGCCTCGAATTTCGTTCGGAGGTCCGGTGAGTACCCTTGGGGCCGTCCACGCGCTCCACTCGAACGGAGGGCTGATCTATCGCGCCGTCGACGCGACCGGGAAAACCGGCTACGTCGCGGGCTCGTCGTTTTACGGGGCGGTCGAACTCTGGACGTTACCCGACAGCGCCAACAACGCACCGGACTGCTCGATCGCGACGGAAGACGTCAACGACCTCGCCTTCGATGCGAAGGGCACGCTCTGGGTACCGACTCCGACGAATCCCACGTCGGGCACCGGTACCGTCTACACCTATCCGAGCGGCAGTTGCACGGCAGCGACGTTTGGATTGACCGCCGCAAACGGTCAGCCCTCGGATATCGCCTTCGGCACGAAAGAAGAATACGTTTCTTACATCGTCGGTCTGCCCAGCGGCAGCACGTACTTACCCGCATCGATCGACGTGTTTCCCGCGAAGAAAACTTCGCCGTCGGCGAATCTGACAAACTCCAACATCGCCGAAAGCCTCGGCATCGCGGTCGATAAAGCGGGTACCGTGTTCTGGTCCGGCTTGAGCGAAGTCGGTGGCGGCACCTCGAGCGTCGTCGAATTCCCCGACGGCAAGGGGAGCGGCAAAGTGCTCGCCTTGACCGGTTTCGGCCAAATCATAGGCATGGATTTCGACAAGAAGCAGAACCTCGTCGCTGCGGATGCCGACGATACGACCCTCGACATTTGGAAGCCGCCGTACAAAGGCAACCCCACAACGACGATCGCGCTGCAAGGTACGCCGATCGACGTGAAGCTCGACAAGGCCAATAAGAACGTGTACGTCAGCGATGTCGCCAACTCGTCGATCGACGTGTACACGTATCCCAAGGGCAAGTACGAGTACAGCATCACGAACGGCTTCACCACGACCGGCAGCGAACCGGTGCAAGTCATCGGCGTCGCCGTAAGCCTGCCGGGATCAAACTAAGAAACTACCGGAGATAAAGAGGCGGGCGCGAGCGCGCTCGCCTCTTTTCGTCATGTTGACAAACCCCGGCGCGATGCCCGATAATACCGCCAGCGCGCTGTGGGGCGCCTCCGGTCCGCGGCAAGGGAGCCTGCTCCCGCCCATCGGAAATGAGTCGATCGTTTCATGCTTTTCTTCCGGCCTGGTTCAGCGGACGTCGGGCACATAACGGAAGGAAGGTCGTTCATGAGCCGTACGCTCGGTCCCGATGCTCGTCCGGAAACGGTCAAGAAAGAAGCGAAGCGCTGGCTGAAAGCGCTGCGCGCCGGTGAGTCGGAAGCCAAACGCCGTCTCCTTGCCGTAACGCCCGGCGCACCCGCTGAGCCCGGCTTGCGCGATGTGCAATTCGCGCTCGCGCGCGAGTACGGCCTCGAAGGCTGGAGCGCTCTGCTCGAGGCGCTCGAAGAATTGGCGCTCGCGCGCCGGTCGCTTGCGGAACGCGCCGAGATCGTCGCGCGCTCGGCCACGTGGGCCGGCGATCGCGCCGGCGCGGTGCGCGTACTTCACCGTTGGCCGGAGATTCGCAAGCACGACCTCTTTGCGGCGATCGTCACCGGCGATCTGGCCGAAGTGGAGCGCCGCCTCGCAGCCGATCCCGAAGCGGCGACGCGCAAAGCCGGCCCGCTGGAGCGCGAGCCTTTGCTCTATCTGGCGTACGCGCGCCTGCCGGGTGGCGAACTGCATGCACTCGACATCGCGCGTCTGTTGCTCGATCGCGGTGCCGATCCGAACGCACGTTTCTTCGATGATTGGGGCAACCCGTTTACGGTGCTCACCGGGGTCATCGGTCAAGGCGAGGGAGATCAGCCGCCGCATCCCCGGGCCGAAGCGCTCGCGCGCCTGTTGCTCGAGCGCGGCGCGGATCCGTACGACACGCAAGCCTTGTACGACACCTCGATTACGCGCGACGATCCAACGTGGCTGGAGGTGCTCTGGAACGAGTCCGAGCGTCGAGGACTCCTCGAGCGCTGGCATACGGCCGAGGGCACCGACGGAATACTCGACCGCAGCGCGCTCGATTATCTTCTCGGAAACGCCGTCGCCTATAATCATCTCGCGCGAGCCGAGTGGCTCCTCCGCCATGGTGCGAACCCCAACGCGCTACACGCATACTCGGCGCGCCCCCTGCGCGTGGAAGCGCTGGTCTACGGATATGCGGCGATGGCGGCGTTGCTCGAGCGGTTCGGCGCCGAGGCTTCGCCGCTCGAAGGCCACGCCGCGTTTCAGGCTGCGTGCCTGCAACTCGATCGCAAAACGGCCGAAGCGCTGGTGCGTCACGACCCGGGCTGCCTCGAGAATGCGGAGCCGATGCGAATCGCGGCCCGCCGCGGGCGCGTCGATATCGTCGCGCTACTCCTGGAACTCGGCATGGACGTCGATGTGACCGATGCCTCGGAGATACGCGGCTTGCAAGACGCAATTGCCGGCAACTCGATCGAAGTGGTTCGGCTGCTCCTTTCGCGCGGGGCCGACATCGACCGCATGACCAAGCACTACGGTGGGGCACTCGGCTTTGCCGCTCATTTTCAACGCACGGAAATAGCTGCGCTCCTCGCGCCGCTGAGCCGCGACGTGCACAACCTCACCGCGCTCGGCATGCAAGAGCGCCTGGCTGAGTTGTTCGCGGCGAGTCCCGTCGTGCTGTTGCCGCAGTTTTATGTCGAAGGATATGCGTACGGCGCCGGTGGGTCGCTCATCGTCGGCACGCTCGTGACGGACGACGGCGGTTATTTTGGATTCAACCACGCCGCACTATGGCAGGGTTCGTCCTATACCTTCACCGACCTCAACCCAAATGGCAGCTGTGGAAGTTGTTCTCCGGGCTCGAGTGCGTACGGCACCGACGGAACCTCGATTGCCGGATCCAGTGGCTCACCGCTGCACGCTTTTTTGTGGAGGCTGAGCCAGTTGAAGTCGCCCGTCGACTTGAATCCTGCCGGCTCCGCATATTCCGAAGCCTATGCGGTGCGCGGTGCCGTCCAGGGCGGCTACGCGTATTCGAGCGCGACGAGCACCATCCACGCGGTTCTTTGGCATGGTACGGCTGCAAGCGCGGTCGACCTCACGCCTTCCACGGTCTCGAGTGCCTACACGACGGCTTTGGGAGCAAATAGCCAGGTCGGTTGCGGCACGCCCGTCGGTCAGAGTGTAACGCACGCACTGCTCTGGCACGGCACGGCTGCGAGCATGGTCGATCTTCATCCGTCAGGCTTCACCGACTCATGCGCTCGCGCTGCGCAAGGCAAGGTGCAGGTCGGGTACGGTCACGTGGCCGGCTCGAGCACGCTGCACGCGCTGCTCTGGAACGGCAACGCCAAGACCGCCGTCGACCTCCAACAGTATCTCCCCGGCGCGTTTACGAGTTCCGAGGCGTACGCCATCGACAAGGCCGGCGACGTCCTCGGCTCCGCGTTCTCGTCGACGACCGGCAGTTGGCACGTGGTGCAATGGATTCCCTGAGCTAGACCGGTCAATCTCGCGGCTCCGGCGTCGATGTAAGCTTGACGTATCCCGTTGTGGGTATCGTACCATCGATGAAGATCGCGGTTTTGCACAACAAGAGTACCTTCGCCGACGCTTCGTTCGAGAATCTGCGAACGCATCTGCCCGGACGGGAACTGGTTTCGTGGGCTCCCGGGGCGCCGCCGCCGGCGACCGACTTCACGATTTTGCTCGCCGCCGGAAATATCGATCGAGCGTTGTTGACGTCCTTACCGCAGCTCGAGCTGGTGCAGACGACGAGCGCCGGCTACGAAAACCTCGACATCCAAGCTGCGAGTTCACTCGGCATATGGGCGTCGAACGCGCCGTCGGGGCAAACTGGAAATGCTGAATCCGTGGCGGAGTGGGCGGTCGCGCTCATGCTCGCTGCATCGCGCGACCTCGGCCTGGTTCTCGCCGACAAGCCCGAGCGCGTCGCGCTGGCGCTCGCGCAGAAAGCCGTCTGCATCGTCGGCATCGGTGGCATCGGACGCGCGCTCGCGGATCGCTTGCGGCCGTTCGGCGTCCACCTGATCGTCGTCGACGAGTATCCCGAGCACGCACCCAGCGATGCCGAAGCGTTCGCCGCTAAAGACTTGAAGCAAGCGGTTGCGAAGGCGGATTTCGTCGTCCTCTGTGTTCCGGCTACGCCTGCGAACGACAACCTCATAGATGCCTCAGTACTGGCTGCGATGAAACGCGAGGCGATCCTCATCAACATCGCACGGGGATCGCTCGTCGACGAAGGGGCCCTGCGTAGCGCGCTCGAGTCGGGCCGACTACGCGCTGCCGGTCTCGACGTGCTGCGTCACGAACCCGCTTCAGCGAGCGACCCGCTCGAGCGCGAGTCGCATGCGTTCGTCACGCCGCACATAGCGGGTCCGACCGATTTCACGATCGAGGGAACGAGCAAATACGTCGCGAGCGTGATCGAGGCGTTCGAGCATGGCGAACGCTGGGGCTCGCTCCTGAACGATCCCCCGCAACCGCGTCGGCCACTCCGCGCTCTGCAAGCATCCTCCGCGACGAAGTAAGCCGAATCGCTTAGCGCTGAGGCTTACCGGGATTAGGCGTCCGAGACCCGAAGCGGCTTCTAATGGCATGCGGTCGAGGTCCTCTGCGTATAGCGGCGCTTCTTGCCGGCATGTGCGCGCCGGCAGCTTGCAGTGCGCCCGCGAAAGCCGTTACCGAATTCGCGCTTCCCGAGGCTAACAGCCTCCCCCATCTCATGGCCAAGGGCGCCGATGGAGCTCTCTGGTTCACCGAGCAGACGGGTCATCGCATAGGCCGCATTGCTACCGAAGGCACGATCACCGAGTTTGCGTTGCCTCAGGCCGGCAATCCGATCGGCATCGCGGCCGGGCCCGACGGGAACATGTGGTTTACCGAGGCGCCGGGGGATCGGATCGGCCGGATCGATCCCCATGGGACGATAAGCGAGTTCGCTGCGGGTCTGAGCGCGGGCAGTTCTACGGGAAGTATCACGGCTGGTCCTGATGGTGGCCTTTGGTTTACCGAGGACAGCGGCAAGCTCGGCCGGATTAGCACCTCGGGAACGATTGCCGAGTACGCCCTGCCCGATGCCACCGGTGTCATGGCCCTCGACGGCATCGCGAGCGATCGTGGGCACATCTGGTTCACGCTGGGCTTCCCGAAAAATGCGATCGGTCGAATGAGCATCGACACGCGTCAGATCAAGGAGTTTGCGCTTCCTGAGGGCAGCAGCATACCCCAAGGCATCACGTGCGGTCCCGACGGAAAGATGTGGTTCACGTTGCCGAATTCGCATCGGATCGGCAGTATCGATGCTGTCGGCAAGATCACCGAGTTTGAGCTCCCGGATAACGGAGGCGATCCCGGCGGCCCGTCGGAAATCGCGCTCGGGCCTGATAAGAGTCTGTGGTTCACGGAATTCAACAATGATCGGATCGGTAAAATCGATACGGCCGGCACGATCACGGAGTTGAGCGACGGTATAACGCAGGGTAGCTCGCCGAACGGCATCGCAGTGGGCCCGGATGGAAATATCTGGTTCACCGAGTACAACGGGAATCGAATCGGAAGGTTGAAGTCCCCCGCTCAGCCATGAATGAGTCGCTTCTGAGTTGGCAAGTGGGCCGGGTCAAGATCACCCGCGTCGTCGAGATGGATTTGCCCGTGCCGATGGCGGTCTTTTCGCAAGCGACGGACGCGGAACTGCGCAAGTCGCCGTGGCTCTATCCGCATTTTGTCGGCGACGACGAGACCTTAACACTCAGCGTGCACGCGCTGCTCGTCGAGGCGCCTGGCCTGAAGGTAGTCGTCGACACATGCGTGGGCAACGACCGGCCGCGCGAGATAACCGGTGACCAGCCGTTATCGACGCCGTTCTTGCAGCATCTCGGCAACGCGGGTTTTTCACGCGATGTAGTCGACGTGGTGGTCTGCACGCACCTGCACGTCGACCACGTCGGCTGGAACACCATGCTCGAGGACGGCGCGTGGGTGCCGACCTTCCCGAAGGCGCGTTATATGATCGTCCGGCGCGAGTACGACTTCTGGAGCGTGCACGATGACGAAGAGCAGCGCACGACGTTCGGCGACAGCATCAAACCGGTCGTCGACGCCGGCCTCGTCGAGCTGGTGGAGACCGATTACGTGATCTCGCCGGAGATCCGGCTCACGCCATCGACCGGTCACACGCCCGGCCACGTCAGCGTGATGATCGAGTCCGAAGGCGAGCGCGCGGTGATCACGGGCGACATGCTGCACCATCCCTGCCAGATGGCGCACCCCGACTGGCTCTCGATGGACAGCGACTCGAAGGCCGCCGCACTCACCCGCTGGCGTCTCTTCGCCGAATGGGCCGACCGGAAGATCCTCGTCATCGGCACCCACTTCCCCGCGCCCACCGCCGGCCACGTCGTCCGTGACGGGGCGGCATTTCGGTTTGAAGTTGCCTGACGCCGGTTCCGGTAGCCCGAGTGGTAGCGCGACGCTCGAAGGCGTGTCTGCGCGGTGGACGCTCGGAGTGGATATCTCCCATCTTGCGAAGCGAAAGCGCACCGTAGCGACAACGAAAAAGCGCCCTTGCAGGCGCTTCTCCGATTTGGTTGCGGGGACAGGATTTGNNGGGCGACCCCAACTATAGCGCCGCAGAGGGCGGCTGTCAAATGGCGAAGGCTTGGCTGATGCCTGAAATTTCTGCGGCCGTCCGGGGTCTGCCCAAGGTCCAGCTCCACTGCCACCTCGAGGGGACCGTACGGGCCCAGACCTTCCGCGAGTTGGCTGCCCGGTACGGCGTGGAGAGCGCCCGGGCGGCCGGCCCGCTCGACCAAACTTACGCTTTCGCGACCTTCGGCGAGTTTCTGTTGACCTTCGCGGAGGTGTGCAAGATCCTGCGCACTCCCGGCGACTACGCCCAGGTCGCCCGCGACTACGTGGCTGCGGCGCTGGCCCAAAACGTCCGCTATGCCGAGGTCTTCATCTCACCGTCGGTCTGGACGTTCTTCCACAAAGACCTCGACGTCCGCGAAGTCGTCACGGCCATGCGCGCCGCCCTCGACGAGGGCAAGCCGCATGGCCTCGAAGTCGCCTTCATCTGCGACCTCACCCGGAATTTCGGCGTCGAGCGCGCCCAGCAGACGGCCGAGGTCGCCGTCTCGCTCGCCGAGGCGGGCCTCGGCGTCGTGGGCATCGGCCTCGGCGGCGACGAGGTCAACTTCCCGGCCGAACTCTACCGCGAGCCCTTCGACTACGCCCGCGCNNCACTCCATCGGCGACCCGGCCCTCGTCGCGCAACTCGCCGAGCGCCGGATCGCGCTCGAACTCTGCCCCACCTCCAACCGGCTCACGGGCGCCGTGCCCGCAGGCGAAGTCCATCCGATCGGGGCGTTTGCGAACGCGGGCGTCCTCTGCGCGATCGACGCGGACGACCCCGAACTCTTCTCGACTACGCTCTGCGACGAGTACGCCCTCGCCGAAACCTGGCTCGGCTGGGGCGGCCTCGTCGCGCGCGCTCACGATGCAGTCACGGCGAGTTTTCTGCCCCGAGCGACAAAGATCGCATTGAGTGCGGAGATCGATGATTTCGCCACGGATATCGTCGCCGGGCTACCGAACTAGTCCCTCATTATGGCTGGTCATACGCACTTCGACGAGTCGACCGAGGAGTATCTCGAGGCGATTTATCGCCTCGAGCGCGAGGGACCGGGGGTCACGACCTCGGGCTTGGCGACGGAGCTCGGCATAACGCCCGCGTCGGTTTCGGGCATGCTGAAAAAGCTTGCCGGCGAGGGCTACATCGATCACCGCGCCCGCGGCGAGGCGAAGCTGACCCAAACCGGGCTGCAAATCGCCGTCCGCGTGTTACGCCGTCATCGCTTGGCCGAATGTCTGTTGACCAACGTATTGGGTATGGGCTGGGACGAAGTGCACGGCGAGGCGTGCCGTCTCGAACACGCGATCTCCGATAAAGTCGAAGCGCGCTTGGTCGCGATCCTCAACGATCCGAAGGTCTGCCCGCACGGCCACCCCATCCCGCCTGCGGATCTCAGCGATCCGCCGCGGCCGGGCGTGCCGCTCGCGCAGATGCAATCGGGCGAAAATGCGACGGTGCACGGCGTCACCGAAGAGGCACCCGAAATACTTCGGTACTTGAGCGATGTCGGGCTGCGTCCCGGCACGGCCGTCAACGTGATCGAGAAGGCGCCGCTCGGCGGCCCGCTCACGGTAGAAGTGGCAGGCATCCGGCACGCGATTTCGCTCGAACTCGCGCGAATGGTCACGGTCGTCAACTAACTCGTGCTGCCCAGTTTCCTCGAATGCTCGCTCGATGCGGCGCATCGCCTCGAGCCGGAGCAACTTGCCACCACCTGCCCGCACGACGGCGCTCCGCTCCTCGTGCGCTATCCGCCGATCTCGCTCTCGCACGCAGCAGTTGCGGCGCGTCCCTACACGATGTGGCGGTACCGAGAGGCGCTTCCCGTCGATGCCGATGAAGAGCCCGTCAGCCTGGGTGAGGGCGGGACGCCGTTGCTCGATGCCCCACGGCTGAGCGAACGCGCGCAAACGCGCGTGCTCGTCAAAGACGAAGCGCAGAATCCCACCGCGTCGTTCAAGGCGCGCGGCATGTCGGCGGCGGTCACGCGAGCCAAGCGCCTCGGAGCTCCGTCGCTGGTGGCGCCGAGCGCCGGCAACGCGGGCGGAGCCCTCTCCGCCTACGGTGCGCGTGCGGGCTTGCCCGTCACCGTCTTTCTCCCCGCCGACACGCCGCAGATCCTCATCGAAGAGTGCCGCACCTACGGCGCCGACGTACGCCTCGTCGACGGTCTCATCGATGAAGCGGGCCGGCGCGCGGCGGCATTCTCGCAGGAGACGGGCGCCTTCAACGTCGCAACGCTGCGCGAACCGTATCGCATCGAGGGGAAGAAGACGATGGCCTACGAGTTGGTCGAGCAGTTGGGCGGCGTGCCCGATGCGATCGTCTATCCGACCGGGGGCGGCACGGGCCTCGTCGGCATGTGGAAAGCCTTCGACGAACTCGAACGGGCGGGCTGGATCGATGCGCGCCGCCCGCGCATGTACAGCGTGCAAGCCGAAGGTTGTGCGCCGATCGTGCGCGCCTTCGAAAGCGGTGCCGAGAAAGCCGCACCGTGGGAAGACGCGCAGACGGCTGCGTGGGGCCTCCGCGTGCCCGGCGCACTGGGCGACCGGCTGATCCTGCGTGCTTTGCGCGACTCCGGCGGAGCGGCGCTCGCCGTCTCCGAGGTTGCGCTGGTCGACGCGATGGCCCGCATGCGCACGCTCGAGGGCATCGACGCTGCGGAAGAAGGCGGCGCCGCGCTTGCCGCGCTCGACGCGCTGCTCGCTGCGGGCTCGCGCTTCGACGGGCCCGTGGTGCTCTTCAATACGGGCAGCGCCTTGAAGTACGCACCGCGGTGAATCGTCGTTTGCCCTGGGCGACGTTCGCGCTCATCGCGATCAACGTCGTCGTCTTCGCCTGGCAGTTTTTTACGCACGGCTTCGACAGCAATCAAGCGTTGGTCGATCACGGCGCCTTGTACGGACCGGCCGTGCTCCACGGCGAGTGGTGGCGCATCGTCTCGGGCGCCTTCGAACACGGCGGCGTGCTGCACATTGCGCTGAATATGTTCGCGCTCTATCAAGTCGGCGCGTTCGTGGAGTTCGTTGCGGGTCGACCGCGCATGCTCGCGATCTATTTCATCGCGCTCCTCGGTTCCGGCCTTGCGGTGACGTTCTTCGCGCCCAACCAAATCACGGTCGGTGCGAGCGGCGCGATCTTCGGACTCTTCGGCGCGCTCGTCGCCATCGGCATCCGCATGGGTCAGGCCGGGCGCTCGTTGATCGGTCAGACGCTGCCGATCATCGGCATCAACTTGGTCTTGACGTTCACGATACCGACGATCTCGATCGCCGGCCACGTCGGCGGCTTGATCAGCGGTTTCCTCGCCGGGCTCGCGCTGCTCATGATGATGCCGCGCCGCGTCCAAGCTCAGGAGCAAGTCGAGGCCGACCAACTGGCCGCGCACCCGCAAGAGGCGTTGGTCGGAGCGGCGGAGACCTGGGACGTCCACGAGTTCGCAGCCGGGGACGGGCACGAGGTTACCGAAGAAGACGCGCGATGAGCGCGACTAGGCGAGAGTCGCTCGACACGATCTTCGCTACCGACGGGCCGCTCGCGCGGGCGCTGCCCGGCTTCGAGGCGCGTGCGGGACAAGTGCAGATGTCGCGTCTGATCGAGCGCGGCTTCCTGGAAAGCGCGCACACGCTCGTCGAGGCGGGCACGGGCGTCGGCAAGTCGCTGGCCTATCTCGCGCCCGCATTGCGCAGCGGCAAGAAGATCCTGATCTCCACGGCCACGATTGCGCTGCAAGAGCAGCTCGTGCGCAAAGACATTCCGTTGGTCACGCGCGCGCTCGGCATCCCGGCGCGCGTCGAGTTGCTCAAGGGCCGCAACCAGTATCTGTGCCGCTCGAAGCTCGAGCGCATGCGCTCCGATCGCCTCATCGCACAGAGCGCCACGATGGAAGCGATGTGGGAGTGGGGCAACCGCACCGAGACCGGCGACCGCGCCGAGTTGCCCTTCGCGCCGCCCGGCCA
>PLFC01000048.1:13410-20979 GCA_003136655.1 Vulcanimicrobiota bacterium
CCCGGCACCGTGGGGCGCACCATGCGCCGCCTGCACCGCCAGTATCACGTGCCCGCGTCGTACGACGCCGAACTCGACGAAGGCATGCGGCGCCTCGTGCAGTCACTCGCGAGCGTGCCCGGAGACCGCTATCCGCTGGCCGCGAACATAGCGGCGGGCGAGGCGCTCGACGCGCTGCAGAAGACGTTCTATCGACTCGAGAATTGGCTCTACGCGCACTGGCAAGCCGCGCTGAAACGTCCCCCGGATAACGTGGCTGAAGCCGAGCGGCGGCGCGACAATGCGCTGCGCGGCATCGTGGGCCACTCGACCACGATCGAGCGCACGCACCTCCCGCCCGACGAGGCGATCTCGTGGGTCGAGCGCTTCGAGAGCGAGGGCCGCTACGAGGTCAACTCGGCGCCGTTCGACGTGGCCGAGTACTTGCGCACCGCGCTCTTCAGGCGCACGCAGAGCGTGGTGCTGACCAGCGCGACGCTGGCCACGCACGGGCAGTTCGGTTTCGTGAAGCGCGCCCTGGGCGTCGACGAGAGTCAGGAGTACGTCGCGCCGTCGCCCTTCGATTACGCGACGCAGGCGCGGCTCTACGTGGCGCCGCCGCACTGCAATCCGAAGAGCCCCGACTTTGCGGCGCGCGTGGCGCCGATCGTCGAGGAATGCCTGGAGCTTTCGCGCGGCCGCGCCTTCGTGCTCTTCACCTCATACGCACGCTTGCGCGAGGTGTACGCCTTCGTGCGCGAGCGGCTGCCTTTCCCGACGAAGATGCAGGGCGAGTTGCCTCGCGCGCATTTGCTCGACTGGTTCCGCTCCACGCGCAACGCGGTGCTCTTCGCGACGGGCACGTTTTGGGAGGGCATCGACGTGGTGGGCGATCAGCTCTCGTGCGTGATCGTCGATAGGCTGCCGTTTCCGTCGCCGGCGGATCCCCTCGTCGCCGCGCGCCTGGAAGCGATCGAGGCCGGCGGTGCGTCGTCGTTCGACGAGTATATGCTGCCCTCGGCGATCGTGCGGCTCAAACAAGGTTTCGGCCGGCTCATCCGCTCGCGCGCCGATCGCGGCTTGCTCGTTTTGCTGGACGGCCGGGCTGCGGGCATGCACTACGGCGAGACGATCTTGAGCGCGCTGCCGCCCGCTACGCGGGTGCGCGATTTGTCGGAGTTGCGCGCGTTTTTCGCTGCTTAAGCGAACCATAATAAGGCGCATTTCGCACATATCGGCGAAGGAGACAGGGCAGGCGGCGAGAAGCCGGAGCGCCGTCGTGAAACGCCCTGTAGTTCCGTCAGGCGGGTTCTTCGCGCAGGCTCTACGCTTTGCGTTGCCCTGCTTTGCCGCGTGCGCCGCGGCGGTGCTGGCCCATCTCGCCATCGACATCGCGGGCGACTACGTGCTCGCGAAGGACGCCTACGACGCGCTCGAGCACGGCTCGCGCTGGACCGTCTCGTTGCTTGCCTTCGTTGCAGCGTGCGGCGGGCTGTGGGCGATCCTGCGCGCGGCCGTCGCCGAGGCGCGGGGCCGATTCGGCGCCTTGCGCGGCGTGTTGAGCGCGGCCGCTCCGGCGTCGCCGTGGCGCTTCTGTGCGGTCGTCGCCGCATTCTCGATTCCGGTGTTGCTCGGCATGGCCGGGCTCGACGCCGCCCTTGCGGGGCGGCCGGTCGACGATCTCGGCGATCTCGTCGGCGGCTCGTTCATCCTTGCCGGGAGCATGCTCGCACTGTGCGCCGGACTCGTCTCCGGCGGCGTGCTGGCGTTCTTGCGCCTCTTGTGCCGCCATCATCGCGCGCTCTTGCGCGTGGTGGAATCGTTCGTCCGTCTCGCGCTCGCGTTCGTCGCTGCGGCCGCACCGCTCGCCGCTCGCGGCATGCCGCGGCGGGCGCGCACGCACTCGTCGCTGCGCCGCTGTACCTCCGGAAACCGCGCGCCGCCGGCGCTCCTGGCCTAGCCGTCCCCTTCAGAGACGTCCTTCGCTAGGGCGCGAGCCCTCACGGCTCGCGTCGAGGAGATTTCACGAATGTCGAAGCTACTTCGACAGGCGCGAACGTTTGCGTTCGCGTGTGTCGCACTGCTGCTCGCCGTAACGGGCAGCGTCGTCCCTGTCTTCGCGGCGGATACCGCCGTGATCGCGGGCAGCGTCAACGATGAACAGACCGGCCTGCCCCTCTCGGGCGTCGGCGTCGCGGTTCTGGGCACCACCAAATCCGCAATCACCGATTCGCGCGGCGGCTTTGCGATCAACGGCCTGCCGCCCGGCGCCTACGTCTTGCGCCTGCGCCGCGATGGCTACCTCGCCGCCGACTCCGATACGATCGTCCTCAAAGACGGCGGCGTCGCGCAGGTGACCCTCGCCTTGGAGCGCACCGCCTCCACCGGCGGAGAGTCGCTCAAGACGATCGCCGTCACGAGCGTCAGCGCCAACAGTTCGCTCCAGCGGGCGAGCACGATTTACCGTACCTTGGACACCGATACGCTCGAGCAAACCGGAACGTTCCGGGCCGGCGACGCGCTGCGTCTGCTGCCGGGCGTCAACAACGGCATCACCGGCGACACGGCGGCGCTCAGCGACGATATCAACCTGAGCATCCGCGGCATCGGCACGCTCGAGACCGTGCAGACGCTCGACGGCCATCCGATCGCCTACGGCGTACCGGGCGGCTACAATCAGCAGCTCTCGCCGATCATGGGCCTGCGCGCGATCAACGTGACCTACGGTTCGGGCGGCAGCGAAAACCTCGGCGTCAGCGCCATCGGCGGCGTCGTCGATTTCCAGACGATCAATCCCACGCCCGACAACCGCATCTCGTTCAATCAGGGCTGGGGTACGTGGGATAAGGCCAACACCAACTTCCAGGCCACGGGCACGTTGGGCAGTCGCTTCGGCTACGCCGTCGACCTCGGCGTGGGTTATCTCGACGGACCGATCAAGAACTCGTACTTCCCGCAGCCGGGCGCCGCTTTCGATCCGTCGGCACCGCCGGGCTCGCTCGCGTATCCGCTCTACCAGGACGACTCGGCGGCCACGTCGCGCGTCTCGCTCTTGAAGTTCCAGTACGCGGTCACGCCCACCAGCCACATCACCTACACGCAGACCAATAGTTCGATGTGGGAGAACAAAACCGGTAACGGTGACGGCGACTACCTGCCCTACGCGCCGGCGCTCGCCTTCGGCAAGAATCTCCTGGCGAACAAGTCGTCGTCGGATCCGTGTCCGGCCGGGGAATTCCAGCCGCTCAACAACTTCGGCGTTCCCTACGGCACGGGACCCAACGGCTTGCCCGACGGTGGCGTGCCTTGCGAAACGCCCCAGCAGTGGGCCAAGTTCAACACCGGCTTCGACGGTGCGGGACCCGGATGGCAAGCCATCAACTTCAATGACGAAAACCTCACCTTCGACGGTACCTCGGGCCGCAACACGTACACCGTCGACGCCTACTCGAATCGCTATCTCGATACGGTCGACCGCACGTTCCAGTTGCCGTACGAAGTAGAGCCCGGCGATCAGGCTTCGTACCGGAACACGAACGTCGGCGAAACCGGTGCCGTCGCGCACGACGACCTCCGCCTCGGTTCGTCGGAGACCTTCGGTTTGGGCTATTCCTACCTGAACACGTACTATCTCTTCCTGCGCAACTCGAAGCCGAAGGGCAACCCAACGATCACCACGAGGACGTTTCTCGTGGACGACGTTTATCGCGCGCCGGGTTCGCCGCTTTCGCTTTACGCCAACGCGAACTTCGGCGAGTCGAACGCGACGAACACCTCGTTTTTCGATCCCCGTCTCTCGGTGATCTACGATTTGACGCGCAAGGACGTGGTTCGGGCCGCAGTCGGAGCGACGACCACGCAGCCCGCGGGCAATCAAGTCGACGTGCCCTTCAGCGAGAGTCCCCTCGGCGGCGCGGGCGGCGGTAAGCCGATCAGTTGTTCGTCGCCCAATAGCATCGGCAGCGCTCCCTCAACCATCTTGAAGCCCGAGCGCGGCGTCGATCAGGAGTTTGCCTACGGTCACAGCTTCGGCGGCGACTCGCAGGTGCAACTCGCCCTCTACGACGTCAACGTCTTCGACAAGCTCTATTCGACGGAGATCCCCCTCGCACAATCGGGCACGGGCTTCATCGATCCGACCTACCTCGCGGCGCAGGAGCAAAAACTCCTCGCTACGTGTCCCGGCGTCGATCCCAATCAATTGCTTGCGGTCAGCGGTACGGTCAACGTCGGTCAACTGCGCGCGCGCGGTTTCACGCTCAGCGGCCGCCAGCGTATCGAGCGCAATACGTTCATCGACTACGACTACGACACCGACTCTACCTCGATCACCTCGGCGCCGATCGCGCTCTTGAAATCGAACCAGACCCTGATCCTGGGCAGCCAGTTGCCCAATCTGCCGCTGCACACGTTCGATCTCGCGCTCGATCACACGTTCTTCAAGAAGCTCGAGTTGCGCTACAGCGTGCACGGCGTCTCGGCCAATAACACGAAGAACTTGCCTGCCTACAACTTCAGCAACCTCACGGCCGGTACGCCGCTCGGGCCCGGCACGTTCTCGGCTACCGTCAGTAACCTGTTCAATCAAAACGCATTCATCGAAGGCTTGCGTTACGAAGGCGTTCCGCTCGCGCTGAACCAATATGCGACGGCCGCCGACTACGCGCAGTACACCGGCTCCAACGCCACCGAACAGTTCGGCTTGCCCTACCGCGCTGTGTACTTCAACTACACGTTCCAAGTCCACTGATCCGGAGAACATACATGCGCAAAACGCTCATCGCCGCCGCGTTTGCGGCGCTCGCGCTGCCGGCCTTCGGGCCGGCGGCGCGGGCCGCCGAGCCGGCCGTTACCTGGACCCCCGACCTCGTCCACTCGCGTGCGGAGTTCACCGTCTCGCACATGGTCGTCTCGAAAGTGTGGGGCCACATTCCGATCACGCAACTCACGGTCGTGGCGCCCAAGGGTAGCGTCATTCCCGAACGCCTCGAGGCGACGCTCAACGTCGCACACGAAGACACCGACAACCACGATCGCGATGCCGACCTGCGTTCGGCGACGTATTTCGACACGGCGAAGTATCCCACGATCACCTTCAAGTCGACCAAGATAACGCAGACCGGCAAGGACGACTTCACCGTCACCGGCGACTTGACGATCAAGGACATCACCAAGCCCGTCAGCTTCCCGGTGCACGTCGAAGGCCGCATTCCCGACGAGAGCGGCGGCACGCGCGTCGGGTACAGTTCCGACCTCAAGATCGACCGGCGCGATTGGCATCTGGTCGACCAGCGCCTGACGCCGGCCGGCGTGCTGCTCGTCGGCTACGACGTGCACATCGGACTCACGGTCGAGGCCGTGACCCCGGACGCGTCGCTGCACGGGAAATGACCCGCAGGTTCGGACCTGCGCTGCTCGGCGGCGGGCTTTTGCTCGCCGCCGGGTTGCTCGCGGGCTGTTCCGGCCAATCCGGCGACGTCGAGAAGACCGGGCCCAAGGTGTCGGACTATTATTGCGCGCCCGATGCCAAGAGCGCCGACGCGATCGAAGCGGCGTTGCGCACGAGCGACGAAGACGACTACACCGACGCGATCCGCTTCTCGGTGGCGGTTCCGCCCGGCACGAGCGTGCGCGTGGAAGAACGCGTGGGCGGCGATAAGCCGAAGGTGCGCGCCGAAGTGCTCGAGGGCCAATACAAGGGCCGCGAGTGCTGGTATGCCGACGTGCCGGGAGTGCTCTCGGGCAAGTCCTGAAGCGAGCGACCGCTCCGGCCGATACTTCCCGGGTGAGGATCTCGTTTTTCGCGGGCATCGCCGCGTTGGTACTGGCCGGCTGCAGCTCCGCCGAACCGCCGATGCATACCGGGCCTGCCGCGGCCGACTTCGCCTGCGCGCCCGACGTGCACGGCGCCGATGCGATCGTCGAAGCGGTCAACGAACACGATCCCGAGGATCTGAAGGCCGCGACGCAATTCGCGCTGGCCGTCGCGCCCGGAACGCCCGTGCAAATCGTGGCCCACACCGAAGGCCAAGCACCGAAGGTGCGGGTCCAGGTGCTCGACGGCCCGTTCAAAAGCGAACGATGCTGGTACCCCCGCAACGTCGAGGGCATCTTCGCCGACTAGCGCAAACGCACTAGCCGGCGGCTAATCTTCTTTCGAGGCTTCCGCGACGGCGCGGTCGCGGAGTTCCGCGACGACGTTCGAGTCGGCCAGCGTCGTCGTGTCGCCCAACATCCGGCCTTCCGCGATGTCGCGCAAGAGCCGGCGCATGATCTTGCCGCTGCGCGTCTTNNAGCTCTTGCGTGAACGTCAGGTACTTCGGCCGAATGAATTTGCCCAGTTTCTGCGCGACGTGATCGCGTAACTCGTCGGCGAGCGCGGGCGAACCCGAGAAGCCGGCCTTCAGCGAAACGAACGCGCAGATCGCCTGACCCGTCACGTCGTCGGCCTTGCCCACCACGGCCGCTTCGGCCACGGCGTGATGGTCGACGAGCGCGCTCTCGACCTCCGTCGTGGAGATGCGGTGGCCGCTGATGTTCATCACGTCGTCGATGCGGCCCATGAACCAGTAGTCGCCTTCGGTATCGCGGTTGCACCCGTCGCCGGCGAGGTACATGTGGCCGAACTTGCCCCAGTACGTGTCCTTGTAGCGCTGCGGGTCGCCCCAGATGCCGCGCAACATCGATGGCCACGGTCCCTTGAGCACGAGATACCCGCCGCCGCCGAGCGGCACGCTTTCGCCCGCATCGTTGACGATGTCGACCGAGATGCCCGGAAAGGGCTTCGTCGCGCTGCCGGGTTTGGTGGTGGTGATGCCGGGCAGNNTCCGTCTGCCACCACGTGTCGACGATCGGGCAGCGGCCGCCGCCGATCACTTCGGAGTACCAGATCCACGCTTCGGGATTGATCGGTTCGCCGACGCTGCCGAGAAGCCGCAGGTTCGAAAGGTCGTGGCGCTCCACGAACTCGCGGCCCCACTTCATGAACGTGCGGATCGCGGTGGGTGCCGTGTACAGGATCGTCACCTTGTAGCGCTCGGCGATCTCCCAGAGCCGGTCCTTATCGGGAAAATCGGGCGTGCCTTCGTAGATCACGCTGGTCGCGCCGTTGCACAGCGGTCCGTAGACGATGTACGAGTGGCCGGTCACCCAGCCGATGTCGGCCGCGCACCAATACACGTCGGTGTCTTCCTTGAGATCGAAGACCAGTTTGTGCGTGGTGGTGACGCCCGTGAGATAGCCGCCCGTGGAATGTTCGATGCCTTTGGGCTTGGCCGTCGATCCCGAGGTGTAAAGCAGGAAGAGCAGATCGTGCGCGTCCATCGCTTCGGGCTCACAGGTGTCGGGCTGGTCCTTCACCACGTCGTCCCACCACACGTCGCGTCCCGCTTCCATGTGTACCGGATCGCCCACGCGCTTGGCCACGATGCAATGCTTCACGCTCGGCGTGTGCGCCATCGCCTCGTCGCAGTTGGCCTTCAGCGGCACCTTGTGCCCGCGTCGCCAGCCTTGATCCGCGGTGATGATCGCGACGCAACTCGCGTCGTTGGTGCGGTCGACGATCGCGTCGGGCGCGAAGCCGCCGAAGAT